>JBHHYT010000015.1:0-31836 GCA_046757705.1 Thermodesulfobacteriota bacterium
GGGATGGACCATTCGGGCCACGACATGGGCAAGATGGATGGCCACGCGATGGAGGGAATGGATCATCAGGGCATGGAGGGGATGGACCACTCCGCGATGAAAGGGATGGACCATTCGGGCCACGACATGGGCAAGATGGATGGCCACGCGATGGAGGAGATGGCCCAGCAGGGCCACGACATGGGCGGCATGAACGGCCACGACATGTAAGGCATGGAAGAGACGAAAGACGCAGCCAACCTTGGCGGCCTGCCCGAACAGATGCACCACGGCCACTGAAATTGAAAATCCCATGATAGCGGGTTCAGATGCTTAAGAAAATAATAGAGCTTTCCATAAACAACAGACTGATCGTAATACTCTTTACGCTTTTCATTATCGGCTGGGGACTGGTCTCCGTGAAGAGGACGCCTCTTGACGCCATACCCGACCTCTCGGACGTGCAGGTAATCATATTTACCGAGTACTCCGGGCAGGCCCCGCAGGTCGTCGAGGACCAGGTGACGTATCCGCTCACAACGGCCATGCTCTCCGTGCCGTATGCAAAGGTCGTACGGGGCTATTCTTTCTTCGGTTATTCGTTCGTATACATAATATTCGAGGACGGCACGGACATGTACTGGGCGCGAAGCCGGGTGCTCGAGTACCTGAACTTCGTCGCGGGCCGGCTGCCCAAGGGGGTTACTCCCTCCCTGGGCCCTGACGCCACCGGTGTGGGCTGGGTCTACGAGTACGCGCTCGTCGACAAGACGGGCAAGCACGACCTTGCGGAGCTTCGCTCCATACAGGACTGGTACCTGAGGTACGAGCTCCAGACGGTGCCGGGCGTCTCCGAGGTGGCGAGTATCGGCGGGTTCGTAAAGCAGTATCAGGTCGAGGTGGACCCGAACAAGCTGATGGCGTACAACATACCGCTCGGCAAGGTAAAGCATGCGATACAGAGGTCGAACAACGACGTCGGGGGACGCCTCGTGGAGATGGCCGAGACCGAGTTCATGGTGCGCGGGCTCGGCTACATAAAATCGGTCGAGGACATAAAGAACGTCGCCGTGGGTGTGGATTCCAACGGCACGCCCATAAGGGTAAAGGACGTGGCGCACGTGCACCTCGGCCCGGAGCTGAGAAGGGGCATATCGGAGCTCGACGGCGAGGGCGAGGTCGCAGCCGGCGTGGTGATAATGCGCTATGGCGAGAACGCCCTGAAGGTGATAGAGCACGTCAAGGAGAAGATAGAGGCATTGAAGGCCGGCCTTCCCGAGGGCGTGGAGATAGTGCCGGTCTACGACCGCTCCGGGCTCATTCACAGGGCGATAGAGACCCTAACGGGCAAGCTCATCGAGGAGAGCATAGTCGTCGCCGTCATCTGCATAATCTTCCTCCTCCACTTCAGGAGTTCGCTCGTTGCCATCTTCTCGCTTCCGGTGGGCATCCTCATGGCGTTTATCGTCATGCGCTATCAGGGCATAAACGCGAACATCATGAGCCTCGGGGGCATCGCCATCGCCATAGGCGCGATGATAGACGGCGCCATCGTAATGATAGAGAACGCGCACAAGCACATAGAGCACGCGGCGAAGGAAGGGGGGGAGCGCGACCACTGGCGCATCATCGCGGACGCATCGAAGGAGGTCGGCCCCTCGCTCTTCTTCTCGCTCCTGATAATCACCGCCTCGTTCATGCCCGTCTTTACGCTCGAGGCGCAGGAGGGGAGGTTGTTCTCACCGCTCGCCTTCACCAAGACGTACTCCATGGCCGCCGCCGCCATACTCGCGGTCACCATCGTCCCGGTGCTCATGGGGTACTTCATAAGGGGGAAGATACTGCCGGAGGAGAGGAACCCTGTAAACAGGATCCTGATCTTCCTCTACCGCCCGGTGGTAACGCTTACGCTGAGGTACAAGAAGACGGTCATCATCCTCGGCGTCGCCGTACTCGTCCTTACGCTCCTGCCCCTCGGGAGGCTCGGCAGCGAGTTCATGCCGCCGCTCAACGAGGGGGACCTGCTCTATATGCCGACGACGCTGCCCGGCATCTCCATCACCAAGGCCAGGGAGATACTTCAGCAGACGGACAAGATCCTGAAGACCTTCCCCGAGGTTGAGCGCGTATTCGGCAAGATAGGGCGCGCCGAGACGGCCACCGACCCGGCCCCCCTCTCGATGATGGAGACGACGATAACGCTAAAGCCGAAAGAGGAGTGGAGGCCGGGGCTGACCATAGACGGCCTCATCGAGGAGATGGACCGGGCGGTCAAACTGCCCGGCGTCACGAACGCCTGGACCATGCCGATAAAGACCCGCGTTGACATGCTCTCGACCGGTATAAAGACCCCGGTGGGCATAAAGGTCGCCGGGGACGACCTTGCGACCCTTGAGGATATAGGCCGCAGGATAGAGGCCATCATCCGGGACGTGCCGGGCACCGCCTCGGTCTACGCCGAGAGGGTCGTCGGGGGCAACTACCTCGACTTCGACATAGACAGGCTCCAGGCCGCAAGGTACGGCCTGACCGTCGGCGACGTTCAGGACGTGATACAGTCGGCCATAGGCGGGATGAACATAACGACAACGGTCGAGGGGCTGGAGAGGTACCCTGTGAACCTGCGCTACGGCAGGGAGCTGAGGGACGACATCGGGAAGCTCGAGAGGGTGCTCGTGCCCACGCCGAGGGGCGAGCATATACCGATAGCGCAGCTGGCGCACATAAGCCTCAGGAAGGGCCCGCCCGCCATAAAGAGCGAGAACGCGAGGCTCAACGCCTGGATCTACGTGGACATAAAGGGCGTGGACGTGGGGACCTACGTCGCAAGGGCGCAAAAGACGCTGAGCGCGTCCATCACCGTGCCGCCGGGGTACTCGGTCACGTGGAGCGGGCAGTATGAGTACATGCAGAGGGCCAAGGAACGGTTGAAGCTCGTGGTGCCGCTTACGCTCGCGATAATCTTCCTGCTCCTGTACTTCAACTTCAAGAGCGTCACCGAGAGCCTCATAGTCATGCTGTCTCTGCCATTCGCTCTGGCCGGAGGGGTATGGCTCATGTACTTCCTCGGCTATAATATGAGTGTGGCCGTCGACGTGGGCTTCATCGCCCTTTCGGGCGTGGCGGCGGAGACGGGCATAGTGATGCTCCTGTACCTCGACATGGCATACGAGCGCAGGTACCTGAAGGGCGAGATGAACGGCCCCGAGGACCTGCACGCCGCCATAATGGAGGGGGCGAGCCAGAGGATAAGGCCGAAGATGATGACGGTGACGGCTATAATAGGGGGGCTTTTGCCCATCATGTGGGGCACGGGCACCGGCTCCGAGGTGATGAAGAGGATAGCCGCGCCCATGGTCGGCGGGATGGTCTCGGCCACCGTGCTCACCCTCGTCGTGATACCGGCCATCTACGCCCTCTGGAAGGAAGCGGTCATCAAAAAGAACGGCAGACGATAAAGGGGGGGAGTGACATGAAAGAGATAAAATCGTACTTCCGGATGAAAAAGGCCGAGGAGGTGATATACGCCCTCGAAGACGCGGGGGTGCCCGGTTTTACCCTCGTGGAGGTCAAGGCCCTCGGCGGGGCGACTGTGCCCGAGGCCGAGAGGTTCTCCGTGGAGTACTCGGAGAGCTACAGTCCGCTGGTAAAGCTCGAGCTTGTCTGCGACGACGGGGATATGGATAGGATAGCCGGGATAATAAGGGAGAAGGCCTACACCGGCCACAGGGGGGACGGCATGATATTCTGCACCGACGTCTGCGAGGCGATAAAGATAAGGACCGGGCAGAGGGGCGCGCAGGCCCTCAAGAGCGAGGAGCCGGACTGACGTACCGGAGCCGGAAGTCCCGCCGCCTCCCCCGCTCTTCCCTCTAAACATGACTTGACAATACGCCGTATAATATATAATGTTGTTGCTTATACAACACCACTGGAGGTCAATGCCTGATGGAGAATATTTTGCCGGGGGTGAGCGCCATGGCGAATGTCCACCCCCTGTTCGTACACTATCCGACAGCCCTTTTGAGTGTCTTCCTCCTGCTGGAGGTCCTCGGGGCGTTGTTCAAGAGCGAGGCCTGCACAAGGGCCGCCTCATGGTTCCTCCTGTTCGGCACCCTCGGCGCCATCGTTGCGGTCGCCGCCGGCTTCAGGGCCGCGGCCACAGTGCCGCACGCGCACCAGGTGCACGACATCATGGAGAACCACGAGCACCTCGGCGTGGCGGTGCTTGCCATGGCCCTGCTGCTCTCGTTCTGGCGGCTGTTCGCCCGCAGGTCGCTCCTCTCCGGAAAGGTGCGGCTGGTATACATAATCATCGCATTCGTCATGTTCGTCACCATGACCCTGGGCGCGGACTTCGGCGGGCTGATGGTCTATAAGTACGGCGTCGGCGTGCAGGCTGTAAAGATAGAGCCGGGGCATCTGCACGGCTCGCAGGAGACCGCCCACGCCCCGGCCCCGGCGGCGCCCGGAGAAGACCTCCATTCGACCGGCAACGTCCATGATCACGGCGGCGCAGACCACAGCGGAGCAGACCACGGCGGCGCAGAGCACACGCACCCGGCTCCGTAAGCCGGGAACAGGCGGGAGGGTCCGGAATCCCAGATGAAATACAGAAGGTTTTCAGACTGCTCCGTATCCGAGAGGCTCCTGCAAACGCTCTTCATAGTGTTGCTCGGCACAGGGTACCTCTTCGCCATGGTGCTGATATTCGTAAGTGTGGCCCCTCTGGACGGCAAGCCGGGCCTGTCCGCCGAGGATATCGTCTACAAGTACAGCGGCCACCGCGACGGCACCCGCCTCGAGATGGCCCTGAAAGGTAGTATGAGGGGGCACGCGACAGACGACGAGCGTGCGCGGATAGTCTCGTGGATATACACAGGGGCCCCCAGGGCGGCCTTCGAGTCCGATGTGATGCCCATACTCGTGCGCCGGTGCGCGGGCTGCCACGCCAGGGGCTCCGGGCTGCCGGAGTTTACGGGTTATGAGAAGGTGATGGAGACGGTGGAGCTGGACACCGGTGAGTCCTTCGGCACGCTGGCGCGTGTCTCCCACATACATCTGTTCGGCACGAGCATCGTCTTCTACCTGCTTGGCAGGATATTCATACTCACCGAGCTCCCCCCGTGGCTCAAGAGGACGGTCGTTGTCGTGCCTTTCGCTGCCATCGCGATGGACATAGGCTCGTGGTGGTTTACGCGCTACGCCGCCGGGGTCTTCGCGTACATCGTGATAATAGGCGGGGCCCTCATGGGCCTCTCCTTCGCCTTCCAGTCGATAGTATCCCTCTATCAGATCTGGTTCCACAGGGTGGAAGGCAGGTAGTTTTTTGCTCAAAGCGGTCCCATCGAGTCGGGCGGTAACCCTAAACACGGAGGTTGTCTTATGAAACAGAGGCTTGGAACTACCGGGCTTACGCTGTCGAGGGCCCTTGCGGCAGGGGCGGCGGCCGGAGTGGCAGGGGGACTGGCCGAGGTCGCCTACATGGGCGTCTACAGCCATCTGACCGGCATGGAGGCAGCGGGGATATTGCGGCTTGTTACCTTTACCTTCTTCGACGCGGGGGTCTCCTTCGGCCCGAACGGGCCTCTGCTCGGCCTTCTCATTCACTTCGCGCTCTCGCTCGCCATCGGCCTCTCGTTCGGTCTGTTCGCCCGCTATGCCCTGCCCCGGTTCACGTACACGAGGGCCCTCGTCTGGGGGCTCGTCTCTCTGGCGGCCATCTGGGCCATGAACTTCTACATAATACTTCCAGAGTACAATATGGCGTTCGTAAGGCTCGTAAGCCCCGAGGCCGCGCTCTTCTCGAAGCTCTCGTTCGGCGTGCTGCTCGCCATCGTGATGAAGCTTTTCTGTACCGCCGGGCGCAAGGCCGCGCCGGCCCCGTCCACCGGCAGGAGGGACGCGCCTGTCCCGTCACGCTGTGCGCCTTCTACGACGACGTAACGATATCCCGGACGGACGAAGGGGCCCGTCTCCCGCCCGTCCCTCCGGCGTTTTGCAGCCCCCCGGCCCTGGCCGGGGGGCTTTTTTTATAATCCTGGTTTTTTTGAAAGGCGGCCCTCAAGGCCGCCGAAGGCCCCTCGTGCCAGCTGTCAGGAAAGGGCTTTTTATGTTGGCGGTCTTTCCGGCGCCTGTCAGGGAGAGGCGGCCTTTGAGAGAAGGGACGGGGTGGAAAGGGGCGGGCCGTTCGATATCAGCCCCCCCTCGACGGCCGAGTAGAGGTCGAGCCTGCTCATGATGAGGTGGTCGTGGACGATGAGGTCCACGGCCGAGGCCGCGCTCCAGAGCGTCCTTATGAAGACCTTCTCCGCCTCCGTGGGCGTGGACAGCCTCCTCGGGTGCCTGTGCACGAAGATGACCCCGTGGCCGTTGAGCCTGAACGCCTCCTCTATGGCCCTCCTCGGCGGCACGGTGCGCCTGTCCACCGGGCCTTCGTGGAGGACCTTCGTATCGAGCACCTCGTTGCGCGAGTTGAGGTAGATGGCGATGAACCTCTCGGCTGGCCTGCCCGCAAGCGAGCGGCTCACATGGCGCAGTACGTCCAGCTTGGTTCTGATGACCTTGCGCGCCGGGCTTTCCTCTTCCCTGTAGGTGCAGGCGACCCCCTTTACGAGCTCCATGAGTATGGAGGCGTCCTCTCCGAGCCCCTCGACGGCCTCCAGTCCCATGCCCCCGGCCTCGAAGACGCCCGCGAGCCCGCCGTACCTCTCTACGAGGGCCCTGGCAAGGGGGTTGGGGTCCCTTCCGGGCATGGCGAAGGACAACAGGAGCTCGAAGACCTCGCGGGCGCTGAAGTCCGCGAGGGAGCCGTCCCTGAACCTCTCCTTGAGCCTCTTCAGGTTTTCATTGCTGGTTGCGGTCCTGCACATTGTACCGTTCCGGCTCATGATGCCCTCGGGATGATCGTTATGCGGGATGTGCTTCCTGCCACGGAAAAACCATGTCTTTGCATTATATCCTTCAAAAAGTGTGCCAAAGCGTGACACCAGTGGCAGGGGGCCGGAAAGCTTCCGGCTTTTCAGTGTGTTGCAGGCATTCTATTTTTCAGCCTCTGCCTGCGAAAAGTGTGTCATGGCACATAAGTGTGACAACGCGGTTTTTGGCTTGACACACAAATATGGCACATGTATCATAACGCACGGAATTCATGGTCCTGCGCCTGTATACTTATAAGCGTTTAATTTTGCGAGGGGGGAAGGATGTCTTGCAGGGAAAAGACGGCCGAGGGTATGGCCGGGGAGCTGGAGAGGGCACGCGAGCGCATCTCGATGTTGGCCGGGGAGCTGGAGAAGCGGGAAGAGGAGTTCGGCGCCTACAGGCGGTTCTTCTCCGGCATAAAGGACCTTGCCTATATCTGCGATGCCGAGGGCAGGATACTCTTCGTGAACGACGCCTTCGAGAGGTTCACCGGGAGGAAGGTCTCTGAGTTCACTGGAAAGCCGTTCGCGCCGCTCTTCGACGACGAGAACCTGCGGAAAGTGATAGATAACTACACGAGGGCGCTCAGGGGCGAGAGCCCCGTCTTCGAGGCCGGCTTCAAGGAGACGGGCACCCTGTGCCGGTACCAGAGCGTCCCCGTGACGGACGCGCACGGCAACATCACCGGTGTCATGGGCGTAGCGAGGGACATAACCCTGCAGAGGAAGACCGAGGACGAGCTCAAGAGGAAGTCCGCGCTTCTGGCCGAGACGCAGAGGATGGCGCGCATCGGGTTCTGGGAGTGGGACCTTAAGAGGAACAGGATAACGTGGTCCGACGAGCTCTACGAGGTCTTCGGGCTCGACCCCCGGAGCTTCGACCCGAACTCCTACGAGGACTTCGTGAAGCGGGTACACCCGGAGGACTGGAAGGCCGTGGAGGCGATGGTCGACAAGGCGCTCGTGGACAAAAAGCCGTGGAGCGTCCGCTACAGGAACATCCTTCCCGACGGCGGGGTGCGCCATATATACGCCCGCGGCGAGGTCGTCTGTGATGAGGACGGCGCGCCGGTAAAGCTCGTAGGCACCTGCCAGGACTTTACCGGGCAGAAGGTGGCCGAGCAGAGGAGGGAGGAGAGCGAGCGGAAGTTCAAGGCCATCTTCGACAGCGCCTTTGACGGCATGCTGATAGCCGACCCCGCCACCCGCAGGTTCCTGATCGGCAACAAGACGATATGCAGGGAGCTCGGCTACACCGTAGATGAGATCAGGTCCCTGGGCGTTGACGACATACACCCGGCGCAGTACGTCCCCGTGGCCGTCGAGAACCTGGGGAAGGTATACAGGGGCGAGCTCTCCGTAGCCAGGGACGTGCCGGTCAAGAGAAAGGACGGGAGCGTCTTTTACACGGACATAACGGCGAACAAGGTCACGCTCGGAGGCAAGCCGTACATGCTCGGCGTATTCAGGGACACCACGATACTGAGGAACGCCTCCGATGAGGCGAAAAAGTACAAAAGGGGGCTCGAGGCGATATTCAGGAGCGTCAAGGACGCCATACTTACGGTCGACACCGAGATGAGGATAATCTGCCTCAACGAGGCGGCGGAGAAGATATGCGGCCTTTCGCGCGAGTTCATCGGCAGGAGGTTCGACACCCTCGAGTGCGACAGGCGCTGCCTCGACGCTATCGTAAAGTGCATACGGGAGAAGAAGTCGGTCGAGATGCACAGGGTCGTATGCGAGAGGTGTAACAATGAAATGGGCGGCAGGGTAATAACCGTCTCCACCCGGCCGCTGGTCGGCGAGCAGGGGGAGTTCACCGGCGCGGTGCTGGTGATAAGGGACGAGACCCGGATCGCGGACCTCGAACGTGACCTCGGGCAGAGGAAGTCGTTCCATAACTTCATCGGGCAGAGTGTCGTCATCCAGTCGGTCTTCTCGCTCATAGAGACCCTCGCGCAGACACAGACCACCGTGCTCATCACGGGGGAGAGCGGCACCGGCAAGGAGCTCGTGGCCGGGGCTCTTCACCACACCGGGGTCCGGCGCGACAGGCCCTTCGTCAAGGTCAATTGCGCCGCCCTGCCGGAGCAGCTGCTCGAGAGCGAGCTGTTCGGGCATGTAAAAGGCGCGTTCACCGGCGCGGTAAAGGACAGGGTCGGCAGGTTCGAGCTTGCCGACGGCGGCACCATATTCCTCGACGAGATAGGGGCCATCTCTCATGCCGTCCAGGTGCGCCTGTTGAGGGTCCTTCAGGAACGCGAGTTCGAGAGGGTCGGAGATTCCCGGACAAGGCGGGTGGACATACGCATAATCGCGGCCACGAACAGGGACCTTGCCGAAAGGGTCAGGCGCGGCAGCTTCCGGGAAGACCTCTACTACAGGCTCAAGGTCGTGGAGCTGGCCCTGCCGCCGCTTCGGGACAGGCTCGAGGACATCCCGCTCCTTACGGAGTACTTCGTAGAGAGGTTCAACCGGAAGTTCGGCAAGGAGATAGAGGGTCTCTCGGACGATGTCAGGTCGGTCCTCATGTCATACGACTGGCCGGGCAACGTCCGGGAGCTCGAGCACGCGCTCGAGCACGCCTTCATCCTCTGCAACGGCAGGACCATAGAGGCCGGGCACCTGCCCCCGGGCTTCTGTTCGCCCACGTCGTCCTCTACAGGGAGCGCCCCGGCCGAGGACGAACGGGAAGAGATAATAGACGCGCTCGGGAGGGCCGCATGGAACAAGGCGAAGGCCGCGCGCCTTCTGGGCATCAGCCGGCGCACCATCTACCGGAAGATGGAGAGGCTCGATATACGGGAGGCGTCCCGCTGACGGGCGGCAGGGCCGGAAAGGGGTCTTTGCCGCTTTCCTTTCTCAATGGATTGTGGTAGGATCAATATCTGAAACGAAACAGGCTGTTAATGTACGGACACCTTCCGGGCCCGCGTTCCCGGGGATCTCGGACCCTAAAAAACGAATGCGAAAGCACCCGATACATATAGTGCCCCTGCTCTGTCTCCTTGTGGCGTGGTCCATGGCCTCCGGGGCGATGGCGCTCGACAAGGAGTCGCTCGACTGCCTCTCCTGCCATGACGCTTCCATAGCTTTGGACGCCGGCCTCATGACCGTCTGCAACGGGCCGGAGTGCACGGACCACCCTATCGGCGTGAACTACGTGAGGCTCGCCTCGCGGAACCACGGCCTGAAGCCCGCCGTATTCCTCGACCCGAACATAAAGCTCGTAAACAACACGAAGATAGGATGCACCACCTGCCATGTGCCCTACTCCGCGCAGAACCATACGACCCTCTCCACCCTGCGCGGCCTTTACCCCGAGCCCGACCCCATGCTGAGCGTGGACAGCACCGCGAGCGGGCTGTGCCTCGGCTGCCACTACAAATAATCCGGTTATAAGATGAAAGGCCGCCCAAGGAAGGAAGGGCGGCGCTGTCAGCGGACGCCCCTTCCGGTGAGGTGGTCGGCCGCGCGCCTGTCCCCGAGCCTCGCCGCCGCCGCGTAGTCCTCCATGGCCCCGGCCGCGGCCCCGCTCTTTTCGCGCAGCCTCGCGCGGTTGTAGTACGCCCCGGCGTAACCGGGGTCTGCCTTTAAGGCGCGGCCGTAGCCGGCCAGGGCGAGCTCTATTTTCCCGGCCTTTTCGTAAGCCATGGCGCGGTTGTTGTGCGCGTAGGCGTAATCGGGCGCGAGCGCTATGGCGGCCCCGTAGTCCTCCATGGCCCTGTCCGCCCGCCCGGTGTTGGCGAATGCGGTGGCGCGGTTGTTGTACGCGTGCGCGTACCAGGGGTCGAGCTCTATGGCCTTGCTGTAGTTCTTTATCGCGAGCCCCAGCTTTCCGGCCTTCTCGTAGGCGACGCCCTTGTTGTTGTACGCCGGCGCGTACCCCGGGTTTATCTCTATCGCCCTGTTGAAGTCCGCCAGCGCCTTCCCGAGCCGTCCGGCCTTCAGGTAGGCGTTGCCCCGGGCCACGAAGACGGAGAAGTACCCGGCCCCGAGGTTTATTGTCCGCGTGTAGTCCCCGACGGCTTTTTCGAAGTAGCCCGCCATCTCATAGATGCGCGCCCGCGCGGAGTACATGGGGATGTACTTGGGGTATAGCTCTATGGCGGTGCTGTAGTCGACAAGGGCCATGGCGTAGTTGCCGGAGCGCTTGTAGGCCGTGCCCCGCCAGATGTAGATAAAGGCGTTCTTGGGGTCCAGTCCGATAGCGGCGTCGTAATCGGAGAGCGCCTTGAGCAGCTCCCCGGCCTTCTCGTAGACGGTGCCCCGGCTGGCGTAGGCGGCGGGGTTGTGCGGCTTGAGCCTTATGGCGCGGGTGTAGTCGATGATGGCCTTTTCAAGCTCCCCGGACTTCTGGTAGGTGTCCGCCCTGTTCATGTACGCCGCTGCGTAGCCGGGGTCCAGAGAGATGGCGGTGGCGTAGTCGCTTATGGCGCTGTCGTAGTCGCCGGATTGTTCGTAGAAGGTCCCCCGGCTGTTGTACGCGGCCGCGCAGCCCGGGTCCAGGGCTATGGCCTTGCTGTAGTCCAGAAAGGCCCTCTGCCCCTGGCCCGCGTTCTCGTAGGCGAGTCCCCGGTTCAGGTACGCCGGCGCGTAGCCCGGGTCGAGCTCTATGGCCTTCTCGCAGTCGGTTATGGAGTTGGAGTAGTCGCCCGATTCCCTGTACGCGAGCCCCCTGTTGGTGAAGGCCGGGGCCGAGTCCGGGGCGTGCTCTATCGCCTTGCAGTACGCGCCGATGGCCCCGCGGTAGAAGCCGAAGGCCTGCAGGGAGAAGCCCTTTATGAACCAGTCCTCGGCCTTGAGCGCGTCTATGGCCTTTGCGTATTCCTGCCGCGCCTTTTCGTCATTGCCGTCCGCCTCCAGCCGTGCCTTGAGCGCCTCCACCCTTTCGAGCGTCCCGTATGCTCTCTTTCTTATCCCCTCGAGCTCGTGTACCTTCTGCGTGTCCGTGTCAAGCTCCGATATGGCCCTGACTATATCACCCGCGTCTATCCTTATCCACGCCCTCATGTAATAGGCGTCCCCGTCCCACCTCTCCTCGATAACCTCGGTCTGGACCGCCGCGGCCCCGAGCGCGGAGATGCGCCCCGCGCCCATGCCCCTTATCCTCCCATCCACGGGGCCGGCGGAGAGCACCGCGCCAAGCTCGTCGAGAAGGCTCCTGCGAAGGCGCGCGAACGCAACGACCCTGCTCGTCGCCCTGTCGTCGCAGGCGCCGGCGCGGTAGGTGTAGTCCCTTACGATGGTTATCTCGCCCGAGGCGCCGGCCATACCCGAGAGCATCAGAACAAAGGCGAGCGTAAATGCGAATGTCTTGAGTTTTTTCATGGGTTGCTTGTTCCCGAGCTTATCCGGCCGCGGGCGCGGCATAATGCGGTTAACTGGCTGTCCACGGTAAACTTATCGGCGGGAAGGTTGAAAACCTTGTGTTGAAAGATCGTTCAGGCCTCCTTGAAGCCGGATTATCTACCCGCATATTATACCCCGTATGGCCGCGTGCGTGAAGCTGAAATTTGGCCGCCCTCCGGCGCAGGCCCCCGGAGTACGAAAAAATGCCGAAAAGTCCTCCGGCGAGAGGAATTTGATGGACTTTTTCCCTGAAATGCCATAGAATTCACATATACCATCCAGATACTTCTCCCATCCGGTACATTTGCTTCCATTGTCAGATAGCGCCCGTCGGGGCGCGCCGCCGAGGGGCGGCAAGGTCCGGCGCACGTGGCGCAGGCCGATGCGCGTCCGCGTGGAACCTCCCCCCTCCACATCATCGTCGACCCCCATCCCGAAGGCGTGAGACCGCTTTATGGCGCGTAAAGTCCGGAGCCGCCTTTATGACGATAAGCATAAGGACAAAGATAATCATAAGCTGCTCGCTCATCTTCGTCATGCTCACCTTCCTGGGCGGCATAACCTACTACAACAGGAATATACTCTTTCGGGGCATACTCGGCCTTGAAAATGAGGTCAACACCCAGCGCAACTTCTCGGAGCTGCAGCTGTCCATGGACAGGGTGGTGATGCCCCCGAACGACTACCTTATAACCGGCGACCCCGCGGAGAGGCAGAGGTTCGACGAGCTGGTCGCCGAGGTGGAGCGGGGGTTTGACGCCCTGGGCGAGGACAACGGCAAGCATATAAAGGCCGTGAAGGGGCTGTTCGAGGAACTGAAGGGCAAGGCCGCGGAGATATTCGCCATCCGCAAGCCCGTCGGGAATGCGCGGGGCGTGGCCCTTATGCGGGAGATGGACCAGATGTCCCACCGGATAATAGCCGGCCACATCGAGAAGTACGCCATCGAAAACAGAGAAAAGATAGCCAGGGAGATCGCCTCCGTGGACGCCGTCCGCAAGCGTGTCAACACGCTTATACTCGTCGGCGGGACGGCGAGCGTCGTCATTATGCTACTCGTCGTAAGGTACCTTGCAGGCTCTATACTGAGGCCCATATTCATCTTCAGGGAGGGGGCGCACATAATAGGCGGCGGCAACCTCGATTACAGGATAGACCTGAAGGACGGCCTCGAGATGAACATGCTCGCCGACGAGTTCAACAGGATGGCGGCAAGGCTCAGGGAGTCGTACAGGGGGCTTGAGGTGAAGGTGGAGGAGAGGACGCAGGAGCTCAACGAGCTTAACGTGAAGCTCAAGGAGCTTGCCATAACGGACGGCCTCACCGATGTCTACAACCACAGGCACTTCTTCGAGCTCCTCGACGCCGAGATAAAAAGGGCCGCCCGGTACAACCATCCCTTCTCGCTCGTGATGGCCGACATAGACCACTTCAAGGCGTACAACGACCACAACGGACATCCCGAGGGCGACAAAGTTCTAAAGGGCGTGGCGGCCTGCTTCACGGACGGCGTAAGGGAGCAGGACATTGTGGCGAGGTACGGCGGGGAGGAGTTCACCCTGATACTGCCGGAGACGGGCAAGTCGGAGGCTATCGTGGTGGCGGAGAGGATACGGAAGCTCGTTCAGGACGCCCCGTTCCCGAACAGGGAGTCACAGCCCGGAGGCAGGCTTACGGCGAGCTTCGGCGTTGCCGCCTATCCTGTCGATGCCGTGGACGCGCGCGGGCTCATGGAGGCTGCTGACAACGCCCTGTATGAGGCCAAGAGGGCGGGCAGGAACAGGGTGGAGGCTTTCACCTTCAGGAAAGGCCTGGCCTGCGGACAGGCCCCCGGGGCGAAGCAGGGGGTCTGAGGGGGGCAGGCGGCACGGTGGGCACGGGGATAATGGGGGGCGGGTGGCACGGGGGTAATGGGTGCAAGGGGGCGTGGGTGTAGGGGGGGATGGCGGCAGGAAGGAGATGGGTTGGAACTTTATCGGCCTCTCATGCGGGCCTTGGCCTCCCGCATTGCGCCCCGCCCGGTTGACACCCCCGTGCCTTATGTGTTAAATGTTCTCCATCCGGACAACCATTTTCCCCCTGACACTTCACCACGAGGCAACGGATGGACGAACGCGCCCCGAAAGCGCCGCCGCATTATCGCGCTACCCCTGTGCACTACCTTCAGGCCATGAGCGGCCTTCGGGCCGTCCTTCAGGCATCTTCCCCCCACCATCGTCTTTCAAGCGGCGAGCGAGCCGCTTCCCTTTACGGCATCCTAACACATTCAAAAAGGAGATCCGCAGATGGCGCAGACAGGCATCCATGGATGGACATTCCGCCAGAACGTCGACCTGATGGTCGATCAGGCCCTCGCCGCACTCGAGCTCGACTCCGGGCTCGCCATGGCGATAAAGGGTTGCAACGTCGTCATCGAGGTCAGGTTCCCGGTGGAGATAAAGGGCAAGATAGAGGTCTTTACCGGATGGAGGGCCGTGCACTCGAGCCATCGCCTGCCTTCGAAGGGCGGGATACGCTACGCGCAGGGCGTGAGCCATGACGAGGTCGAGGCCCTTGCCGCGCTCATGACCTACAAGTGCGCGATAGTCGACGTGCCGTTCGGGGGCTCCAAGGGCGGGCTGAAGATAGACCCGCGCAGGTACGAGCGCGCCGAGATGCAGAAGATAACCCGCAGGTTCACCAAGGAGCTTGCCACGCGCGGCTTCATAAGCCCGGCGACAAACGTCCCCGCACCGGACGTGGGCACCGGGCAGAGGGAGATGGCGTGGATAGCGGACACGTACAAGAACCTCTATCCGGACGACATCAACTACATCGCCTGCGTCACCGGCAAGCCCGTGCATCTGGGGGGCGTAAGGGGCAGGGTGGAGGCCACGGGGCGCGGGGTGCAGTACGCGCTGCGCGAGTTCTTCAGGCATCCGGAGGACGTCGCCGGGGCCGGGATGAGCGGCGCCCTCGATGGCAAGCGCGTGGTCGTGCAGGGGCTCGGCAACGTCGGCTTCCACGCCGCAAAATTCCTCTCCGAGGAGGACGGTGTGAAGGTCATCGCCGTGGTCGAGCGCGACGGCGCGGTGGTCAACGACTCCGGCCTCCCCATACAGGAGCTTCGCGCGTACATGACCGAGCACGGCGGGGTGACGGGCTTTCCCGGCGCGCTCCACATAGAGGATGGCGCAAAGGCGCTGGAGATGGAGTGCGACATACTCATACCCGCGGCGCTCGAAGCGGTGATATGCAAGGAGAACGCCCCGCGCATAAAGGCGAAGCTCGTGGCGGAGGCGGCAAACGGGCCCACGACCTTCGCGGCCGACCGCATACTGAACGAGCGCGGGGTGGTGATCCTGCCCGACGCGTTCATGAACGCCGGGGGCGTCGTGGTCTCTTACTTCGAGTGGGTCAGGAACCTCTCTCACATGCGTTTCGGCAGGATGGAAAAGAGGATCGAGGAGCTTCGGGGCACGCAGACAGTGCGCGCGCTCGAGGAGGCCACCGGCAAGAAGATGCCGGAGTGGGTCGGCAGGGAGCTCTCCCACGGCGCGGACGAGCTCGACCTCGTGCGTTCCGGGCTCGACGACACCATGAGGCTCGCGTACCAGCAGATACGCGAGATGAAGGAATCCAACGGGAAGGTCGCCGACTACAGGATGGCCGCCTACGTCATCGCGCTCGAGAAGATAACGCGCTCTTATTTGGATTCGGGCATCTATTGATGACGAAGCGCCCCCTGCCGGATAAAAAAAGGGCCGTGGCAAAGCCACGGCCCTTTTCGGCGTCTACCGGCGTGGCGCCTACCTCTTGAGCTCCTCGAGCACGCGGTCGACGTTCAGCGGCAGGAGCACGATCTCTATCCTCCTGTTCTGCGAGCGGCCCTCGGCGGTGGCGTTGCTCTCCACCGGCCTGTACTCCGAGAACCCGGCGGCCGAGAGGTAGAGCGGGTCGACGCCCACCGAGTCCTGCAGGTACCGCACCACGTTGGTGGCCCTCGCGGTGGAAAGCTCCCAGTTGGTAGGGTATACGGACTTTATCCTCGGGCCTATGCGAACGTTGTCCGTGTGCCCCTCGATCCTTATCTGCTTGTCGTCCACCTTCTTGAGGATGTCGCCGACCCTCTTGAGTATCCGGAGGCCCTCCGGCTTTATCTCGGCCTTGCCGGAGTCGAAGAGTATCTTCTCGACGAGGTTTACCGAGAGCCTGTCCACGGCCTGCGTTATCTTTATGTCGCCCTCCTCGATCTCCTTTTTAAGCTCGCGCACGAGGTCCTCGTAGGTGCTTTTGACGTTTGCAAGCTCCCTCTCCTTCTGCGAGCTTATCTCGCCGGTCTTGATCTTGAGCCTGTTGATCTCGCGCGTGAGGTAGCTGTTCTCCTTGCCGCTCGTAGAGAGCCTCTCGGTAAGGCTTGCGACGTCCTCGGCCTGGGACTTGTTTGCCTCCGTAAGGCGCGCCACCTGCGCCTCAAGCCCGGAGATGCGTGCCTCAAGCTCCGAGGCCTGCCTCTGCGCGGCGGCCTTCACGGCCCCCATCTCCTCTTTCAACCGCGTGTTGGTCTCCCGCTCGGCGTCGAGCTCCCCGGACAGCGTCTCTATCCGCTGCTGGCGCGCCTGTGAGGCATCGAGCGTCTCCTGAAATGTCCTGCTGCTCACGCACCCGGTCAGCAGGAGAGAGGCAAGGAGGAATAACAAAAGCTTTCTCATCATCGTGCTCCTCGGTTTGTGGTGTTAAGGGGGCCCGCGCAAGCGGGCATACGGATTCTACAAGACCGTGGTGGCCCTGTCAACAGGGTTTCGCCTCCCCCCGCCCGCCGCCTGTGGCACACGGGTCCGTCCGCCGGCCCGTATCGGCCCCGGCCGCGCTCTCCATCCGCGCGTCGTAGACGCGCGCCATCGCCGGCCAGCCGTACCTCTCCACGAGGCCGCGGGTGCGCACGGAGCGCACCTCTTCGATGTTCCGCACCGCCCATTCGAGCCTCTCGACGAGGTCCGTAAAGCCGTCGTAGAGGAACCTCTCGCGCAACTCCCCTGGGATGTGCTCCGGGTAGGCGAGCCGCGCGGGGAGTATGGGGAAGCAGTCGCTGCGCATCGCCTCGACGACCGAGCAGCCGAAAAAGTCGTGCAGAGATGTTACGGGCACGATGTCGGCGCGGGCAAGGTGCGCGGCGTACTGCGCCCTGTCGCCTACGAAGCCCGAGTGGACTATCTTTTTCCCGAGCCTGCGCGCGGCCTCGTCGAACTCGACGGGCCTGTTCCTGAAGTTCTCTCCGAGCAGGGCGACGCGGAAGTCGAGCCCCCTGCCGTCGAGGGCGTACAGGGCGTCGAAGAACTCGCCGGGGTTCTTGTCGTGTTCCCACCGGTGGTTCCATAGTATCAGCGGCGGCCCCCCGCGTCCGGCGGCGTGCTCCTGCGCGGCGTCGAACGGGGTGAAGTCCATGCCGAGCGGCAGGGCGCTGCTCCTGGACCTTATGGCGTCGACCGAGGCCGTCTCGTTGTATTCGGGAAAGCCCCTGAGAAGGCCCTCGAGCGCCGCGAGGAAGGAGTCCATGTGGAAACGGGAGTTGAAAAAGACCTCGTCGGCGGCAAGGGCCGAGGCGTAGTTGATGAACCCGTAGTGGCGGTCCCTGTTCTGCGCCACGTCCCTGTCGCAGGGGTGCCACGGGTATGTCAACTGGTTCTCGTGGAAGTAGACGGCCGCCGGTATACCGGCGGTCTTCTTGCGCGTAAGGGAGAGGAAGGTCGTAAGGTCGAGCATGTCGGTTGCGAGGATGAGGTCGGGCGTGCGGCCCCGCTCGAGGAACTCCCTGGCAAGCGTTACGGCCCCGCCGTGCATCCTCCACTTCCAGAAGCGCCCTTCGAGAGAGAGTATCTCCACGTTGTGGCGGCTCGCCTTTTTGTAGCCCTCGGCCCACGCTGCGTGTGAGCCGGTGAAGTAAGGCTCTACTATCAGTATATCCATGCTCTCCGGCGGGTTCCGGGCAGGCGCGCCCCTGTGGCTCGTTCAGCCCCGGCGTTGTGAGCGTGCGCGCTCCCGCTGCTTGGTCTCTATGAAGTCCTCGTGCGACACGTGCAACAGGTTCGCCACCCTGCGCACGAAGTGCTCCTCGTGCTTTTCCATCTCCGAGTCGGCGAAGACCACGCGCCAGAGGAGCTCCACCACGTGCTTCTTCTCCTCGTAGGAGAACCCCTTGTTGATGAGCCGAGTGAAGGGGTAGAAGGAAGCGGCCTCGCTTACATGCTCCCCGGCCATATCCATGAGCTCCGCGGTCTGCTCCTTCGATATGCCGAAGGTCTTCCGGATGGCGGAGGTGACCGTGGCCACCTCCGCGTCCCTGATCTCGGTGTCCGCCTTCGCCGCCTCTATGAGGAGCGCGGCGGTGGCGAGCTTGAGCGAGTCCTCCGTCGCCTTCTCGGTGGTAACGCCCCGCGCGGGGCGTATCTTCTTCTCGAAGAACCTCTGAATCGATCTTATCATTGTCC
Source organism: Thermodesulfobacteriota bacterium (assembly GCA_046757705.1). Classification (GTDB taxonomy): domain Bacteria; phylum Desulfobacterota; class GWC2-55-46; order GWC2-55-46; family GWC2-55-46; genus JBHHYT01. Next base: position 18,722 of record JBHHYT010000015.1, read on the forward strand.
GTACACCTTTCCTCGCATGACGCAAGTATATCACGATTGGCGGAGAAATCACCCCCCGCGTCCGTCCGCGGGGGAGAAATCCCTTAAAAAATAGCGGGAAATGCGTTATAATGTCACGATTTTCAAAATCGCAAGGAGAGGGGGTATCTTTTGGCCGAACTCGTAATACGGGAACAAAATCTGGAGGCGCACAGAGGGGCATGGCCGGAAAATGAGTGGGTCGACCAGCTGCGCAGGAGCGTAAACTCCGTGGAGAGGCTCCGGGAGTACGTAAACCTTACGCCGCAGGAGGAAGAGGCGGTAAAGACGCTCGGGACGAAGTGGGGGGTCACACCCTACTTCGCATCCCTCATGGACAGGGACGACGCGGAGTGCCCTATACGCAAACAGGTGATACCGAGCCTCAAGGAGAAGGAGAACCGCTACGGGATGCACGACTATCTCGTGTGGAAGGAGAACCGCGCGACCGGGGAGGAGCGGCCCGACAGCATCGCCCGCCAGTACAACGACCGCGTGGCGTTCACCATAACGGACACCTGCGCCATATATTGCCGCCACTGCTTCCGCAAGGAGCTCGTGGTGGACAGGGACCTGAAGCTGCGCTTCGACTTCGAGGAGGGGCTTGCCTGGATAAGGGAGCACACCGAGGTAAGGGACGTGCTCGTCACAGGCGGAGACCCGTTTCTCCTCTCGGATGACAAGATAGAGTACCTGATAGCGAAGCTGCGCGAGATACCGCACGTGGAGATGATACGCATCGGGACACGGACCCCGATAGTGCTGCCGCAGAGGGTGACCGGGGGGCTCAAGAGGGTGCTCGAAGGCTACCACCGCGTGCCCATCTGGATAAACACGCAGTGCAACCACCCAAAGGAGATAACGGAAGAGACGGGCCGCGCCGTCTACGAGCTGCTCTCGTGCGGCGTGAACGTCGGCAATCAGGCGGTGCTGTTAAAGGGCATCAACGACGACGTGGAGACCTTCAGGGAGCTGCACCAGAAGCTCCTTCGCGTTCGCATAAGGCCGTACTACGTATTCTACTGCGAGGCGGCACCGGGCATAGACCACTTCAGGACCCCCGTGGAGAAGGGCGCGGAGCTCATACGCGACGGCATAAGGGGGCACACCACCGGGCTGGCGCAGCCCATGTACGTGGTGGCGACGAACATAGGCAAGATACCGTTGATGCCGGACTACTACATAGAAGGGAAGGACGAGAAAGGGTACAGCCTGCAGAACTACAAGGGCGAGATGACGACGCTGCCGAAGATCGAGCGGTAATCTCCGCGCAGGGCGCTTTCGGCGTGGACACAATGGGGCCGGGGCCTGCTCAGCAGGCCCCGGCCTTCGTTTGCGGCAGATGGGCAGGGCTTTTACGCGAAGCGCGAGCAGACCTCTATCGCCCGTTCGGTGGTGACCGTACCTCCGGAGTGCTCCATTATGAAGCGGGCCCGCCTTAGGTCCTCTTCCGTATCGACGGTCAGGCGAAGCTCCGGGCTCATCTTCGCCTCCGGCACATCGAGCATGCTTACCTTGAACAGGGAGGCCTTGTCCCGGATGTAGCCGTTCACGTCGTCGAAGTGGACCCGCTTCGACGCCTTCTTGTAGCTTCTCCGGAGCGCCTCGAAGGTGAAGACCTCCGCTCCCGCGCCCATGGGAAGGGCGCCGAGCGAATGGGTGTAGTCCGCCCCGGAGCTCCTGTGAAGCTCGATAAGGCGCTCAAGCTCGTCGATGTCGGAGAAGGGGTTGGAGGCGGAGAGCCGGACGATGTCGGAGAAACAGTACTCGATGGCGCAGAGGTAATACCTTTCGAGCACGTTCGCGGCGCTGGGCCTGAAGCACTCCACGTCCACGTGCTCGCAGTAGTCCTCGATGATGTTGTCCTCTGCCGAGGGGGTGCTGGCCACGATCTTCTTTACCGGCGCCTCGAGGCGCTCAAGGCGTTCGAGGAGATAGCCGAGCAGGGGCTTGTCCCCCAGGGCATCGAGCGCGTGGCCGGGCAGCCCCTGCGAGAACATGCTCGTCTGAATTATTATTCCCGTGGTCATCATAGTCTTTCCCCGCTCCATCGAACCGCCGCGGGACCTTTTCATGCTTCGAGCGCGTTCATTGTCTAAAGGCCATGCAGGCGGCCGTGGCCTGCACCAAACGTTCTCCAAGGGTTATTTTTACACAAAACCGGCGTGTTTCCAATAAAAAAGAGGGCCGGGGCCGCACCCACCGTACCCTCTGCCTCCCCTCTGCCCCCTGGCCCCCCCGCCGCCCCGGGGACCGATGGGCCATATGGTCAAGACCTGTTCAGCCTCCAGTCGTAGTCCTGGTATTCTACCTGCAGGCTCCCGGCGTTTTCACATACGAAGTCCGAATCTTCCTTGTCGTAGAGAAACCGGGCGAGGAACCGGAGCCGCGCCGGGAGGTCCGGCCCGAAGTCGTTCCCATACCACTTGAATATCTTCGAGAGCGAGATGCGCTTCTCCTCCCGGTATATGGCGAGCCCGCCGGAGTTGATGAAGACCTCGCCGGCGACCGTCAGCTCCCTGTCGAGGTCTTGCGGGGTGTAGAGCTCGATGGGAGGGCACGAAGACGAGGCGCAGACGAGGGCAAAGTGGACCCTCGGGTCTATCGGGTCTACGATAAGGCTGCGGCGGGGGTCGGTGCTCGAAAAGGGCCTCCAGAGCGATGCCGGGGGCCTCTGGTTCCCGCGGAGTATCCCGTGCTCTATGTCATCGAGGGAGAAGGTGAGGTCCCCTATCCGGTAGAGGCAGCGGGTGAAGAAGCCGTTGACCTCGTTGATCGAGTCCCTTACCCCAAGCTCCACCACAGTGTGGATGACAAGCAGGTTGTAGATGTTTATCCAGAAGGAGAGCCTTTCCTCGCGGTCCGTTATCGAGCCCGGGTCGAGCATCTTCAGTGCCCCGCTCAGGCAGTTGTACCGCTTGTACGGCATGGAACCGGCCATCAATTCGTAGGCGACCCGTCCCCTGGCGACATCGAAGTATCCGCCGCGGAGGATGTTCATGGCCTTTTTAAGCTCCGGGACAACCTCGTGGGGACTTATCTCCACCGGGGGTACATCCTCGTTCAGGACGATCTTCTTCTCCAGGAAGGAAAAGATCTTTTTCCGCGCGTGCGGCCTCTGCGGCTCCGTCTTTATCCGGGCCTTACGGAGGGCCACCGCGGAGTTGATAAACCCGATGTGGGTAAACGCCTGCGGGAAGTTGCCGAGCGCCTCCTTCTTTACGACATCATACTCCTCGGAGAAGAGCCCGAGATGGTTGGAGTATCCGGCCATGTGGTGCAGAAATCCCTCCGCCTCATCCAGCCTGTTCAGGGAGATGAGGCAGTCGATAAGCCAGAAGTTGCAGAACAGGAAGGCGCTTTCGCTGCCGGGCAGGCCGTCCTCGGTCTGGTAGCGGTAGAGAAGCCCCGTTGTGCAGAGCTCCCTCTGGATGGCCTCGATCGTAGCTATGACACGCGGGTCGCTGAAGGGGAGCAGGCCCGTTATGGGCAAGAGCAGCGCGCTGGCGTCCAGGGTCTCTCCTCCGAAGTAACCTGTAAATGAACGTTTCTCTTCGTTCCAGCCCCTGTCCAGTATCTCGTCCTTGATGGCGGAACGCGTCTCGTCCCAGAGCTTCAGGTCGGCGCGGAAGCCGTATTTGCGGGCGATGGCGAGCCCGCGGTCCAGGGCGACCCAGCACATGAGCTTCGAGTAGACAAAGTGCTTATACTCGTTGCGCACCTCCCAAATCCCGGCGTCCGCCTCCGTCCAGTGCTCGACGACATAGTCGCAGACGTCCTTCAGGAAGGGCCACATGCCCGTGTCGACCTTGCCGACATAGTTGGAGAGCTTCAGGGCCGCGTCCATGATCTCCCCGTATATATCGAGCTGTTTCTGGAGATACGCCTTGTTGCCGACCCTCACCGGTCTCGAACCCATGTAGCCGTCGAGGTGCGGGAGCTCCTCCTCGGTGATATCGGACTCCCCCCTGAGGCCGTACATTATCTGCATCCCCGCCGCACCGTGCTTGGCCAGGACCCCCTGTATCCACCTGAGGTAATCCTCGGTCTCCTTCATGTGGCCGAGGTTGAAGAGCGCCTGGAGGACGAACGATGTGTCCCGTATCCAGGTGTAGCGGTAGTCCCAGTTCCTGACACCCCCTATCACCTCCGGCAGGGACGTGGTCGCAGCCGCGGCTATGGCCCCTGTGGGGTCGAAGGATATGAGCTTGAGCACCAGGGCCGAGCGGTCCGCCATCTCGCGCCACGGGCCCGGGTCGATGATGAGGCCGGTCTCGCTGCGCCGCAGCCACCCCTTCCAGAACTCCTCCGTCTCGTTCAGCAGGGAATGCAGCCTCCCGGTTATATCGCCCTCTATTACCTGGTCGCCGTATGTCAGGACAAAACATGCCGAGCCGCCCTTCTCGAGCGTCAGCCTTGCTTTGGCGCACGTGCCGTCGCAGCCGAGCGCCATCGTGGAAGACAGGCATACCGTCTCTGCGTTGCCCGAAGCGATGAAACGGCTGGCTGACGCCTCGACCCTCGTCTCGCCCCTGGCATAGTCGAAGCTCGGCTCGAAGGCGACCTCGACCTCCACCCGCCCCTCGGTTACCTCTACGCACCGGTAGAGCTCGGGCGTGTCGCCGTGGCCGGCGAGTACGGGCATGAAGTCCCTGATCCTCATCTCTCCCGTCGCCGTCCTGAAGGTCGTAACAAGGATATTCGTGTTGGGGATATAGGACGCGGTCGAGCTCCACTCGCCCACCGGCGTGATGGAGAAGCGCCCACCTTTCTTCTCGTCCAGAAGGGCCCCGAAGAGACTGGGCGAGTCTATGAAAGGGAGGCACAGCCAGTCTATCGACCCGTCCAGCCCCACGAGAGCGATGGTCCGGAGGTTCCCGATGATCCCGTAATCGCTTATCTTCTTGTATGCCATATTGATGGTACCTCGAAGACCGGTCCGGCCCGTATGCCCGTATGCCCGTGTGATTGGAAAAGCGGCTTTTTCAAGCTGCCTTTTACGCTCTGCACTTCGCCTCTGAATGCGCAGGGTGGTTCGGGGTTTTTTCGTCCGGGGGGAACTGTGAGGACGGCACTCGTTGTAGTCCCTGCGACAGGCCTATATCTTAGACCCGGCACCGTTCAAAAACAAGGAGCAATTTGCATGGAAACTCCGGGCTGAAGCCCGGAGTGGTTCATTCGAACGCGCCTATTCTTTGCCACCGGCTGTAAGATCATCGACCGGCATGCCAAGCAGCGTCTCCAACACGATGCGTACCTCCTGGAGACTTCCCTCCAGCCGGATGAATTTGATGCGTCTGTCCATCAGGCCGGTCTCGATGGTGACATAGGCCGGAATATCCAGATTGCCCTCATCCAGTGCAAGGGCGGCCCTCGACGCCACTTCCCCGAGTTCGGAGAGCCTGCTGCGCGCCTGCCGCAGCTGCCCCTCCAGCAGGCGCATCTCACTGCGCAGTTGATGGACCCCGGTATGCGCCTCGGCCAACCGCGCCTGATAGGCGCTGCGGAGCTGCTCGCGCGTGGCCTCCTCGACGGCGATACTCCCCCGGTTCCCGTTAAGGAACGGCAGGCGCAGGGTTACGCCTATCCCGACCGTGTTGATGCCGTCCGTGTCGCGGGCGCGGCTGACGCCGAAGCTCAGGCCCGGAAACTGCTCAAGGACCGCTTTGCGCAGCCGGGCGTCCTCACTCTCATAACCCGCCCTGAGTGCCAGCAGGTCCGGGCGCCGTTGCGCCAGGGTGGTGAGGGAGTTGTCGATCTCCCCGGCATCCATGGTCCCGCCCGGAGTGCAGTCCGCCAGCAGCAACTCCACCTCCGGGTCGAGCCCGAGCAGGCCGGCAAGCGCCTCGCGCGTGCGGATGCCGGCGCGCTCGACCTCGTTTAAGCGGGTATCGATGCCGGCCAGCGCCGACAGGACGCTCGTGCCCGGCCCGGCGGTCATGTTGCCGGACCGGAGCGAACGGCGGACACTCTCGTAACGTCCCTTGAGCGTCCGCTGGAACTCCCGCAACAGTTCGAGCTGGCGGCCCTGCCGGAGCAGGCGGACGTACATGATACGCGCCTGTTGAGCGACCTGCCATTCCTGCCAGACCACCTCGAGGTCGATCTGGCGCAGGCGGGCGGCCGCGCCGTGGCGCGCGGCGCCACGGCCCACCAGCGGCTGCAAAGGGTAGTTGAGCGCGAGGCTCATGGCGTTGACCAGCCCCGGCGCGCCGCCGGTGGGGTGCTCCAGGCCAAAGCTGAGCTCCGGGTCTGGTAGCAGCCCGGCGGCAAAGACCTGCGCCCGGCCGATGCCCGCATTGGCCCGGGCGGCCTTGAGCCGAGGATTGTTGGCCACCGCCAGCATGGCCACTTCGGTCATGTCCAGCCCGTCGGACGGGTCGAATGGATGCGGTCTTATACCGGGCACCTTCAGGCTCTGCGCCTCTACGGAGAGGCGCGGGACCTGCGCGGAGAGGCCCGGCGTCCCGGGTAGCGGCCGCGGGTGGTAGGCCGCGCAGGCCGCAAGTACCACAGGCAGCAGGAATAATATAAGAGTCCTGTAGCGCGGAGCCTTCATCGGCGCCCCTCCTGCGCGGGCTCAGGGGCCGGCCCTTGCCGCCAGCGCTCGGTCGCCACGTAGATGACCGGCAGCAGGTTGAGGTTCAACAACGTGCCGGCCGTGAGCCCGCCGAAGAGCATGATCCCAAGCGGCTGCAATAGTTGGGGGCCAGCCCCGATGCCGAGCGCGGCGGGGACCAGTGCCAGCAGCGTGGTCATGTTGGACAGGAGCATGGGCCGGGTGCGCACCGTCACCGCCTCGCGCACCGCCTGGGCCGCGTCCATGCCCTGCAGGCGGAATTTGCGGGTGAAGGTCAACAACATGATGCCGTTGTTCATCGAGACACCCACCAGTGTGATGAAACCGATCAGCACGGTGATGTCCAGCTGCTGGCGTGTGACCGCCAGCGCCAGCGAGGCGCCCATCAGGTCCATGGGGAGCTTTGTGAGCACGACCGCGGGGTCCAGGAGGCTCCCCAGTTGAACGGCCATGACGCCGTAGACGAGCACCACGGCCGCCAGCAGCGCCCAGAGCGCCTGCGTTCCGGTAATAAAAAGCTGCTGGTACTCCCCGGTATAGCCCGTTTGAATACCCGCCGGCAGCCCCAGCCCCTTGATGGCCCTGTTCAACCGGTCGAGGACCGCAAAGGGATTGCCGTTTATTTCCGCCGTCATCGTCAGTGAGCGGGTGCCATGCTGATGTTCGATAAAAGGATAACTGCTCATCTGCTCTATACTCGCAAGCTGCATAAGCGGTATGGCCCGCCCGTCGGCGGTACGGACCAGCACCTGGCGCAGCGCCTCCATCGAATCCCTGGAGGCGCTGCCGTAGCGCAGGAACAGGGCCACGGGGCGTTGGTCCACGACTACGTCCGTTACCGTCTCCCCCTGCATGGCGAGGCGCACCGTGTCGGCCACGGTGCGCGCATCCACCGCAAGCCGCGCGCAGGCGTCCCGGTCGATCCGCACCACGGCCTGATCGACCGGCACCTTCGTGTTGTTGACCACGTTGGCCAGCCCCGGCACCCTCCGGGCCGCCTCTTCCACCCGGGCGGAGGAGCCGTATAGTGCCTTGAGATCGTTCCCGTAGACCGTGATGCCGAAGAGGGCAGGGAGCCCGGAGAAGGACTCGTCGAGCTTCTCGGTGGTCGGCTCGTTGACGCGGGTGATGATCCCCGGCAGCCGCGCAAGCTCGCGCTCCAGCGCGGCCCTCGCCTCAACGGGGTCGGCGCCGGGGGCCAGGCGCAGCGTCAGTTCGCCCTCGTCGGGCCCCTCGATGTAGAGCGATTCCTGAGGCGAACCTGTGCGCCTGAATACCTTTTCCACGCCGGGCAGGCTCAGGGCCAACGCTTCGAGCCGGTCGCCTACCCGGTCGCTCTCCTTGAGCGAGGTGCCGGGTGCCAGCTGGTAGGACACGAGCAGGCTGCCCTCGTCGAGCAGCGGCAGGAACCTGAAAGGGTTGAAGACGAGCAGGCCCGTTCCGAGAGAAAGCATTATGACGGCTCCCAGCAGGGTCAGCCTGCGGTGGCGCAACAGGCGCACCAGCAGCCGGTGGTTCCAGTCGCCGACCCGGGTTATCCAGCGGGCGCCGGAGGTGGGCCGCGGCGCCACCCGGCCGGCCGGCAGCCAGCGCGCCGCCGCCAGCGGGATGAGGGTCAGGGAAAAAAGCAGGGAGAGCGCCAGCATGAAGCCGAAGGTGAGGCCGAATGGTTTGAAGAGGCGTCCCGCGAGGCCCGTGATCAACACGAGGGGGGCGAATGCGCTCAGGACGGTAAGCGTGCCGGCCACGTCCGGGGCGATGATCTCCCTGGTGCCGTCCAGGGTCGCGTCGTACGGCGTCTTGCCCATGAGACGGTGCCGGTCGATGTTCTCCAGCACCACGACCGCATCGTCGTCGATCAGGCCGATGGCCACTGTAAGCGCGCCGAGTGTCATCAGGTTGATGCCCACACCGGCCGCGCCCATGAGCATGAACGTGCCCAGCACCACCATGGGAAAGCTCACCGCTATGATAAACGTGCTGCGGTTGCGGCCAAGCACCCAGAACAGCGACAGCACCGCGAGCAAGGCGCCTATCAAGAGGTTGTTGCGCATGTTGCGATAGGCGAGCCCGATGATCCCGGCCTGGTCGTAAAACTTGTCGAGCTGTACGCCGCCGGGTAGAGAAATTGACGCGAGGGCTTTGTCAACGGCCCTCGATACGTCCAGGGTGCTGGCCCGCGGCTGTTTCTGGATGGTGAAGGCTACCGAGGGCTGGCGGTCCGTGGTTACGGTATAGCGCTGCGGTTCCGTCCCGGCGTAGACGTCCGCCACATCCGAGAGGCGCACGGGGCGGCCCTCTTTGCCCCGGGCCACGACGATCCCCCTGAGCGTCTCAAGGGTCTGGATGCGCCCCTCGGTGCGTATCAGGAGGTCCCGGCCGTGCTCCTCGACATAACCGCCGGTGTCCAGCACATTCTGCGCGCGTATGGCCGCGGCCACGTCGCTTGCGGAGAGCCGGTGACGGAGCAGGTTCAACGGGCTCAGGTCGATACGGTAGGCGGCCTTGCCGCCTCCCATCACGTTCACACGCGCAACGCCGGGCAACGCCGTCAACCGGGGGGCCAGTTCGTAGCGGGCCCAATTGTAAAGCTTGACCGGCTCTCCCCCCCTGAGGGTATAGGTGGAGAGCATGGCCAGTGAGGTCCCGATATTCTCCAGCTCGGGCCGGGCGCCTTGCGGCAGGCTGCCCGAGACCTGGGCAAGGCCTGCATAGACCAGCTGCCTCGCCTGCAGGACATCGACCCCCCATATGAACTCCACGGTCACCTGTGAGAAGCCCGGCGCCGACATCGAGCGCACACGGCGCAGGTCGGTCAGCCCCAGCATGGCGTTCTCGACGGGGCGGGTTACCAGCTGCTCCATGTCCTCGGCGGTGCCTGCCGGGTAGTGCGTAATCACGTTGATGAGGGGGTAATCGAGGCTCGGGAAGAGATCCACCGGCAGTTCACGCAGGCTGGCGAGGCCGCCGAGTATGATCAGGAGGGCGCCGAGGACAACGGCTATCGGGTGGCGAATAAGGCACTGGTACATGTGCTATCCATTAGTCCACGAACTTCATGAGTTCCTTGATGTCCCGGTAAAGCAGCTCGTAAGCGCCCTCGGTCACCACCCGGTCGCCCGCCTTCAGGCCGGAGAGCACCGGGACCCGGCCTTGCCGCGCAGGGCCTGCCGTTACGGTAACGGCCTCGAGCCTTCCGTCCTGCTCGCGGATGCAGTAGGTCTTCCCGTTGCGCGCCACTACCGACGACCCGGGCACCCAGACTACCGTCCGGGCCGGGCCGGAGAGGTCCACCCTCAGCCAATCGCCGTCCTGGAGATTGGACCCGGGGTTGTCGGTGATGTAGAGCAGCAACCACAGGCCGCTGTCGGGGTCGAGGCGCGGCATCGAAGAGACCGGCCTCAGGGTCAGAGGCCCATCCGGGGCCGGGACGGTGGCGGTCCCGCCCTGCCATCTTGAAAGCTGTTCACGCGGGACCCCGACCTCGATGTATACGCTGGAAATATCCTCGACGGTGAACAAAGGCGCACCAGGGGGGAGCTGCTGGCCCGGGGCGGCCGGTCGCTTGACCACTATGGAATCGAACGGCGCCCGCAACACGCCCAGGCGAGCGGCGAGGTCCGCGACGGAGGACTTCTTCAGTGATGCGGTAATGGCAGCATGGTCGGGTCGCTCTCCGAGGGCGAGCAGCGCCTCATCGAGCGCCTGCCATGCCTCGGCGAGACGGCTGTTTGCCTGTCCGAGCTCTATCTCGGCCTCCAGTTCGGTACTGCGGGTGACCGCCTTTTCACGCAGCCCCCTGGCAAGGGTCTCCGTCCTGCGCCTTGCAAGACCGGCCACCTGCTCTGCATTGCGTGCCTTGCCCAGCAGTGCCGCAAGTCCGGGGGAGCGCAGGCGGGCCAACGCCTGTCCGCGGCGTACCCGCTCGCCGACATCGGCCTTTACTGTGGCCACCTGTGCCCTGAACGGTACCCTGAGGACAGACTCGCGCAGTGGGGAGACGCGCCCGAAGGCGGTGTGGTGAGGGTGCCATCGTCCCTGGGCCGCAGCCGCAACGGGGACCGATGGCGCCTCCTTGGCGTACAGTCGGGCGGGGGAGAGGAGCAGTGCGGAGAGCAACAAGACCAGCGCATGGAGTTTCATGTCATCGTTCCCATCCTGTGTGATGGAGGTGGAGCCCCGGGCTACGGTAAAAAAGTGTGTAAATAAGGTAAGGGCGGCGGCAGCCTTCAGAAGGTTCGGCGAAGCCTTTGATCAAAGGAAGGGGCTACCGCCATGATAGAAGTTATCATATCCGGGTCTGGGCAATCAAGCCCTCCGTTCAATCAGCTCGGGCACCTCTGGCAACGGGTTACGAATACGCATCAGAATATTATCGTTGATGAGTGCGATGAAGTATGGTAAAAGTCACCCGTACATACCATACACCAAAAAGAGGAAGACGGGCGGGCGGTCAAGGCAAGTTGTTGAAGTACCCGGTGGCGGCGGGTGGAATAGAGCCGCCGGCGTGGGACTCACGAGGGCTGCAAGACAAGGTCCCCGGACCACCCGATCTTCCGTCCGCCCCCTCTTTTTGCTTCGAAATCGAGGTGTCAGGCGCATTCCAGGGGTCCCATCCCTTGCCGTAACTTCCACACTTTCCACGAGATGGAAGAGATCCTCGATCAACGCCCTGACCCATTGCTCTCTACCGGACCGGCTACCTTCTACAACATCTACATAGCGCCACCGTGCGGGACGGCCCGCATTCCTCCATTCCCGGCTACCAGCCTTAATATAAGGAGTATGATTAATATCATTTTTGTCGTAATGGAACTCTGATATCTTTGCTCTATGGTTTTTAAACGAATTCAAGAAGGAGAATAACAATGACAAAGGTGTCAGCAAGGAACATGTTCATTGTGGGGACGGTCGTAGTGTCGGTAGTCTTTCTCTACCTTACCTACCTTTCCCACGTTGCTTTCCCCGGAAGTTCGCACCCGGAGAATATCACCGCGGAGGTGGCTCACGGCAAGCAAGTCTGGGAGAGGCACGCCTGCATAGACTGCCATACACTTCTGGGCGAGGGCGCCTACTACGCACCCGAGCTCGGCAACGTCATCGCCAGGCGCGGCGAGCCTTACGTCCGCACGGTGCTCGAGACCGCCGCCGTTCAGGGCTGGGGCACGACGAGAAGGATGCCGCAGTTCGACCTTTCCAAGAAGGACATCAACGACCTCGTCGAGTTCTTCAAGTGGATGGGCAAGGTGAATACCCAGAATTGGCCCCCGAACATCGAGGGTTGAGCCTGCGCAGACGCGGGGTGTACGGGCCAGGCAGCGGATTACAAGAAGACAATGAATATAAGGAGATAAGGACATGACGTATCAATTCGAATCACAGCGGGTCAGTTACCCGTTCTTTGTGGCTGCGATGCTGCTCTTCGGCGCCCAGATACTGTTCGGGCTCATCATCGGCACGCAGTACCTGTTGCCGGACTTTCTCTTTCCGGCCATACCTTTCAACATCGCAAGGATGATCCACATAAACCTCCTCGTGGTCTGGATCATATTCGGGTTCATGGGGGCGGCCTATTACCTGTTGTCCGAAGAGGTGCAGGGCGAGATCTACAGCGTGAAGCTGGCGTGGCTGCAGTTCTGGCTCTTTCTCATAGGCGGCGCGACCGCCATAGTGGGCTACCTCTTCAGGTGGCATGACGGCAGGGAGTTCCTCGAACAGCCGACCCTCATAAAGGGCGCCATAGTCGTAGTCGTACTGCTCTTCATATTCAACATGATAATGACCATGCTCAAGGGAAAGCGCAGGACGAGCATCTCCATAGTGATGCTCATAGGGTTCCTCGGGCTCGCGGTATTCTACCTTTTCGCCTTCTACAAGCCCGCCAACATGGTCGTGGACAAGTATTACTGGTGGTGGGTGGTTCACATGTGGGTCGAGGGCGTGTGGGAGCTTATCATGGCGGCCATACTCTCGTTCCTGCTCATCAAGCTTACGGGCATAGACCGTGAGGTCGCGGAGAAGTGGCTCTACGTGATAATAGGCCTGACCTTCATGACGGGTATCATAGGCACCGGGCACCATTACTACTGGATAGGCACACCGGCCTTCTGGCAGACGTGGGGAGCCTACTTCTCGGCCTTCGAAGTATTGCCCTTCGCGGCAATGGTCGCCTTCAGCTTCCATATGGTCAGCAAGCGCACCCGTGAGCACCCGAACAGGGCGGCCGTGCTGTGGACGGTCGGCGCGGCTGTCCTGAGCTTCCTCGGGGCCGGCGTACTGGGCTTCATGCATACGCTCCCGCAGGTAAACTACTATACCCACGGCACGCAGATGACGGCGAGCCACGGCCACCTCGCCTTCTACGGGGCCTACGCGGTCATCGTACTCGCGATAACCAGCTACGCCGTGCCGAACCTGAGGAAGACCACGGGTATCATCACCCACCAGAAGCAGGAGATATTCGCATTCTGGACCATGTCGATATCGATGCTCTTCATAGCGCTCTCCCTTACGGGCG
>JBHHYT010000016.1:0-31666 GCA_046757705.1 Thermodesulfobacteriota bacterium
CCGTGCTTGTTGCCGTGCTTGTTGCCGTGCTTCTGCCGCTTTCCGGCCGGGACGCCTTTCCTGAGAACGTGAAATTCCTTTGAGCCAGGCTCTATGCCGAGTCTCCTGGCGACAACACCCCACCCCTTGCCTTTGTTGCCCTTGTACACTCTTACGACATGGCCAAGCGGCCTCTTCGACATCCTGGAGAGCCTGACGGCCATGTAAACGTCGGCGGGCCGCATCCCCTCCTTCGAGATAAGAGCCCGTATGTCCTTCTCCGGCACCTTGTACGCTGCGCTTAGCGACTTTATGAAGTTGCCCTTATCCGCCTTTGCGTCTATGTTAAGCTTTCCCAGTGTTACGTCCAGCTCTTTGTCGCCGGTATTAAAGCCATGACCGCCAGCAAAGGCCGCGCCGCTCAATAAAAGGCATACCGCAACCACGGCCACCCGGACCATTCCCATGCGTCCTCCTTCGTTATGAGCTTCGTACAGCAAGCTCCGCCTCCATTGTTTTTCTGTTAAGTAACCTCTGAACAATTCGTCCCTGAATCATTCGGAGACGAAAAAGAAAAAGGACGCCGGGTTTCGCCCGGGCTCAACCCGGCATGACTTTTTGCCGAGACCTGAACCCGCATGCGCAATCCCCCGCCAAAGGCCTATTCGGAGACCGCGGACTTGCCCTCGAAGAGCTTCACATACTCCCCGTAGCCTTCCTGCTCCAGGTCTTCCTTCGGGATGAACCTCAGGGCGGCGGAGTTCATGCAGTAACGCAGCCCCGTGGGCGGCGGGCCGTCGTTGAATACATGGCCGAGGTGCGAGTCCCCGTGCCGGCTCCTTATCTCCGTGCGGGTCGCAAAGAAGCTCCGGTCCTCCCTCTCGACGATGTTCTCCGGCTCAAGCGGCCTTACGAAACTCGGCCACCCGGTGCCGGACCTGTACTTGTCGGCCGAGCTGAAAAGGGGCTCGCCGGAGACTATATCCACGTATATCCCCTCTCTCTTGTTGTCCCAGTAGGCGTTCTGGAAGGCCCTCTCCGTGCCATCGTTCCGGGTCACCTCGTACTGGAGTGGCGTAAGCCTCCTCTTGAGCTCCGTGTCGTCCGGCCTGACGTACTTCCCCTCGTCTTTTTTCATCGACGGCCTCTCCTCCCCTTCCCAGACCTTCTCAAGGAAGCTGTCCCGCCCCGAGCCCCTCCTGTAGTACCAGTACCGCAGCGGGTTCTTCTTGTGGTAGTCCTGGTGGTACGCCTCCGCGGGATAGAACTCCGAGGCCTTCACGATGGCCGTGACTATCGGGGCGGAGAACCTTCCTGACCTCTCCAGCTCCGCCTTCGACTCCTCGGCGAGCCTCTTCTGCCCGTCGTTCGCGTAGAAGATGGCCGAGCGGTACTGCGGCCCCCTGTCCACGAACTGCCCGTTGCCGTCGGTCGGGTCGACCTGCATCCAGAAGACGTCGAGAAGCCGGGAATAGGATACGCGCGCCGGGTCGTAGGTCACCAGTATCGCCTCCACGTGGCCCGTCCCTCCCGCCGTGACCTCCTCGTAGGTAGGGTCCGTATCGGTGCCGCCCGTGTAGCCGGAGGTGACGCCGAGAACGCCGTCAAGCTTCTCGAAAGGCGGCTCCATGCACCAGAAACACCCCCCGGCGAAGATGGCCGTCTCTGTGGCCGGCTGGGCCTGCACGACCGACTGAAACGATAAAAGGACGCCGGCGGTCAAAAAGGATATGAGTATTTTATCGAGCATAATCACACCTCTTTGCCAGTTTCAGAGCTAACGATACATATCTTATATTATATCTTATTATGTTTTTCGTGTCACTTCACGGGCAGGGGAGAGGAGCATTAAAAAATCCCCCTTTCAAAAAGGAGGATAGAGCGGGGGTTTACGATTGTCATTCTGAGGAAGCGCAGCGGCCGAAGAATCCCGGCGCCTGTTGCACCAAAGAAAACGAGATTCTTCGCTTCGCTCAGAATGACACGGCGTAAGGTTTTTTGTCTTTAATAATAACCGGGTGATTAGAGCGAGCGGCGCTTCGTGAAGAGGCGGGTGGGCGCGCCGGGGTGGTCCTCAGGGTGCGCGAGCGGGGAAGAGGAGGCCTTAGCTGAGCGAGCCTAATCACCGAAAGCGCCCCGCGCGCAGGGGCGCAAACGGCATCGAGGAGGCCCCCCGCGCCTGCTCTCCCCGAAGGTGAGGTCTATGCCTTAACGATCCCGGAGATTCTTCGCTTTGCTCGGAATGACGTTAAAAGAGATCGCGCAAAGCCTGTGCACCCCGCAATGACAGGGCCTTCGGGAGCGGTTCTACCCCTTCTTCCCTCCGACCCTGTTCTCCCTGCCCTGCGCGAGCCTTCTTATGTTCTCCTTGTGCTTGATGATGACGAGCACGGCGATGGCCGCGCCCAGCGGCACGAACGCTTTGTACCGGGGCATGAAGGAGAGGAAGACCGGCAGGAGGCCGGCGGCTATGATGGAGCCGAGCGAGACGTACCTCTTGAATGCCACGACCACGGCGAAGACCACGGCGCAGAGCACGGCGACCGGGAAAGAGACGGCGAGCATGACGCCGAAGGCCGTGGCAACGCCCTTGCCGCCGCGAAAGCCGAGGTAGAGCGGGAACAGATGGCCGAGGAAGGCCGCAAGGCCGACGAGGCTTACGAACGCGGCATCGGGGAAGAACCCGACGGCGAGCAGCACCGGCACCGCGCCTTTCAGGAGGTCGAGGACGAGGGTGAGCACGCCCGCGGCCCTGCCCACGGAGCGCCCTACGTTCGTGGCCCCGATGTTGCCGCTGCCCGCCTTCCTCGGGTCGCCGCCGCCGAAAAGGCGTGCGACGACGATGCCGAACGGGATGGAGCCGAGCAGATAGGCGGCGGGGATGAAGATAAGGAAGTATGATTTCAGGTGCGGGTCCATTCTCTCCGTGAATATCCAGAAAACGAGGTGCGGGCGTTTCGCGGGTTG
The DNA here is from genome assembly GCA_046757705.1 of Thermodesulfobacteriota bacterium. GTDB lineage: Bacteria > Desulfobacterota > GWC2-55-46 > GWC2-55-46 > GWC2-55-46 > JBHHYT01. Next base: position 2,947 of record JBHHYT010000016.1, read on the forward strand.
CTTTAATCCAACATGCCGCAACCCATGGGCGGTTTTTTTCCGCATCTTACCGGCAAGGGCCCGGGCCGCCGGGGAAAGACCCCTACTCCACCGTAACGCTCTTGGCGAGGTTGCGGGGCTGGTCCACGTCCGTGCCCTTCAATACGGCTATGTAGTAGGCGAGGAACTGGAGCGGGATGGTCATGATGATGGGTGTAAGGTGGACCGAGGTCTCGGGCACCATGATGACGTCGTCCGCACTCCGGGAGGCATCCACGTCGCCCTCGTTCACCACGGCGAGGATCCTGCCGCCCCGGGCCTTGACCTCCTCCATGTTGCCGAGCATCTTCGGGTAGCTCTGGTCCTTGGGCGCGAGCAGCACCACGGGCATGTCCTCGTCTATCAGGGCGATGGGGCCGTGCTTCATCTCTCCGGCGGCATACCCCTCGGCGTGTATGTATGATATCTCCTTGAGCTTCAGGGCCCCTTCGAGCGCGATGGGGAAGTTGAGGCCGCGCCCGAGGTAGATGAAATCCCTGAAGTGGAAGTACTTCTTTGCGAGAGCCTCTATCTGCGGGGCGCCGTCCAAGGCCCTCTCGAGCTTCTTGGGCAGCCGGACAAGCTCCTGGATGAGGGAGACGCCGGCCTGCGGGGAGACCCGGCCGGAGGCCCTGCCGCAGTAGAGCGCGAGTATGTAGAGCGCCGTAAGCTGGGTGGTGAAGGCCTTTGTAGAGGCCACCCCTATCTCCGGGCCCGCGTGCGTCATGAACGACCAGTCGACCTCGCGGGTAAGGCTGCTCTCCATGACGTTGCATATGGATATGGTGCGGGCGCCCAGGCGCTTCACCTCCCTGACGGCGGCCAGCGTGTCCGCCGTCTCGCCGGACTGGGAGATGGAGATGACCAGCGTGCGCCCGTTGATCAGCGGGTTCCTGTAGCGGAACTCGCTTGCGAGGTCTACCTCCACCGGCACCCGGAAGAAATCCTCGAAGAGGTACTTGCCCACCATTGCCGCGTGCCACGAGGTGCCGCAGGCCACTATGTATATCCTGTCTATCTCATCGAGCGGGATCTCGAACCTGTCCAGGGATACATCCCCTGCCTCCTCGAGCACCAGGCTCCGGAAGGTGTCGGCGATGGCGCGGGGCTGCTCGAATATCTCCTTGAGCATGAAGTGGCGGTACCCGCCCTTCTCGGCCATGACCGGAGTCCAGGTTATCTTCGACGGCTCCCTCTCGACGCCCTTGCCGTCGAAGGTCGTTATCTCTACGCCGTCGTTGGTCACCGTCACTATCTCGCCGTCCTTGAGGAAGATGGCCCTGTTGGTGACGTTAAGTATGGCGGGTATGTCGCTCGACAGTATCGCCTCGTCCTTGCCGAGCCCGAGTATCAGCGGGCACTCCATGCGCGCGCCCACGACCCTGTCCGGCTCGTCCTCGCTTATCGCGGCAAGGGCGAAGGTGCCCGTCACGTGCCTTACAGCGGCGCGCACCGCCCCGGTCAGGTCGGCCCCGGCCTTTATCTCGCGGTGTATGAGGTGGCTCAGTATCTCTGTGTCGGTCTCGGACTTGAAGCTCGCGCCCTCGGCCGCAAGCTCCTCCCTCAGGGCCAGATAGTTCTCTATTATGCCGTTGTGCACCACGGCGACCCCGCCTTCGAGGTGCGGGTGCGCGTTCTGCTCGGTGGGGCGTCCGTGCGTGGCCCATCGCGTATGCCCTATGCCGACATGACCGGACAGGGGCCTCTTCTCGACCTCGCCGGAGAGGTTGTGGAGCTTGCCGACGGCCCTGCGCATCTCTATGCTGCCGCCGTCGAGCACGGCGATGCCGGAGGAGTCGTAACCACGGTACTCGAGCTTCTTAAGGCCATCGAGGAGCACGCCCATGGCGTCCCTCCGGCCAACGTATCCGACAATGCCGCACATCCTCTATTTACCCCCGCTCCTTGACTTCTTCCGCACGGCCCATCCCTCGACCACCTTCTCCCTGGCCCTCGTTACGATGAGCGCGCCCGGCGGCACGTCCCTGGTAACCGTCGTGCCGGAGCCGACGTACGCCCCCCTGCCAACGGTCACCGGCGCCACGAGCTGCGTATCGCTGCCGATGAAGGCGCCGTCCTCTATGACGGTACGGTGCTTCTCGAAGCCGTCGTAGTTGCACGTTATGGTCCCGGCGCCGATGTTCACGTCCCTGCCTATGACCGAGTCCCCTATGTACGAGAGGTGGCCCGCCTTAGCGCCCTGTCCCACCACCGAGTTCTTCACCTCGACGAAGTTGCCTATGCGCGCCTTATCGCCTATTTCGTTGCCGGGCCGCAGCCTCGCCAGAGGCCCGATAGAGACCCCGCGGCCCGCCTTCGACGCCTCGATGACCGAATGGCTCCTTACCACCGAGCCGTCCCCTATCTCGGAGCCTGTGATAACGGCGTTGTCCTCTATCATGCAGCCGGTGCCTATCCTGGTCGCCCCGGAGAGGCGCGCGCCCGGATATATGACCGTATCCGCGCCTATGGCAACGCCGTGGTCTATGTACGTCCTCGAAGGGTCGATCAGGGTTACGCCGGAGAGCATCAAGGCCGTGTTGATACGCGCGCGCATGATGCGCCCGGCCCTGGCCAGCTCCATCCTGTTGTTGACGCCCATGACCTCGTCCGGGTCGATGTGCGTTATCGCCGTCACCCTCTGCCCGCTCCCGGCGGCCATCTTCACGAGGTCCGTCAGGTAGTATTCGCCCTGCGCGTTCTGTTTGCCGAGCTTCTTTATGTTCGCGGCGAGGAACCCGGACGAGACGAGGTATATCCCGGCGTTGACCTCGTCTATCTTCCTCTGCTCCGGGGTGCAGTCCTTCTCCTCGACGATGCCGGTTACGGCCCCGCGAGCGTCCCTTACAATCCTGCCGTACCCGGCGGGGTCGGAAAGGACGGTGGAGATGAGCGTTATGGCCGGGCGCCTCTTCACCGCGCGCCTGTGCGTCCTTACGAGCGCCTTTACCGTCTGCTCCGTTATGAGCGGGACGTCGCCCGAGAGTATGAGCACGTCTCCGTCAAAGCCCCTTAACGCCCTTGATGCGGTAAGGACGGCGTGGCCCGTGCCGAGCTGTTCGGTCTGGCCGACGTAACAGAGGGCGCCAGCCGGGGGGAAGGCCTCTCTCACCATATCGGCGCCGAAGCCGACGACCGTGATGACCTTACCGGCCTTGAGCCCGCTCAGGAGATTCAGGGGATAGAAGAGCATGGGACGGCCCGCCACTTCGTGGAGGACCTTGGGTATTCTGGATTTCATCCGGGTCCCCTTGCCCGCCGCAAGGAGAATGGCCGCGAGATTTCTCATAATAATCAAAGTATCTCAACCGCCCTTTTTCGTCAAGGCATTTTGCTCCCGCACGGGGGACGCGCGAGCCGGCCGGAGGCGGAAAAAAAGCGCGGCGCCCGAAGGGCGCCGCGCTTTGCGGTTGCATCTTGTTGAAGCCGGACTAATTGCCGTGCTCGTCCTTTATCCGCTCGAAGCTGAAACGCGTGGAGCCTCCGCAAAAACCGTCCGGCCTGCGGCCTTCGAGCGGGAGATCCCCCTTGAGCTCTATCGCCGTGGAGGAGCAGAAGGGGCACTTCAATACCCTGCCGTGCGGCAGGCCGCGGAAGCTGTGCGAAAAATGGAGCCCGCACCTCAAACACTCTATGTCTATGCCTATGTCCATCGATCCCCCTCCGTCCCCCTTTCAAAGGTGGACGGTCGGTTACCCGTTACCGGTCAATACGCCGTTATATGTTAGCTGGTTCTGCCCGTCCCCTGCGTCGCGTCCCCTGCGTCGCGCCCCTTGCACCCCTTGCGTCGCACCCCTTGCGCCCCTTGCGCCCTTCGTTCCCTGCGTCGCCCCCTCGCCCCCTCGCCCCCGGGTCAGCCGCACTCGCTGTAGCCGCAGCCGCGGCAGACGAGACAACCGTCGGCGTGCTCGACCGTGCCGCCGCAGTCGGGGCAGGCGCCGCGCTTGAATATCGACGGGGCGAGCGTAAAGTCGAGCTTCTGCCCTCCGGAAGGCGTCACCGGGGGCCTGCCGAAGGTGAAGGACTGTCCGGCGGTGGAGCGTTTGAGGCCGAGGTACCAGTCCATGGCCTGGGCCATGGCGTCCGAGCAGGACATGACCTTTCCTCCGCCGTAGCCGACGGGCAGGTGGCAGCTGATGCCGCGCATCTGCTGGACTATCTCCTGGGGCTCTATGCCGCTGCGCAGCGCCAGGGAGGTCATCCTGCCCATGGCCTCGCACTGCGAGGCCACACACCCGCCGGCCTTGCCTATCTGGGTGAATATCTCGCAGGGCCTGCCCTCCTCGTCCTCGTTTATGGTGACGTAGAGGTTGCCGCATCCGGTCTTTATCTTGCGGGTGACACCGAAGGCGACCTCCCCCCTGGGCTTGGGCCTGTGGAAGGGGGAGGGTTGGACGACCTCGGCGGCAAGGGCAGCCTCGGCCTTCGGCGCGGCGGCCTGCTTCCCGCTGCCCCTGGTGAGCACCTGCACGTCCCTCGACCCGTCCCTGTAGACGGTAACCCCCTTGCACCCGAACCTGTATGCCATGAGGTAGACCTCGGCCACGTCGCCCTCGGTCGCCGAGTTGGGGAAGTTCACCGTCTTGCTGACCGCGTTGTCGGTGTACTTCTGGAAGGCGGCCTGCATCTTTATGTGCCACTCGGGGCTTATGTCATGGGCCGTCACGAATATGTCCTTGACGTCCTCGGGCACTCCCGCCACGCCGTGGAGCGTGCCCTTTTTCGCAATCTCCTTCATTATCTCCGGGGAGTCGAAGCCGCGCGCGCGGGCGAACTCCTCGAAGAGCGGGTTGACCTCTACAAGCTCGGTGCCCTCCATGACCGTCCTCGTGAAGGCGAGCGCGAAGAGCGGCTCTATGCCGGAGGAACAGCCGGAGATGATGGATATCGTTCCCGTGGGGGCGATGGTCGTCACCGTGGCGTTGCGCGGGACCGGGCCGCCGTCGAATATCGAGCCCTTGTAGTTAGGGAACGCGCCCCTTTGCCCGGCCAGCGCCACCGAGGCCTCCCTGCCCCTGCTCTGTATAAAGCCCATCACCTCCTCGGCGAGGCCCGTGGCCTCGTTCGAGTTGTACGGCACGCCGAGCCTTATGAGCATGTCGGCAAAGCCCATCACGCCGAGGCCGATCTTGCGGTTGGACTTGGTCACCTTACCTATCTGCTCTATCGGGTAGTGGTTCATCTCTATGACGTTGTCGAGGAAGTGAACGGCCTTGTCGACCGTGGAGCCGAGCCTGTCCCAGTCCACCTCGAAGCCCGATTCGGTAGCCTTGAGCATGCGGCTCAGGTTTATGGAGCCGAGGTTGCATGACTCGTAGGGCAGCAACGGCTGCTCGCCGCAGGGGTTCGTGGACTCGATGGCGCCCACGTGCGGGGTCGGGTTGTCGGCGTTCATCTGGTCTATGAAGATAACGCCGGGGTCGCCGTTCTTCCACGCCATCTCGACTATCTTGTCGAACACCTCGCGGGCTTTGAGGCGGCCGGCGAGCTTGTTGTCCTTGGGGTTGAGCAGGTCGTACTCCGTGTCCTTCTTGACCGCCTCCATGAAGGCGTCGGTGAGGTTCACGGAGATATTGAAGTTGTTAAGACGCGAGCTGTCCTCCTTGCAGACGATGAAGTTCATGATGTCCGGATGGTCGACGCACAGTATGCCCATGTTGGCGCCCCTGCGGGTGCCGCCCTGCTTTATGGCCTCGGTGGCGCTGTCGAAGACGGTCATAAAGGAGATGGGCCCCGATGAGATGCCGGAGGTGGAGCCCACGGTATCCCCGGAAGGGCGCAGGCGCGAGAAGGAAAAGCCCGTGCCGCCGCCGGACTTGTGTATGAGAGCGGTGTTCTTTACCGCCTCGAATATAGACTCCATGGAGTCCTCGACCGGGAGGACGAAGCAGGCGGAGAGCTGCTGCAGGTCCCTGCCCGCGTTCATGAGCGTGGGGGAGTTGGGCATGAACTCGAGGCTGGTCATCATCGCGTAGAACTCGGCGGCCACGGCCTCGGCGTCGGCGTCGGGGTCGAAGATGGTATCGGCCTGCGCTATGTTCCTGCTGACCCGCCAGAACATCTCCTCGACCGTCTCGACCGGGGTGCCGTCTCTGTCTTTTCTAAGATAGCGCTTCTCAAGGACCCTCCTGGCATTCTCGTTTATCTCGACACGGGGCTTTACGGCCGCCTCGGCCTTCCTTGAGCCCTTCTTCGACGGCGCTTCGCTTAAAAAACGGCTGTAAATGTCCTGGTCCATACTCTTTTAACCCCCTCTTTTACTCTAAAATTCACCCCGAAGCCACCCCGCGCAAGACCGCGGTGAACCTTCGACACACAAGGAACCCTGCAATTAAACTCCGCCCGCCAATCCCGCTGCAAGATTTTCAGATACGAACCGCATACCTTCCGGGCCAACCTGTAAACTCCGGCCACCAACAATTCCCGCTGCAAGACCTCGGGCAACGCACTCGAGGCGCACCTTCAAAGGCCGGCAGGCCTGCGACACACACCCCAGCAGGGGCCGACGGCCGCTGCTGGCCCGGAAATGTCGGCCTGGCGCACGGCCCGATGGATGGTGCAGGCCACGCCCTGGCCCTCGAGGCTCCGGGCAAGCTCCGATACCTTACGGTCCGTCACCCTTAACCACCCCTTTATTGCGACGTACGGCGAAAGTGGACAAACGGTAATAGTTAAGAATTGTCCATTCGAATATTTGAGAGGCGACGTCCTCTCTCAAAAAGAATTAAGCCCCTGATTTATAACAATAAATCTTTATATGGTGGGTTACGAGTAAGTTAACCACAACATATTGTATGGTGTCAAGAAAAAACTATAGGTCGGCAAAAAAATATCCGGCCTTTCGGGACGGCGTGGAGGGGTTCTTCTTTAAAATCGGACGGATACCGGTACGGGGGCCCGCAGCGGGCCGCGCGGGGGGAGGAGCGAGGGGGCTCGATGCGGGGGAGGATGGGGCCGGCACGCTACCCTCCGTTGTGCCTGTAGGCGATAACGCGCACCTTTTCGATGGTTATGAGCCCCTCGCCGACCATCCTGTCGAGCCCGGGCAGGAAGGCCTCGATACGCTCGGTCTTATCGACTATCTCTACGACGATGGGCATGTCCTCTGAAAGGCGCAGCACCTTGGCGGTATGTATGCGGCTGTGGACGCCGAACCCGAGCACCCCGCGCAGCACCGTGGCCCCGGCCATGCCGTTCTTGCGCGCCTCGTTGACTATCGCCTCGTACAGAGGCCGGCCTTCGTACCTGTCGCTCTCGCCAATGAATATCCTCAGTATTTCGGCTTCTTCCGGCAACTTCATCTCTTGTGACCTCCGCTTCTCTATCAGGTTAAGGGTTCGGGGGAAAGGCCCATGCGGCCCTTGCCTACAGAAGGCGGCCGAGGGCGAGACCGAGCAGGAGGAATACGATCCCGGTGGTGTTCTGCAGCGCGATGTTGCCCGCGGCGAGCGCCCATTCGGAATCCCTCAGGAACTGGGCCGTCTCGAAGGTATAGGTCGAGTAGGTGGTGAACGCGCCCATGAAGCCCACGAGCACGATGGAGCGTGCCCCGGTGCTTATGAGCATCCTCTCCTCGGCCAGCGACCATACGAAGCCGAAGAGCAGGCACCCGGCCATGTTGGCGGCGAAGGTGCCCCAGGGGAAGCCCCCGCCGCTCGCCCTCTGAACGAGCCCGGAGAACCAGTACCTGGCAAGGGTACCCACCGCCCCTGCCAGCGCTATCAAGAGTATCTTCATCCGAGAAACCGACCTTTTTGGAATTGAGAGGAATGCAGGCCATATTCTATTGCAAAGCGTTATTCAAAGCAAATAATTTCGTAATGATTGACTATCGGCGGTCAATAGTGATACCATTTTTCATGGTCTTCAGCCGTCTCGTCCATCAGGCGACCCAGGTCACATACAGGGGGCGGCCTGATGAAGTTAAATACCCGTATTACAAAGAGAAGGGAGCCAAAAAAACCTTGAAGGAGAGTGCATTTTGAGTGGTCCAGCCATTGCCGTGCAGGCAGGCCTCTGGGGGATGATATGGGGCGCAGGCCTGATGGTGAAGTTCGTGCTTCTGGTGCTGCTGCTCTTCTCGGTCTTCTCATGGGCGATTATCGCGTACAAGGTCAGGCTTTTAAGGAAGATAGAGCAGGAGACCACCACATTCTACGACCTTTTCTGGGAGAAACGCCAGTTCACCCACATCATCGGCATAAGCAAGAATTACAGGATAACCCCGCTTACGAACCTCTTCAACGCCGTCTACTCGGAGCTATCGAGCATCATGAAGGGCCCCGAGGGGCTGCGCAGAGAGGACCTCGAACGCTTCGAGAGGATACTCAAGAAGACGAGCGCCATAGAGACGGCCAAGCTCGAGTACGCCGTGGGCTTTCTCGCCACGACAGGCAATACCGCCCCTTTCATCGGCCTTTTCGGCACGGTCTGGGGGATAATGACCTCCTTCCAGTCGATAGGCGCCAAGGGGGCGGCCAACCTCGCGGTGGTGGCCCCGGGCATCTCCGAGGCGCTCGTGGCCACGGCCATGGGCCTCCTGGCCGCGATACCCGCGGTCGTGGGCTACAACCACCTGCTGGCGCGCACGCACAGGATAACGACCGAGATGAACAACTTCTCCTCGGACCTTCTGAACATAATCGAGAAGCAGATAAACACCAAAGGGTAAGCGATGGAAACCGGCCACGGCAGAAGGCCCATGAGCCAGATAAACGTCACCCCGCTTGTGGACGTGATGCTGGTGCTGCTTATCATCTTCATGATAACCACGCCAATGATGCAGCAGGGCATAGACGTCAACCTGCCCGAGGTCGAGGCCTCCAACATAAGCGCCACCGACGAGCCCATCGTCATAAGCATAGACAGGAGGAGGCGCGTCTACATAAACGACGCCCGCATAAAGAGGGCCGACCTGCGCAGGAAGATCGCCGCCATACACAAGCTCGACCCTGCCAGGACCGTGCTCCTGCGGGCCGACGAGAGGGTCCCGTACGGGGAGGTGATGGGGGCCATGAGCGACATACGCATGGCGGGCATCGAGAAGGTCGGGATGGTCACCGAAGCGGACGGCGGACGCAGCGGGGGAAGATAGGTGCCGGGGCTGACGAAAGGGAGCGGCACGGGCTTCTCGAAGGTGCTGGCCGGCTCCTTTGTCCTCCACATCATCGTCATCGCCATCGGGCTCCTCTTCTTCAACGCCCCCGAGAGGAAGATATTCACCCCGGTCTATACCGTCGACCTCGTGGCCGGAAGGCCGAAGCCCAGACGCCCGGCGAAGAAGGCGCGCGCCCGCCGGGTGAAGGCGCCAAAACCGAAGGCCGTAAAGAAGGCCTCCCCAAAACCGGCAAAAAAGCCGGTGCGCGTCAAGAAGGCGCAGGCGAAAAGACCCGCGCCCGCGAAGAAGAAGACGGTCAAGGTGGCCGCGAAGCCCCGCGAGAAGGTATCGGTATCGAGCAGGATAGAGGAGATAGCCCGGAAGAAGGAACGCGAACGGGAAGCACGGCTCCTGACCTCGAGCATAGAGGACATAAGGAGGAAGCAGGAGGCGCAGTCGCAAGAGGTCTCCCGGCGCATAGAGGAGCTTAAAAAGAGGCTGGCGAGCCAGAGGGCCGCGCCAGAGGGCCCATCCCCCGAAGACGCCTCCCCCGCCCCGGCGGCCCAGGCGGCGCCGGCCCCGGCGGGCGCCGGAGGCGAGAGGATAGGCTTTGCTGGCAGGAGCGGGGTCACCAGCGAGAACCTGCATACGAAGTACCGCGAGTACTACAACCTGATACACGACAGGGTGCACGAGCAGTGGATATACCCCAACGGCTTCGAGTACGATAAGGTCTCTGTTATAGTATCGATACGCATAGACAGGTCCGGCAACCTCATAAAGAGCTGGCTCGAGGAGAGCTCCGGGAACAGGAGCTTCGACGACTCCCTAATAAACGCCACGAAGAAGGCGGCCCCTTACCCTCCGCTGCCGGTCGATTACGAAGGCAACTTCCTCGAGGTGGGACTGAGGTTCTGCCCGAGCTGCCCGGAATAAGGCCGGCCCGAAGACGCACAGGCCGATGAAGGATAGACATATCAGGGATGACCAATAGAAGACCCATCTTACGTTTTTTGCTTCCGTTGCTCCTTGCGGCCCTCTGCGTCGCGGCCGCCTCCGGGCCGGCCTCTGCCAAGGTCTACATCGACCTGGCCGCCCCGGCGAACAAGAGGCTGCCGATAGCCGTCCAGGAGTTCAGGTATCTGGGGGACGCGCAGGGGCTCGGCCCCGAAGAGGCGCGCAAGGTCCTGGAGATAAAGCGGACCCTGCGCGAAGCGCTGCTCTCGGACCTCACCTTCTCGGGTCTCTTCAGGATAATACCGAAGGAGTCGTACGTGGAGGACCCGGAGCTCTCCGGGCTTACGTACAGCGAGACGAACTTCAGCAGCTGGAGGATAATCGGGGCGGACACGCTGGTAAAGGGCGGCTTCAGGACAGACGGCAACACTCTCATACTCGAGGTAAGGTTCTTCGACTGCGTAACGGAGAAGCAGGTGCTCGGCAAGAGGTACGTGGGCTCGGTGAACAACCCGAGGAGGGTGGCGCACTACTTCGCCGACAAGCTCTACGAGGAGCTTACGGGCTACCCCGGCATATTCACGACCAAGCTCCTTTTCGTATCCGGCAAGACCGGGAACAAGGAGGTCTACATGTCGGACTACGACGGGCGGAACACGGCGCGCGTTACGAGGAACAGGTCGATAAACCTCTCCCCGCAGTGGGCGCCTGACGGCAAGAAGATGCTGTACATATCGTACAAGGGGGGCTGGCCCTCGCTCTACATGCTCGACCTGCGCACCGGCAGGGACAAGGCCATCTCCAGGAGGCCGGGGATAAACATCGCCGCCCGTTTTTCCCCGGACGGCAAGAGGGTCGCGCTCACCCTGAGCGGCAGGAAGTCCCCGGAACTGCACATAATCGACCTCGATTCCTTCAGGGACACGCGGCTTACGAACAACTACGCCATAGACGTCTCCCCGACGTGGTCGCCGGACGGGAAAAAGCTCGCTTTTGTCTCCGATATATCTGGAAATCCACATATTTTTGTGTTAGACTTACGCACCAAGAATACAAAAAGGCTAACGTACAGCGGGGTTTACAACGCAAGTCCGGCCTGGTCGCCCAACGGCAAGCTCATCGCTTATGCCCGCGCGGACAACGGGAAGTTCCATATCTGGGTGATGAAGCCCGACGGCTCTTCCCAGCGCCAGCTTACATTCGACGGAGACAACAGGAGCCCTTCCTGGTCTCCTGACGGCAGGTATATCATCTACAGCACCACATCAAACGGAAAATCATCTCTAAGGATAATGCGTTCCGACGGAGGGGGGGCAAGGACGGTAAGGACCGGGGTGGACAACGAAAGGTCTCCCGTATGGTCGCCCTATCTCCAGTGACGGACGCCGCCGGGAAGAAGAGGCATGAAGCCTCCGGCGCAACCGATATCAACGCACAAAGGAGGGTCTGTTAAATGAAACGGTACTTCAGGGTTCTACCACTGCTATTGTTGAGCTTTACACTCATCGCCGGCTGCGGCGGGAAGAAGAACATCGAAGACATGGGAGGCTCAGCCGACGGGAAGTCCACCGAGGTGATACCGGATGAGGTGACGGCGCCGGCGACGGTGACCTCCGAGGACCTCGGAGGCGAGACCGGCCCGGCCGCAAAGGGCCCGGGCAGCTACGCCGAGCTCTCCCCCGGGGACGCCCTTACGAAGCAGGCCGAGAACAACGGGCGGCTCTACACCATATACTTCGACTACGACAGGTACAACATCAAGGCCGACGAGAAGGCCAACCTCGACACGAACGCCAGATGGCTCAAGCTCAACAACGGCGTGAAGGTACGCATCGAGGGGCACGCCGACGAGAGGGGCGAGACGGAGTACAACCTCGCGCTCGGCGACAAGAGGGCCAGGAGCGTAAAGAGGTACCTCACGGACATGGGCGTTGACGCGAGCAAGCTCTCCACCATCAGCTACGGCGAGGAGAAACCCGCCGTGGAAGGGCACGACGAGAGCGCGTGGTCGAAGAACAGGCGCGCGGAGTTCATGATAACCGAATAAGAGGGACCGAAGCCTTATGCGCATACCCGGAAGATACATCATCCTTTTATCGGCCCTCCTGGCCCCGGCCCTTACGGGGTGCGGGCCGGGGTTCCCGATTATGACCGGAGAACAGGAGACGCTCGTCAACAACGTCGACCGGCTCGTGGCTGACAACGAGTCGTTGAAGCAGCGGCTCGACGCGCTCGAAGGCGGCGGCGCGGGTGGCGGCCTCTCGGAGATAAGGGGCGAACTGGAGGACGTAAGGCGCGCCGTCGCCGATACGAACAACTCCCTCGAGGACTTCCGCCAGGAGTTCTCCTTCGTCCAGGGCTCCATCGAGGAGGCAGACCACAGAAGGGTGCAGTTCAAGGAGACCATCGCCTCTGTCAACAGCTCCATCGAGGAGCTGGGCCGCAGGCTCGCCGACATCGAGATAAGGTCCGCCGGGGAGCATGACGCAGTGGAATCCCTCAAGGGCTCGGTCGCCGCCATGCAGGCCACTCTCGACGGACTCGCGCAATCCCTCTCCGATGTAAGCAAGAGGACGGCGGCGCTCGAGGAGAAGGCGGCAGGCGCACCCGCCGCAGAGCCCGCCGCGGCGCGAAAGAGAGAGGCCGCCCCGGAGGTGGAGCCCCCGGAGACCATGTACCTGAGGGGCTACAAGGAGACCAAGGCGCATGACTACGCAAAGGCGACCGAGACGTTCTCGGAATTCCTGTCAACCTACCCCAGGCACAAGTTCGCCGGAAACGCCCAGTACTGGCTCGGTGAGATCTACTACGCCAAAGGCGACTGGGAGATGGCCATACTCGAGTTCGACAAGGTCATCAAGAGGTTCCCGGAGAGCGAGAAGGTGCCTGCCGCCATACTGAAGCAGGGCTTCTCCTTCGAGAAGCTCGGCTCAAACAAGGAGGCGCGCGTCCTTCTCGAACAGGTGCTGGAGAAGTACCCTAAAAGCCCGGAAGCCGGGCTCGCCAGGAAAAGGCTCGGCTCGCTGAAGTAACCGGCGTTTTTCCCGTCGCATCTTCTTTTTTTACGTAAAGTTCCCTCGTTCAGCGCCGATAAATGTACATGGAGTTAGCCATGTCGGATAAGGTATTGCTTGTCGATGATTCCCGCCAGGCCAGGGAATCGATAAAAGAGGCCCTGAAAGACGTATTTCAGGACTTCGTCGAAGCGGACGACGGCCTTACGGCCATAAAGGCGTTCGTGGAGGAGAAGCCCGGCTTCATCATCACCGACATCGAGATGCCGAGCATCAACGGGTATCGCTTCATCTCCACCATACGGAACATGGTGGACGGCAAGGACGTGCCCATCTTCATGCTCTCCGGCACCGACAACTCCCTTAAGAAAAAGCTCCTCGGCTTCAACCTCGGCGCGAGCGACTTCCTCATAAAGCCCTTCGACAACGAGGAGCTTGTGGCGCGGGTCAAGTCGCTGCTCAGGATGCGGAACCTGATGGATGAGCTCAAGGAGAAGAACGCGCTCCTCGAGAAGCTCGCGGTAACCGACGAACTTACGGGACTGCACAACAGGCGCCACTTCTTCGATACCGTAAAGGAGCAGATGGCCTTGGGGCTGCGCCACCACTTCATGGTCGCCTGCCTGCTGATGGACATCGACCACTTCAAGAAGATAAACGACACCTACGGCCACGGCACCGGGGACTCGGTACTGCGCAAGATAGGGGGACTGCTCGCCGCCTGCAAGAGGGACGGCGAGCTTCTGGCGCGCTTCGGGGGCGAGGAGTTCATCATGTGCCTGTTCAACACAGACTCGAAGATGGCGCGCGCCGCCGCGGAGAGGTTCCGGAACCTGATAAAATCCTACGACTTCCCGGCGCCGAACGGCACGAAGCTGAACATAACCATAAGCATCGGGCTCGCCATATACCCGCAGGAATCTATAGTCACCATAGACGAGCTGATAAAGGCCGCGGACACGGCGCTCTACGACGCCAAGACCGAAGGCAGGGACAGGGTCTCGCTCTTCGAGTGGAACAAGAACGGGGCGCAGGCCGGCGGCCCGGACTCCACGGCCGCACCCAAACGCTGAGGCGTATCTCCCCGGCCACACCATCCTTTACCCCGAAAGAAAAAACGGTTACAATGAAGGCCATAGACCTCTCTCAAGGGAGTACCATGGCCCCTGACGTATCCATAACCCGGTGCGCGGACTACGGCGAAGAGGCGGTGTACCGCGCGGTGGCCCGTGCCGTGGAGAGTGCCGGAGGCATGGCCAGCTTCGCAGGCAGTGGCGAGCGCATCCTCATCAAGCCGAACCTTCTGGCGGCAAAGCCCACGGACAGGGCCGTAACCACCCACCCCTCGGTCGTAAAGGCCGTAATAAGGCTCGTCAAAGAGGCCGGGGCCTACCCGCTCGTCGGCGACAGCCCGGGGCTCGGCAGCGCCCGGAAGGTGGCCGCAAGATGCGGTGTGCTCGAGGTCTGCGAGCAGACCGGCACCCCCCTTGTTGAGCTCAAGACGCTGGTCATCGCACAGAACCCCGGCGGCCACACCTTCAAGCGGCTCGAGGTGGCGAAAGAGGCCATCGAGGCGGACGGCATAATAAACATACCCAAGGTAAAGACCCACGCTCAGATGCACCTCACCCTCGGGGTGAAGAACCTCTTCGGCTGCGTGCCCGGCAAGAGGAAACCCCAGTGGCACCTCAGTGCCGGGGTGGACAGCCTGCACTTCGCCTCCATGCTCCTCGACCTCTACGAGTTCCTCTCTCCGAGGCTTACGGTCGCGGACGGCATAGTCGCCATGGAAGGCAACGGCCCCGGCAACGGCGACCCGAAAGAGCTCGGCCTCATCTTCTGCTCCACCGACTGCGTGGCGATGGACACCGTCATAGCCGAGGTGCTCGGCGCCAGGGCCCGGGAGGTCCCCATCCTGAGGGCCGCCGGGATGCGCGGCGCAAAAGGGGCCGACCTTGAGAAGATCACCGTTACCGGGGAAGAGATAAAGGACGTCCGTGCCGAGGGCTTCCGTTTCCCGCCTCCCCTGCGCCTCAACTTCGCCGCCTCGCTCCCCTACTTCCTCGACAAGAGGCTGAGAAAGGCGCTCACCTCGCGTCCCCACATCGATACCTCCTTCTGCTCCCTGTGCAAGGTCTGCGTGGAGGTCTGCCCGGCGCAGATCATGAAAAAGACCAACCGCATAACCATCGACTACGACAGCTGCATCAGGTGCTACTGCTGCCAGGAGATGTGCCCGCACGGCGCGATCTCCGCGAGGGACGGCTGGCTCAAGAGGCTCATCCCCGGCTTTTAAGCCGCCACGCCAGACCGGGCGCAATTATTCAGCCCGCCGTTCCCTGTCTTCGAGGCTGGCGCCGGTTTTAAAAAACTTGCGGGGAGGTTTCATCTGCTATATAATTTTTAGTGAAAAAACGGGTGCATACCCCCCTTTTCCGTCTTTTTCAACTTTATTGCACAGGGACAAGGAGAATCTATTTGAAAAGCTGTCATGACGTGCGTAGACGGGCCAGGGCGGGGACAAACCTCCGGCGCGCGGCTGGCCTCTGGCTTTTGTTCTTGTGTCTCTCGTTTGTCCTGCCCGGCCCGGCGGCAACGGAAGATGGCGTGCTGCGCATCCCCATAAAGGCCGGCGCCGGGGGGGCGCCGGAGGGTTGGGAGATAAAGCAGTGGAGGGGCAAGGCACAGTTCGAGGTGTTCAGGACGGACGCCTCGGAGGCCATACACCTCAAGAGCGACCGTTCCTCCGGCGCGCTCTACAGGGACGTGGAGTTCGACATAAGGGACAAGCCCATCCTCCACTGGAAGTGGAAGGCCGTAAAGCTGCCGGAGGGCGCGGACGTGCGCGTCAAACGCAAGGACGACCAGGCCATACAGCTCTACGTCATCTTCCCGAAGTGGCCGTCGGTGGTCAACAGCAGGGTGCTCGGGTACATCTGGGACACGACCGCGCCCAAAGACGCCTTCATACCGAGCACCAAGTCATCGAAGACGCGCTACGTCGTCATCAGGAGCGGGCCCGAGGGGCTCGGCAGATGGTTCTCCGAGGAGAGGAACGTCTACGATGACTACAGGAAATCCTTCAACGAAGAGCCGCCCGGCGTGGGCAGGGTCTCGGTAATGATAGACTCCGACGACATGGGTACGACCGCGGAATCCTACATCAGCGGCATATACTTCTCAAGGCCGGGCCTCTCCGACTGACGCGCCTTGACCCCCCGGGCGCCACCCGGGGCCGACGCCTCAAATAACCTGAAAACACCGTCCGCCGCCGCCACGGCGCGGAGAAAAGAAAGGCACTCATGCGCAGAGCCGCCGTTGTCATAGCCGGCGCATTCGCCCTGTTGATAGCTGGCGCGGCCATCTACCTCTCGCTCGTCCCCATCGACCTCACGCCCCATCTGCCCCGCATCAAGGCCATGATAGAGCAGAGGGTGGCCGGGCAGGTGCAGATGGAGCGGATGGTCGTAAAGGCGCTGCCCCACCCGGAGGTAAGGATAGAGGGGCTCGGCACGGCCATGGGTGGCGCACCCATCTTCGACGCGCGCCTTGTGCGCCTGAAGGTCTCCCTGCTCCCGCTCGTCATAGGCCACGTGGTTATAGAGGACCTCGAGCTCGACGGGGCCCGCATCTTCATCGACAGGGACAGGCTGGGGGAGGTGAACGTCCTGAAGTTCCTCAAGTCCAGCAGGGAGAAGCTTGCGAAGAGGAGGAGACTCCTCTCGGTCTCCGTAAGGCTGATGAACATACGCGACACCCGGATGGAGATAACCGACCGCATGCCCGAAGAGCCGGTGGAGCTCGAGGTCACCGGCATAAAGGGGCTCATAGCACGGACCGGCGAAGGCATCGTGATGGAGGCCGACGCCCGGCTCGCCCCGGACACGGTCTTCACCTTCTCCGGCAAGGAGACGCGCGATGGCATGCAGGGGCAAGGCAGCCTGCGGCGCCTGAGGCTCGAACGCTTCAGCCCGTACCTTTCCGGGGGCCTTGAGGGGGCCTCGGTGCGGGGTACGGTAGACTTCGACTTCACCTACGGCGGCAGGGCGCAAGGGGAGGTGCAGGGCACGCTCAGGTACGGCTCCCTGGAGGTCTCCCTGCCGGGGGTGCTCAAGACGCCTCTTACTTCAGACGCCGGCTCCGCCGTTGTGAGGCTCGCCCCCGAAGGGCGCGAGGCGAGGCTATCGTGCGAGGACATAGCCATCGACATGGGCACCTTCACCGTTGCCGGGCGCTTCAGTCTCACCGGGCCGAAGGGCGGCAAGGCCTTCTCTCTCGGGCTATCGGCGACCCCGGTGGAGATGGCGGACCTCATGGAGCTTGCGCCGGTAAAGGCCCTGTCCGGGGCCTACGCCGAAAGGGCCGCCTCCGTGACGCCTGTCGGCGGCACGGTCGTTTTGAAAGACTTCTCGTTCTCCGGGCCGGTCAAGGGCGCGGGCGAGGCCCTGAAAGGGCTTCACGGCGTAAGCCTCGACGTTGCGCTCAAAGGCGTCGGTCTCAGGTACAAGGGCCTTGACAGGCCCTTCGAGGGGATATCGGCCTCGATAACCCTGCGCGACGGCACGCTCGGCGTGGCGGGCATGACCGGCAGGTACGGCAAGGGGGTGATAAGGTCCCTTGATGCGAGCGTCAAGGGGCTGCTCACGGAAGCGTCATACGACGCCTCGGTAAAGGCCGACCTCGACGTAGCCGAGTCGATCGCCTTCGCCACGCGGTTCATGAAGAAAAATACCAAGACGATGAGGACGCTCTCGAGGCTCGACTCGCTCGGCGTCGTCTCCGTCGACGCCGCGGCCTCCGGTGAGCTCAAGGGAGGGCTTTCCGCCTCCCGGTACTCGGGGCGCGCGGTGCTTAAGGGCGGGAGGTTCTCTCTAAGGGGTTCGCCGCTCAAGTTCGGCGTCAGCTCAACGGCGGAGTTCGACGAAAAGACCATCGAGATAAAGGCGCTCAGCGCGAAGGAGGGGCATTCCTCCCTGGAGCTCTCCGGAAGGGTATCGGGGTACAGGGGCAAGGGACCCGCCTTCAGCATAAAGGCGCAGGGCACCCTCTCCGGACAGACGCTCAAGCGGGCGGCAGCCGGCACGCCGCTCGAGAAGGAGACCGGCTTTGCCGGCACCCTGCCGTACTCCGTAAAGGGCAAAGGCACGATAAGCTCCTTTAACGGGGAGTTCAAGCTCGACGGCGGCCCCGCGGCTATAAGGTATAGGAATATCATCGACAAACCGGCCGGACAGAGGCTGGTACTTGCCGTCTCGGGGGGGCGCAACGGAGATACCGTCGAGATAAAGAGCGCCAGGGCGGCCTTCGGCGCGGCATCTATGGTCGCCGCCTCCGGCACCATCGCCACGGACATGAAGGGCTATGACGTGACCGTCGCCTCCGAAGCCCTTACCTTCTCCGACGCCGGCAAGGTCTTCGCCTACCTCGCGGACGACTTCGATTCCGGCGGCAATGTCACCTTCGAGGTCGAGGCGGTCAAGAAGTCCGTCGGGACGCCCACGGCCATCAACGGCTCGGTCGATGTAAGGGACGCCCACTTCAAGACCCCGTTCGTGGCAAGCCCCGTTGAGGACATCGACGCGAGCGCCCGTTTCAACGGCAACTCGGCGCAGGTCTCACTCGAAAAACTCTCCGTCGGCAGGACCCGCGTCAAGGGCCGGCTCGAAGTACCCGATATCGCCGGAAGGAAGATAAGCTTCTCACTTACCTCTCAGAGCTTCTACACCTCGGACATCTTCGTTCGCAGGAAGAAGGGCGGCAAGGAAGCGAAGAGGCCGAGTGGGGCGCCGGGGCGAGGGGCCCCAGCCCCGGAACAAGGGCCCTTCATAACCGGCTCCGGCACCATAAAGGCGGCGGCGGGCGAGATATTCGGCCAGCCGTTCCGGGACTTCCGAGCGCAGGTCGTCCTGGACCCGGATACGGCCAGGGCGGAGCCGGTGGAGATGTTCATCGACAACGGCAGGGCCGCCGGGCGGGCCGTCTGGCACAGGCACACCTCGAGCCCGGTGCTCTTCGACACCGAGTTCGACCTGGCGGAGCTCGACACCGAGACCATGCTCACCGGCTTCGGCGCGAAGAAGGAATACCTTACAGGGAGGCTCAACGGCAAGATCGCCGTCTCCGGCAGGCGCGGGGCCGAGCCCTTCACAAGGGGCCTTGACGGGGCCGCGAGCATCAGGACGCGCAAGGGGCGCATGTGGAAGATACCGGTCATAGCGGACATCTTCTCGATAGTCAACATAATCTCCATCGACGAGCTCTTCAAAAAGGGCCTCCCCTACAAGACCATCTCCGGGGACTTCAAGATGAAGGACGGCGTGGTCTCCACGGAGAGCGTGGCCATGAGCAGCGACTCGATGAGGATGTCGGCCGTGGGCAGCCTGTCGATACCGGACTCGAAGCTGGACATAGTGGTGGCGCTGCGCCCCTTCGTGACCATAGACAAGATAATATCGAACATCCCCCTGGCCGGGTGGATTATAACCGGCAAGGAGGAGAGCACCGTGAGCATGTACTTCGGGGTAAGGGGCCCGCTCGAGGCCCCTTCCGTAAGGCCGATGACGGTGGCGGGCATAAGCAAGGGGGTCTTCGGCATACTCCAGCGCATCATAGAGGCCCCGATAGAGATACTCAAGGGCGAGATGCCCGGGGCCAGGGAGAAGAAGGAAAAGCCGCGCGAGGAGGTGCGGCCCAGCCCCTGACAACGGGAAGGTCACGGAAAGGGAGCATACGTTATGAGGTTTACGTTCAACAGGCTCAAGGCCAGGTGGTACAGGAAGGGGCTCGATTACTCCACCCTGCCCGGGATAGCGACGTCGTTCATACTGCCGAGGACGACCGACGCCAGGACCGTGCTCGACATCGGCTCCGGGTGCGGCACGCTCGCCGTGCCCCTTGCCAGGGCGGGCAAGCGGGTAACGGCGCTCGACGCCTCGGCCGCCATGATAGAGATACTCAAGGAGGACATACGCAAGGAGAAGATAAAGGGGATCAGACCGGTGCACGCGTCGTGGGGCTCGGTGGAGCTGAAGGCGCACGACGTGGTGATATGCTCGAACGTGCCGGCGCTGGTGGGCACGCCCGGTTTTTTAAGCGACGCGCAGAGGCTCGCGAAAAAAGCGGTCTTCATCATAGAGAACGCCGACCCGGACTCGGACAAGTTCTACTACAGGGAGCTCTACCCCCTCCTCTTCAACAAGGAGTTCGGCAAGCGGACTGACTACATGAAGACCTACGGGAGGCTCCACTCCATGGGCATTTTCGCTAACGTGGAGATAATCGAGTACGACTTCGACCAGCCCTTCGACGACATCGACGAGGCGGTGGAGTTCTGGAAGGAGTATATCGGGATAGTGACCGAGGAGCACGACGCTGCCCTCAAGGGGTTCCTCTCGAAGAAGCTCGTAAGGAAGAAGGGGACACTTCTGGCCCGCTTCCACAAGAAGTCCGCCATCATGTGGTGGAGGAAGACACCTCTGCGCAAGTACTCCCCCGGCAGGGCCTAGAAGCTGTGGCTGCTCCTCATCAGCATCGAGACGCCGAGGTAGGTGAAGAGCACGACGAAAAAGCCTATGACCGTAGCCACCGACAGCCCCCTGCCCTTCCATTCCTTTCCGTAGTAGGCGTGCATGGCCCCGGCGTAGAAGAACCAGACTATGAACGACCATATTATCTTCGGCTCCCACATCCAGTAGGTGCCCCACGCCAGATACCCCCAGACGGCCCCGGAGAACATGGAGGCGGAGAAGAAGAAGAAACCCCAGAGGATCGACCTGGCGGCTATGTCCTGGAACTTCCTCTGCCCCTGCTCCACACCCCGCACGTCGTTTATGAGGTAGAAGACCGCCCCGGAGAAGGCGAGCGTAAACAGGGCGTAGGCGGCGAAGGAGGCGGTAACGTGGATCTCGAACCAGCGCGTGTCGAGGATAAGGGTGAGCGGGCCGCCCGGCTTGACGTTGAAGAGGGCGAAGACCACGGCGAGCATCGCCACAGGCACCGTTATGAGCTCCGTGGCGCGCTCCTCGTACCTGAATATGACGAGCACGCTCACCAGAGAGGTGCACCACGCGAAGAAGACGAGCGTCTCATACATGGAGGCCATGGGCGCGTGGCCGGTGGAGGCGATGCGCTCGATAAGCGCAAGGGTGTGTACGAGCAGGCCGATCGAGAGCAGGAGCTTGGACGCCTTTGCCGCCTTGACGGAGCCGGAGATGTGATGCGCGAGCACGGCCGCCACGGAGGCCCCGTAGAGCGCGAGCACGGCGTATAGGAATGGTTTCATGTCGACCAACGAACCTCCCCGCCAAAAGCAGCGGGTATCAAAGACTCCATATCGATGTTCGCGCCGCAAGCGGCGGAAAATCCAAGCATGAGAAATTCAAACCCGGCCCTGCAAACAAGGCCGGGGCTCCTTTTTCAGTAACCCGCGCTCCGCCCGGCATTGATGGGTGAGACCTTCCACCCTCCCCTCTATCCCCTCCCATCGAGGGAGGGGAGGTAAAAGGGAATCCACCATCAACTCCCACTTGTAGCCACGCCCCCCTTGAGCCCCCGCGCTCCCCCGCTTGACCCCACTTGACCCCCCCCTCACCACCCCTTGCCCCCCTGCCCCCTCTATCTGCCCCGCTCCGCGCCCCAGATGTATGTGTGGAGCTGGACCTGCAGGCGCACGCGCAGGGAGTCCCGCAGTATCCACCCGGCAAGTTCCTTCGGGGTTAGCGCGGGCGCAACGGGCGCGAAGAGTATCTTCGAGGTCCTGTCCCCTATGTACTCATCGAGGAACCTCCGGGCGCAATCGTAGTCTGCCTTGTCCCCGATGACGAACTTCACCTCGTCGTCCGGGCCGATATGGCCGAGGTTCTCCGGGAGGAAGCTGCCGGCGTGGCCGCTCGACGGGCACTTGACGTCGATTATCTTTATGGCCCTCGCATCCACCCCGGCGAGGGGCAGACTGCCGTTCGTCTCTATCAGGACCGTGTACCCGCCGTCGAGAAGCCTCTTCGCGAGCTCTTTGGCCTCCTCCTGCAACAGGGGCTCTCCCCCGGTTATCTCCACGAGCCCGCACTTGAACCTTCCGACCTCGTCGAGCACACGCCCCACGTCCATATCGGTGGCCCCGTCGTAGGCCCGCGCGTAAGCCGTATCGCACCACGAGCAGTTCAGGTTGCACCCGGCGAGCCTTACGAAGACGCACGGCAGTCCCGCGTAGGTGGACTCGCCCTGGATGCTCATGAATATCTCGGTTACGTGCATATGTTAAGACCCTTTTTCAGGGCCCCTGTCCTTTTTATCGTTGTTGTTATTGTTGTTCGGCTCGTCCTTCGCCTTCCTGGCGGCGGGCCTTCCGAATGCCTTTATGCTCTTTGCGAGCCCGTGGAGCCTCTTCTCGACGAGGCCGTTGACCGTGTCCTCCGGGAACTCCCCGTCCGGGCCGCGCTCGCCCACCGGCATGCCGGTCAATATCTCAAGCCCCTCGTCGATGTAATCTATCGGGTATATGGCGAACCTGCCCTGCTCGACCGCATCTATGACCTCCTTCTTGAGCATCAGGTTCCTGACGTTGCGCCGCGGTATTATCACGCCCTGAGCCCCGGTCAGCCCCTTCGCCCTACATACGTCGTAGAAGCCCTCTATCTTCTGGTTCACGCCGCCTATGGGCTGGACCTCGCCCCTCTGGTTCATGGAGCCCGTGACGGCTATGCCCTGGTCTATGGGCACGCCGGAGAGCGCGGAGAGCAGGGCGTAGACCTCGGTGCAGGTGGCGCTGTCCCCCTCTATCTCGCTGTATAGCTGCTCGAAGGTGACGGAGGCGGAGAGCTTCAAGGGGTACTTGCGCGCGAACCTCTGGCCGAGGAAGCTCGTGAGGATAAGCATCGCCTTGTTGTGTATCTTGCCGCTCAACTTCACTTCGCGCTCTATGTTGAATACACCGGCCTCTCCCATGTAGGTGCGGGCGGTGACGCGCGCGGGCTTGCCGAAGGCGTAGTCGCCGGGGTCGAGTACGGCAAGGCCGTTGACCTGACCGACCACCTTGCCGTCGGTGTCGACCATGATGGTGTCCTGCGTTATGTAGTCCCGCAGCCTGTCCTCTATCTTCGAGTGCCTGTATATCCTCTCGCTCTCGGCCTTCTCCACATGCTCGGCGGAGACCGTGGAGACGCCGGCGGTCTTCGCCCAGTAGCTCGCCTCCACCACGATGTTCTTCACCTCGTTAAAGCGCGTGGTGAGCTTCTCCCTGTCCCCGGCGAGCCTGCACCCGAGCTCCACCACCCTGCCCACGCCGCTTTTGTCGAAGGGGAGCAGCCCCTCCTCCCTGCACCGGGTGGCGACGTAGTATGAGTAGTTACGGATGTTCTCCTCGTTCCTCGGCATGACGTTGTCGAAGTCCGCCTTTACCTTGAAGAGCTTGCGGTACTCGTTGTCGAGGTTGTAGAGGAGGTAGTATATGAACGGCTCGCCTATCATCACGAGCTTTATGTCTATAGGCACGGGCGCGGGCTTGAGCGTGGTGGAGGAGACGAGCCGGTACTGCTCCCATACGTCCTCTATCTTGACCTCGCGGTCCTTTATCATCCTCTTTATGGAGTCGTAGACGAAGATGTTGCGCAGCACGTCGAGGGCGTTGACGATGAGGTAACCCCCGTTGGCCTTGTGCACCGAGCCCCCCTTTATCATCGTCAGGTCCGTGGTGGCCACGCCGAGCTGGAACCGGTACTCGACCCTCCCGAAGAGGTTGTAGTATGTGGGGTTGGACTCGTAGACGACGGGCGCGCCCACGGTCTCCTTGTTGTTTACGATGACGTTTACCTTGTAGCGTTCGAAGCTCGGCTCCTGTTTCTGGAGCCGGATGCCGCCAAGGGCAAGCGGCGCCTCTTCCCGGGGCCTGAAGTCGTCGATGCTCTCGAGCAGGTTCTCCTTGACCTTGTAGAGGAAGTCCACCACGCTCTTGAAGTCCTTGAACTTGTCGAGCAGCTCGTTGACGTGCGGGTTTATGACGTACTGGACGACCTCGCGGTCGAGCCTGTCTATCCTCTCCTTGGTCTCCTTCTCTATGACGCGCGCATCCCGTATGGCGTCGCTCAGCCTGTCCTGAAGCACGGCGAGGTCGTTCTCGGTCTCGGTCCTCTTCTCCCTCGGCAGGGCGTTGAACTCCTCCGGGCTCATGGGCTTGCCGTTCTTGGCCGGCACCACGGAGAGCCCGCTTACGGACTTTTTGAGCATCAGCCCCTTCTCGGCGGCCAGCTGCTCCATCCTCAAAAAAACGGCCCGCGTCCTTTCCTGCTGGCTCTCCAGTATCTCGTCCCTGTGCTTCTCGTAGTCCTTCGACTCGAAGACCTTTGGTATGTCGCGCTTCAGGGACTCGACAAGGTCGTCCATCTCGACGGCGAACTCCGCCCCCTTGCCAGGAGGCAGGTTCAGGGCGGTGGGGCAGTCCGGGCTGGAGAAGTTGAAGACGTAGCACCAGTCGTCCGGCACAGGCTCGTTCCTGGCCCTGTTCTTTACTATCTCCTTTACCGTGGTGCTCTTCCCCGTGCCGCTCTCACCGAGGACGAATACGTTGTAGTTGTTGTTGACGACTCCGAGGCCGAAGTCGATGGACCTTAACGCCCTCTCCTGCCCGATGACCTCCTCCAGAGAGGGTATGTCGTCGGTGGTGTTGAAAGGGAATGCCTCGGTGGGACACTTCCAGCAAAGCTCCTGGGCTGGCAACGGGCTGACCTTGAGCATAACAGAACTCCTCCTCCCGGAAAATATTCCTTAACGATTTGCTATACGTTGCGTTCCAATCCCGCGCGGCGGGCGCGGGCACATGGGAACCGTCCACGTCAATGGAGGTGGTTCCTCTCCTTGTGGGCTATCGTGCCGAACATGTCGTCGGAGTTGCACCCGGAGCATTCCGCCTGTAATGTAGTATAGAAGATATGGTGGGTCCCGGCAAGTTTTTCGTTTATCTCGCTGAATATCTCACCCATGCGCCACCTCTCGGTCGGCTCGATGTCCAGGTGCGCGCTGAGCGCGTAGACGTTGTGGCATATACTCCAGATATGCAGGCTGTGCACGCTCGAGACCCCCTTTGAGGCGAGCATGTCGTCGACGACCGAGTTCAGGTCTATCTCCCTAGGCACGCCCTCGAGAAGTATGTGGGAGGACTCCTTTATTATCCTGTACGCGCCGGAGAGTATTATCGCGCCTATGCCGATGCTCAGAAGCGGGTCTATCGGGTACCAGCCCGTGTACGCTATGACCGCCGCGCCGACGATGACGCCCACGGAGGCCGCCGCGTCTCCGACCACGTGGATGAAGGCGCTCTTTATGTTCAGGTCGCTCTCGGCGTAGTGGTGCAGCCATACTGCCACGGCAAGGTTTACGATGAGGCCGATGACCGCCACCACCATCATGCCCACGCTCTTTACGGGCAGGGGGTTGAAGAACCTGCGGTACGACTCGTAGAATATGAAGGCGGTGACGAGGACGAGCACGGCGCTGTTTATGAAGGAGACGAAGACCTCGACCCTGTGAAGCCCGTAGGTCCTCTTCTCCGTAGGGGGCATCTCCGAGATGTGTATGGCGAACCAGCTGAGCGACAGGGCGAAGACGTCCATGAAGACATGCGCGGCGTCCGACATCAGGGCAAGGCTGTTCGTAAGGTAGCCGCCCACGAGCTCCGCAAGGAATATTATGCCCGTGAGCGTGATCGAGAGCCTCAGGCGCCCCTTCAGTTTCGCGTCTATGCCGACCCCGTGGCCGTGCTGGGTATTTTCGGTGAGCTCTCCGTCTTCCATCCAAGGAACCTCGGAACGATCCGTCCTGAAACATTCAGGAACAAAAGGACACGTTCTCTCTTTTCCCCACATCCTCAAAGGCCTGCAGCCATTAAAGGTGGCGGCACGTCCCTGTGCCCCGGAAGGCCCGAAAAGGCCGGACCTCCCCTAATCCTTTGAGTTTGTTACGGTATTAGCCAGACATTCTCCTTCTTCAATGATACCCTGATACGTTTGCCCGTGGCAAGGGCTAACTTTCGGCAGACGAAGTTCGGCAGCTCTATCTTGAGGGACGTACCCTCTCCCTGCGCGCCCCCGGCGCCTCCACCCCACCCGGCGCCCCCTACCCCCCCTGCCCCGGTATACACCCTCAAAAAGAGTATCTGGGTGGAGCCCCTGCCCGTGGCGCTCGTTATCTCTCCTTCTATGATATTGTCCTGCACCCTGTTGTCAAGCACCCTGTCGGGGCGTATTACGAGTATCTCCTCGGGCCTTATGCAGAAGCTGACCTGCGAGCCCGCGGCCATGGGGGCGCCGCCCTGCGGCAGGTGGGCCTTTATCTCTCCGAGGTCGCGGTTGTGTACGGTCACGAACGGGGGGTCAACGGCCGTCACCCTGCCGGAGAAGATGTTCCTTACGCCCATGAAGCGGGCGACGTTGCGGGTGGCGGGCCTGTAGAAGACCTCCTCACGCCCGCCTATCTGCTCTATCCTGCCGTTGTTTATGACCGCTATCCTCTGGCCGAGCATGAACGCCTCCTCGAGGTCGTGGGTGACGAGTATCGTGGTTATCGGGTAGAGCCTGTGGATGTTCAGCAGGTCCGCCCGGAGCTTCTCCCTGACCTGGTAGTCGAGAGCGGAGAAGGGCTCGTCGAGCAGCAGTATCCTGGGGTTGGTGGCGAGCGTCCGGGCCAGGGCGCACCTCTGCTTCTGCCCGCCGGAGAGCTCATGCGGGTATCTCCCGTCGAGGCCCGCAAGGCGCATCACCCCGAGCAGCTCGGCCACCTTGCGCCGCACCTCGTCCCCGGGCAGGTGCGTTATGCCGTAGGCGATGTTGTCGTGGACGGTCATGTGGGGGAAGAGGGCGTAATCCTGAAAGAGGAAGCCTATCCTGCGCCCGCGTATCGGGACGTTCACCCCCGCGCCCGAGTCGTACATGGCCTCGGTCCCGACGCGGACCCTTCCGGAATCGGGCGCGGTTATGCCTGAGATCATCTTGAGTATCAGGGACTTTCCAGCCCCGGACGGGCCGAACAGGACGAGCAGGTCGTCTCGGAGCGAAAGGCTGACGTCTATGGAAAAGTCGTCGAAGGACTTTTTGAGCTCGAGGGCGAGGCCCATCAGAACCTCCCCCTGGTGAAGCGCCCGGCCACATAGAGAACCGAGAACGAGAAGAGCGTTATTATGCCTACCAGCAGGTTGGCGGTGTAATCGTCGCCGGACTGCACGGCGTCGTATATGGCTATGGGGA
Organism: Thermodesulfobacteriota bacterium; assembly: GCA_046757705.1. Taxonomy (GTDB): domain Bacteria; phylum Desulfobacterota; class GWC2-55-46; order GWC2-55-46; family GWC2-55-46; genus JBHHYT01. The sequence goes on from JBHHYT010000016.1 coordinate 30,264, forward strand.
GCGTCTGCGTGAGGCCGGGGATGTTGCCGGCGACCATGAGGGTGGCGCCGAACTCGCCGGTCGCACGGGCAAACGCCATGACCGCCCCGGCGGCTATCCCCCTCCACGCCAGGGGCAGGGTTATGGTCCTTATTATCTGAAGCTCGGTCTTGCCCAGGAGCCTGGCGGCGTCCTCGAGCTCGGCCCCGACGCCCTCGAGCGCCGCCCTTGCGGGCTTTACGAACAGGGGCAGAGACGAAATGAGGGCGGCGATAACGGCGCCCCTCCACGTAAACACGATGTTCAGCCCGAGGGTGCCTTCGAGGAACCTGCCGATGGGGCTGCCGGCCCCGAAGGCGCTCAGGAGGTAGTAGCCGAGCACCGTGGGCGGTATGACGAGCGGCTGCATGATGACGACGTCGAGTACGTCCTTGCCGGGAAAGTCCCTCTTCGCCATCACCCACGCGAGCACCACGCCGAGCCCGGCGGCAAAGAGCGTGGCGGTGAAGGAGACCTTGATCGTAAGGTATAGAGGATAAAGGTTCATGCTCTCCCCCTACGGCGCCACGAAGCCGTATTTTTCAAAGACGGCCATTGCGCTCGGCCCCCTGAGATAATCCAGAAACGCCTTCGCACCGGCGGCGTTGGCCGCCCCCTTTATAACGGCCGCCGCCTGCTCTATGGGGTTGTGGAGCGCCTCGGGCACGGGCGTATATACGACCTCCGGCACGCCCGCCACCGACAGGGCGACTATCCCGGCCTCGGCGTTGCCGGTCTGCACGAACAGGAGCGTCTGGCGGACGTTCTCGCCGTAGACGAGCCTGGCCCGCAGACTATCCCACAGCCCCGCCTTCTGGAGTGCCTCCATGGCGGCCCTGCCGTAAGGGGCGTGCGCCGGGTTGGCTATGGCTATCCTCCTTATGCGGGGGTCTGTCAATCCGGCAAGCCCGCCGGCGCGCACGCCGGAGGCCTTGTTTACGACGACGACTATCCTGCCGTGAACGAACACGGACGCGCTCCCCGGCTCCACGAGGCCCTTGCCCTCAAGCCTCTCGACGTGCGCGGTATCCGCGGCGAGGAAGAGGTCGAAGGGCGCGCCGTACTCTATCTGGCTTGCCAGTATGCCTGTGGAGGCGAACGAGATGACGACCTTCGCGGAGGTCTCCCGCTCGTAGGCCGCGGCAACCTCCCTCAACGGGAACGTCAGGCTTGCGGCCGCGGCCACGTTTATACTGCCGCCGCCCCGCGCAAGGGCGGGGGCAACGGACGCCGTAAACATCGCGAGCATGAAGACCGCGAGGGCGGCAAAGGCCGCCCCGGCCGCCATTGTTCCCCTGAACACTCCTCTCATCGGGACCCATCCTTCTGGAAATGACTACACCGGTCTAAAGCCCGGAGTTTCCGCGCTTCCCCTCCCTCGATGG
>JBHHYT010000017.1:0-31615 GCA_046757705.1 Thermodesulfobacteriota bacterium
GGACAGGGGCAACAGTGTAGCCCCATAACGCCATCCAGCCCGACGGGCGGCGGCCTCTGGCCGCCGCCCTCTTTTTATTTCCAGTCCGCCGTTGTCCCGCAGGCCCTACGGGGCGCCCCGTCCGTCCCCGCCACCCTTTTTTTCGCCTCTCCCGCCAGCTTCTACCCTTTGTAACGCGGTTTAAGTGTGCTAATATCGCACTATGGAGGTCATAACCTCACATACGAACGCGGACTTCGACACCTTCGCGTCCATGGTGGCCGCCAAGAAGCTCTACCCCGAGGCACGCCTCGTATTCTCCGGCTCCCTCGAGAAGGGGCTGCGCTCGGCGCTGCCCTCCATCGAGCTCCCCTATAGCTTCGAGAAGGCGAAGGACGTGGACCTCGACAGGGTCGATCGCATAATACTCGTTGACGTGCGCAACCCCGCGCGCATAGGCCCTTTCGGCGAGGTGGCGGTCAAGCCCGGCGTAGACGTGCACATCTACGACCACCACCCGCCCTCGGACGGGGACCTGCGGGGCTCGGTGGAGGTGATAAGGCCCTACGGCTCGTCCACTACCGTGCTCACCCACATCATCAAGAAAAAGAGGATAGAGCTTACGCCGCAGGAGGCTACCGTGCTGATGGCCGGCATCTACGAGGACACCGGCTCGCTCAGCTACCCCTCCACCACGCCCCGGGACATGGACGCCGCCTCGTTCCTCCTTTCACGGGGCGCGGACCTGAACGTGGTTACCGCACTCCTTAAAAAAGAGCTTACCCCGGACGAGATATCCCTCTTGAACGACCTCCTTCAGTCGCAGACGACCTACGTGATAGGCGGCGCGGAGGTCGTGGTAACGGAGGGGTACCTGGAGAAGTACTCCGGGGACATCTCCGTGCTCGCGCACAAGATACGCGACATAGAGGGCATGGCGTGCCTGTTCATGCTCGTGGATTCCGAGGACAGAGTGCACGTGGTGGCCCGCTCCAACACCGCCGCTGTGGACGCGGGCAGGGTCGCTAAGGCCCTGGGCGGCGGGGGGCACCCGCATGCGGCAAGCGCCACGCTCAAGTCCATGACGCTCATCGAGGCGAAGGAGAGGCTGCTGGCCGTCCTCAGGAAGGTCATCACCCCGCAGAAGACCGCCTCCGACATCATGAGCTTCCCGGCGATAACGCTGCCCCCGCAGACGCCGCTCAAGGGCGCTGTGGAGGTGATGCGCCGCTACGGCATAAACGCCTGCCCCGTGTCCGAGGACGGGAAGATAGAAGGGGTGATAACGAGGCAGGTGGCGGACAAGGGCGTCTACCACGGCCTCGGGGCCGCGCCGGTGAGCGACTACATGACGACCGAGTGCGAGTGGGTGGAGGCCGGCACCTCGATAGACGAGATACGCGAGAAGGTCATCGTGCACGGCCAGAGGCTCCTGCCCGTGCTGAGGGACGGGAAGGTCGCGGGGGTGATAACGCGCACGGACTTCATGAAGCTCCTGCAGGAGGAGTTCCGCGAGAGCGTAAAGGGGCGCGCCCGGACAAGGTCCCTCGGACGGCTCATCAAGGAGCGGCTCCCGGGCTGGGCCCTGGCGATATTGAAGGACGCGGGGAGGGTCGCCGAACGCCACGGCCTGAAGGCGTACGTCGTGGGCGGCTTCGTGCGTGACCTGATACTGAGGAAGGAGAACCTCGACATCGACATCGTTATCGAGGGGGGCGACGGCATCGACTTCGCCGAGGACTTCGCCCGCAAGAGGAAGCTCCGCGTGAGGGTGCACCGCCGGTTCAAGACCGCCGTCATCATATTCCCGGACGGCTTCAAGATAGACGTGGCCACGGCGCGGCTCGAATACTACGAAAGGCCCGGGGCGCTGCCCACGGTGGAGCAGTCGTCCCTCAAGCTCGACCTCTACAGGAGGGACTTTACGATAAACACCCTCGCCGTGGCTCTCAACCCCGGCAAGTTCGGAGAGCTCATCGACTTCTTCGGCGCGCAGAAGGACCTCAAAGAGAAGACGATCCGTGTGCTGCACAACATGAGCTTCGTTGAGGACCCGACCCGGGCGCTGCGGGCGGTAAGGTTCTCGGAGAAGTTCGGCTTCAGGATAGGCAAGCACACGCTGAACCTGATAAAGAACTACATAAAGCTCGACATCTTCAAGCCGCTCTCGGGCCCGCGCGTGCTCGACGAGCTCCGGAACATACTCGAAGAGGAGATGGCGACCAAGGCCGTAAAGAGGCTCCACGAGCTTGGCCTGCTCTCGCTTATCGACAACTCCATCACCTGGGGCCTCGACAGGGAGGCGTTCCTCGAGAGGGCGCGCGAGGCCCTCACATGGCACGACCTGCTCTACGCAAGAGAGAAGGCCGAGGGATGGCTGGTGCTCTTCCTCGCCCTCACCGACCCGCTCAACGAGACCCAGCTTTCCGCACTCATAGGCAGGCTCTTCATCTCCGGGAAGAAGAGGCTCGCCGTGCTCGGCGCAAGGGCCGACGGCCTGCGCGCCTTCCACCGGATAAACTCCGGGGGCGTGAGGAAGAACAGCGAGATCTACGCCCTTCTGAGACTGCTGCCCATAGAGGTGATCATCTACATGCTGGCAAAGGCCGAGAGGGAGGTGACGAAGAAGGCGCTCTCCACGTACATGACGAAACTCCGGTACACGGAGACGGAGCTGAAGGGGGCGGATATGAAGGAACTCGGCGTGGACGAAGGCCCGCTCATGGGCACGGTCATCGGCCTGCTCCTCGACAAACGCCTCGACGGGGAGATAAAGAGCAGGGAGGAAGAGGAGGAGTTCGTGAAGAGGTACGTCGAAAGGGAAAAGAAGAGGAAAAGAAGAAAAAAGGGGGCGTAGGGCGCAGGCCCCCTCGCCCGGCAGAGATTTGCTCTCCCCTTCGGGAAGAAGGTGCTTTTCTCCCCCTTTTCCAAAGGAGGACTGAGGGGGATTTGTGATTGTCATTGCGAGCAACGCGAAGAATCCCGTCTTTTGTTCAGATTAACAGTCGCGGGGATTCTTCGGTCGCTCCGCTCCCTCAGAATGACAGCCTGAAAAAATTGCCCATAATCTTCATCCCCCCGAACACCCCCCTCCCCCCCTTCCAATATTTGCGTTGACGCTTGCGTGGCTCATCTGTTAAACTTAAAGATTAAAGGTGTGACATGTTCCAGGGATTTCTACAAAAAATACTGCTTACGGCCCCGCCCATACTGCTCGCCCTGACGATACACGAGTGCGCGCACGGGTGGGTGGCCTACAGGCTCGGAGACCCCACGGCCAAGATGCTCGGCAGGGTGACGCTAAACCCACTGAAGCACCTCGACCCCATAGGCACCCTTATGCTCTTTTTCTCCGGGCTCTTCGGGTGGGCCAAGCCCGTGCCTGTAAACCCCCGTAATTTCAGGCATATCTCAAGGGACATGATGTGGGTCAGCCTCGCCGGGCCGCTCTCGAACCTCGCTCTGGCGGCTGTCTCGGCGGTCATCTACAAGCTCTTCCTGATCGCAGGGCCGAGCCTTATGTACACCATGCCGTCCATCGCAAGGCCGCTCTTCGTCATGGTGGAGTTCAGCATCATAATAAACGTCTCTCTGGCGATATTCAACATGGTCCCCGTGCCCCCGCTCGACGGCAGCAAGGTGCTCACGTACCTGCTGCCCACCGACAAGGCCTTCGCGTACTCGCGCATCGAGCCGTACGGGTTCATGATACTGCTGCTTCTGATAGTCACCGGCGCGATACACAAGTTCGTATCCCCGCTCGTATTCCTCATGGTAAATCTTCTCACAGGAGGCTCATATTGAACCGCAAAGGGCGGGTCCTCAGCGGCATGAGGCCCACGGGCAGGCTGCACTTCGGGCACTACCACGGTGTGCTCGCAAACTGGCTTAAGCTGCAGCACGAGTACGAGTGCTGCTTTTTCGTGGCGGACTGGCACGCGCTCACGACAGATTACGCGGCCCCCGGGGGCATAAACGATAACGTCCGGGAGATGATGATAGACTGGCTCTCCGTGGGGCTCGACCCCGAGGTCTGCACGCTCTTCCGCCAGTCGCTGATATGCGAGCACGCGGAGCTGTTCGTGCTCCTCTCCATGATAACGCCTCTGCCGTGGCTCGAGAGGAACCCGACCTACAAGGAACAGCTCCGGGAGATAAAGGACAAGGACCTTCACACCTTCGGCTTTCTCGGATACCCTGTCCTGCAGACCGCGGACATCATCATCTACAAGGCGGACAAGGTGCCGGTGGGCATGGACCAGGCCCCGCACGTCGAGCTTTCGCGCGAGATTACCCGCAGGTTCAACAACTTCTACGGCCCGGTATTCCCGGAGCCGCAGACGCTTCTTACGGCCTCGCCCAAGGTGCTCGGCACCGACGGGCGGAAGATGAGCAAGAGCTACAACAACGCCGTGCTCCTCTCGGACAAGCCGGAGGTCATCGAGAAAAAGATGCTCCGGATGATGACCGACACGGCACGCAAGCGCAGGACGGACGCCGGAGACCCGGACGTCTGCCCGCTCTTCATCACCTTCCACACCATCTACTCCGACCAGAAGACGCTCGAGTGGGTAAGGGAGGGCTGCACCAGAGCGCTCATAGGGTGCACCGAGTGCAAGAAGGCCGTCATACCGAAGGTGCTCGCCATGATAGAGCCCATACAGAAGAAGAGGGCCGAGCTTGAGGGCGACCCCGGCTACATAGACTCCGTGCTCGAGAAGGGCAGTGACCGGGCCCGCGCGATAGCGTGCGAGACGATGGCCGAGGTGCGCAAGACCATGAGCCTTGCCTGAGGACATACATGGCCTATAACATAAAGCTCGACATATTCGAAGGGCCCCTCGACCTCCTGCTCCACCTCATAAAGAGGAACGAGGTCGATATCTACGACATCCCCATCGCGCTGATAACCGGGCAGTACCTCGAGTACATCGATATGATGAAGGAGATGAACCTCGACATGGCCGGGGAGTTCCTCGTCATGGCCGCCACCCTCGTGCACATAAAGAGCAAGATGCTCCTGCCACCCGACGAGAGCGCCGTGGAGGAGGAGGACGACGGCCTGGACCCGAGGGACGAACTGGTAAAGAGGCTCCTCGAGTACCAGAGGTACAAGGAGGCGGCAAGGGAGCTCTCGGACAAGACCCTGCTCGGAAGGGACGTATTCGCCAGAGGCCCGAACGTCTCGCTCGAAGGGCTCGACCAGGACGTGGGATTTGCCAACGTCTCGGTCTTCGAGCTCATGGAGGCCCTGAAGGTCATACTCGCCCGCGCCCCGAAAGAGAAGGGCATCGAGCTTACGGTAGAGCGCTTCAAGATAGCCGACAAGATAAACCACGTGATGGAGACGCTGGGCAGGACACAGAGCGCGACCTTCACCTCGCTCTTTCCTGACGGCGCGACACGGGGCGAGGTGATAGTCACCTTTCTCGCAGTGCTTGAGCTTGCCAAGCTCCTCATGATAAAGATACACCAGACCGATGACGGCGTTATAAGGGTATACGCCCCGGCACAGCCCAAGGCCGCCGAACAGGCGCAGGACGGACAGGAAGAAGGAAGCGGAGATGCTTGAAAAGGAAGAGTTGAAGCCGATAATAGAGGCGCTGATCTTCGCCGCGGACACGGCGCTCAGCCTCGATAAGATTGCGAACATACTCGAAGGCGAGGAGAGGGCCGGGATAAAGGCGGCGCTCGCCGAGCTCATGGAGGACTACGCGAAGGGCGGGGGCGGCTTCTCGATAGAGGAGGTGGCCGGGGGATACCAGTTCAGGACGAACCCGGAGTATGCCCTCTGGCTCAGGAGGCTCTTCAAGATCGGCCTCCAGAAGATAAGCAAGGCAGCCATGGAGGCGCTCGCCATAGTCGCGTACAAGCAGCCCGTCATGAGGGGCGAGATAGAGGCCATACGGGGCGTAGATTCCGGCGGCGTGCTCGCCACCCTCATGGACAAACGTTTCATAAGGGTAGTCGGGCGCAAGGAGCTGCCCGGAAGGCCCGTGGTATACGGCACCACAAAGGAGTTCCTCGAGACATTCGACCTGAAAGACCTATCGTGCCTGCCGAGCCTCAAGGATATACAAAAAATGGAGGAAGAAAATGCGGCCCAAGAACCGCTCCCCGAAGAACAGAGCGCAGCAGGGAACACAGAGCAAGGCCGGGCAGGGCCCGTCGAGGCCGGCGGCGAAGAGGGGGGCACCGAAGGCGAAGGCGGCCCCTCCTTCGAGGAGCTCGAAGAGGCCTGCCTCGAGGACGACGGCAACGCCCCGGAGGCGTCCACCACGCAGGCCCCGGGAGGAGATGCCGGAGACGGGCCGGAGGCCGAAGAGGGCGACGACGGCGAGGGGTGCGAAGACGACGCCCCGAAGGCGTCCACCACGCAGGCCCCGGGAGGAGATGCCGGAGACGCCCCCGAGGCCGAGGAGGACGGCGACGCCGAGGGGTGCGAAGACGACGACGGCCCGGACGACGGAGACGAGGAGACCGGGGACCCCGGAGAAAACGGCCCCGCCGAAGAGGACGACGGCCCGCAAGGCCCCTCCGACACCGGTGAAGAGCGGCCCGGAGAGGCTTCAGAAGATAATAGCCCGGGCGGGGATAACGTCGAGGAGGAAGGCTGAGGAGCTTATAGCCGAGGGGCGGGTCTGGGTAAACAGCGCGGTCGTAACCGAGCTCGGCGCCAAGGCCGACCCGGAGGTGGACCTGATACAGGTGGACGGCAAGAGCATCGCCGTCAAGGGCCCACCGGTCTACGTGCTCCTCAACAAGCCCAAGGGCTTCATAAGCGCCCTTTCCGACCCGCTCGGCAGGCCCGTGGTAACCGACCTCGTCAAGAAGAAGGCGCGGTTGTTCCCCGTGGGCAGGCTCGACTACGACGCCGAGGGCGTCCTTCTGCTTACGAACGACGGGGAGCTTTCGAACAGGCTGATACACCCTAAGTTCTCTGTGCCGAAAAAATACCTCGTAAAGGTAAGGGGTGTGCCCTCCGACGCGACGATCGAGAAGCTGGAGAGAGGGGTCCACCTCGAGGACGGCAGGACGCTGCCCGCCAGGGTGCGCCGCGTAAGGCAGACGAAAGAGAACTCCTGGATAGAGATCACCGTGACCGAGGGCAGGAACAGGCTGATAAAGAGGATGTGCAAGGCGGTGGGCCACCCGGTCTCCAAGCTCAAGAGGGTGGAGTTCGCCGGCATAAAGCTCGGGAACCTCAAGACAGGCGCGCACAGGTCGCTCGTCGCCGCTGAGGTGGAGCGCCTGAAGAATCTGGGATGAAGCGGGGGACGGACGATACGCGGGGCGTCCTTACGGCCCATTACGAGGCCATGTTCAGGGCCTTCGGCCCTCAGGGCTGGTGGCCGGGCAGGACGCGCTTCGAGGTCATCGTCGGGGCGATACTGACGCAGAACACCGCCTGGACGAACGTGGAGAAGGCGATCCGCAGGCTCCGGAAAGAACGCCTCCTTACCCCCGGGAGGCTCGACGCCCTTCCGGTGGAGGAGCTTGCAGGACACATAAGGAGCGCCGGGTACTTCAACGTCAAGGCACGAAGGCTCAAGAACCTCGCCGCGCACCTCCTCGACAACGGCGGGCTCGCGAGGTTCCTCGGGCAGGACGCCGGCACCCTCAGGGCGAAGCTCCTCGGCATAAACGGGGTCGGCCCCGAGACGGCCGACTCCATCATGCTCTATGCCGCAGGCAAGCCGGAGTTCGTAGTAGACGCCTACACGAAGAGGATATTCTCGCGCCACGGGCTCGTGGACCGGGACGCAAGCTACGAAGAGGTCAAGGCGCTCTTCTCCGGCAACCTGCCGCCCGACGGGAGGCTCTTTAACGAGTACCACGCCCTCATAGTCAGGACCGCCAAGGAGTACTGCCGCACGAAGGCGCCCCTTTGCGCCCAGTGCCCGCTCAAGGCCTTTCTGCCGGCGGGAGCGAGATAGACGCCCTCCCCTGCCCGCCGCGCGCGGGCGTTACATTGCAATCAACCGGGACACAGACCATGGCCAGTATAAAGGTACTTGACGAGCTTCTCGCCTCCAAGATAGCGGCGGGCGAGGTCATCGAAAGGCAGGCCTCCGTCGTAAAGGAGCTTGTGGAGAACTCCCTTGACGCCGGGGCCACCCGCATCTCCGTATACCTTGCCGAAGGCGGCATGCGGCTCATACGCGTGGTGGACAACGGGGAGGGCATCTCGAGAGAGGACGCGCCCGTGGCGTTCGTGCGCCACGCGACCTCCAAGATATCGACCGAGGACGACCTCGAGGCCATACGCACCATGGGCTTCAGGGGCGAGGCGCTTGCGAGCATCGGGGTCGTATCCCGTGTAACGCTGCGCACCCGGAGGCCCGGCGAGGTAACGGGCACACGGGTGACCCTCGAAGGCGGCGCCGGGCCTGTCATATCCGACGACGGCTGCCCGGAGGGCACCTCCATAGAGGTAAAGGACCTCTTCTACAACACCCCGGCGCGCAGGAAGTTCCTCAAGACCGCGCAGGGCGAGTTCGGCCGGGTGGCCGAGGTCTTCAGGAGGATCGCTATCATAAACCCCGGCGTCAGGTTCTCCCTCACTCACGGCTCCTCGAGGCCCGTGGAGACCGCCGCCGGGTGCCTCAGGGACAGGATAGCCGACCTTCTGGGGGCCGACGTGGCCGAACAGGCCATCGAGGTGAACGCCCCGAATATAACCGGCTACATCGGCTCGTCCGGGCTTACCTACAACAACTCCCGGGCCATCTACCTCTACGTCAACGGCAGGCCCGTGCGCGACCGTTCGATAAGCCACGCCATCACCGACGGCTACGGCACCCTGATAGACGGCCCGAGGTACCCCTTCGCCGTGCTCGACCTGAAGGCCGACCCGGAGGAGGTGGACATAAACATACACCCGGCGAAGCAGGAGGTGCGGTTCAGCAACCCGCGGCTCGTCTACGACACCGTAAAGACGGCCGTAAGGCTCGCTCTGGCGACCGGCCTTGCGCCGGGCGCGAGCGCCCCATCGCAACGGCCGCGGGGCCTGCCCCCGGCTGGCCCCGCCTCCTACGGGACGGCTGAGGGCCCCGGCGCGCGCCCGGCGGCCTTCCTCGAGCGGACGGAGCCTTTCGCGGCGGAGAGTACGCCCGGCAGGCTCGAGTTCCACGAGCGCGGCGCGGAGATAAAGAACCCGGAGTTCCTCGAGATGTCCGCCGTGGGCCAGCTCTGGGGGGAGTTCCTCATAGCCGAGAACAACCTGAACGGGGGCGAGTTCTTCATCATAGACGCGCACGGGGCCGCGGAGCGCGCCGCCTTCGAGCGGCTCAGGAAGAGGTACTTCGGCGGGGCGGAGATAAAGAGGCAGATGCTCCTCCTGCCCGAGAGGGTGGAGACGACCCCGGAGGAGAGGGACGCGATAAACAACTCCATGGAGCACCTGCACAGGCTCGGCTTCGAGCTCGCCCCCTTCGGCCCGTCCGGCAAGGCCGGAGGCGAGACGTTCATGATAAAGGCCATCCCCGACATACTCTCGTCCCGGAGCTCTGCGGGGCTCATAAAAGACCTCGCCGGGGAGCTCGACCGGGCGCACGGCAGCTCGGCGGTAGAGGGCAGGATAGAGGAGGCGCTGATGCGTATAGCCTGCCACAGCGTCATAAGGGGCAGAAGAAGGCTTGCCCCGGAGGAGGGCAACGCTCTCCTGCGGTCGCTGGCGGAGATAGACTTCGCCGGCCACTGCCCGCACGGCAGGCCCGTGGTCAGGAGGTTCACCCGGGCCGAGGTGGAGACGATGTTCAACAGGTAGGCCGGGGCCGCAGGGCCGTATATATGGAGAGGACAAAAACGATAATCATAGCCGGGCCCACGGCGAGCGGCAAGAGCGGGCTCGCCGTGGAGCTTGCCACCCGCTTCAACGGCGAGGTCGTAAGCGCGGACTCCATGCAGGTCTACAGGTCCATGGACATCGGCACAGCCAAGCCCACGCCCGGGCAGATGCGGGGCGTGCCGCACCACCTCATCGACGTCGTCGACCCGGACGAGAATTTTACCGCCGCGAGATACCGGACGATGGCTCTCGATGCGATAAGGGGGATACACGGGCGCGGCAGGGTCGCCTTCGTGGCCGGTGGGACCGGGCTCTACATAAAGGCGCTCACGGGGGGGATATTCAAGGGGCCGGGGGCGGACCCGGCCCTGCGCGAGGAATTCGCGCGCGAGGCGGCCGAGAGCGGGGCGGCCTCCCTGCACGCAAGATTGCGGGAGGTGGACCCGCAGGGGGCGGCGAAGATACACCCGAACAACCTCGTGCGCGTAATACGCGCCCTCGAGGTCCACACCATCACCGGCAGGCCCATCTCCGGGTTCCACCGGGAGCACGCCTTCTCCGAGGCCCCGTTCGAGGCCCTGAGGACAGGGCTCGACCCTGGCAGGGAGGAGCTCTACAGGAGGATAGACGGGCGGGTGGAGGAGATGATGGAGGCGGGCCTGCTCGAGGAGACCCGAGGGCTCATCGAGGCCGGGTACTCATCTTCCTTGAAGCCGATGGGCGGTTTGGGTTATAAAGAGATGTCGGGGTATATCAGGGGCGAGTACGGCATCGACGAGGCCGTCAGGCTGCTCAAGAGGAACACCCGCCATTACGCCAAAAGACAGATCACGTGGTTCAGGAAAGACCCGGAAATAAGATGGTTTGACCCGGGGCAAAAACAGGTTATAATCGAAGCCGTAAAGGGGTACCTGAATTGTTAAGAAAACTTGCCGTTCTTCTCTTCCTCTCCGTCCTGCTCGCAACCGGCGCGCCCGCCGGGGCCGAGGGGCCCTCCAACGGGGTCGCCGTGGTGCGCTCCGAGGGTGTGGCGCTGCGCGCGGACAACATAGCGGAGGTGAAGAGGAAGGCCATAGACCAGGCGCTGAACAACGCCGTGACATCCACTCTCGCCGACCTCGTAAAGAAAGAGGGGCTGGAAACGGAGTTCGACATCGCGGGCAGCGGCGTGATGGCAGACCCGTTCTCCTACATCCTCAACTACCGGATACTCTCCGAGGGCTGGATAACGCACATGGAGAGCGTGCCCGCGCTCGCGGAGCAGATACCCGAGTCCTACAACTCGTTCGAGCAGAACCCCGGCGGGATAGAGCTCTTCCATATCTGGATAGAGGCGAGCGTGGACTCCGGGCGCTTGCAGAACGTACTGGCCAAGGCCACGCTCACCCCCGGAAGGCCCACCACCCGCATAACGCTCAACATCATGGGCGTGACGGACTACCCCACGTTCAAGGCGCTGGTGGCCTCCCTCGAACGGATACCCACGATAAAGGACATCTCCTACAGCTCCTTCTACAGGGGACGCGTGGTGCTCTCGCTCAAGAGCGCGGGCGACGGGCAGACACTCTCGGAAAGGATAGCCAGAGAGGTGCCGGGAGACTTCGCCGTAATCCCCGGCGGGCCGCGGATGATAATCATCAGGGCCGCCTCGAACAGATAGACGATGGAAGGTCTGATTTATCCAGAGCTTCCGCGGCACATGGACGTGCCGCCATTTTCTGATGGCGGCAAGCCATTGAAAAATGTGAGAAAAAGAAGAACCGCATCTTTCTTCTTCGTCTCTGAATGATTCAGGGACGAATTATTCAGAGTTTCCCAATATGATAAAGAAGATCATTCCCCTTTTCCTGCTCGTGGCGCTCCTGGTGGGGTGCAGCCACGCCGTAAGGCAGACCGTAACGCCAGAGTACTACCGCCTGAGGCCCGCGACGGTGGCCCTGCTGCCGGTCTCGTGGGAGTCGGACGCCGCCGGCGCAAAAGACCCCGGGGTGGACCGCGTCTTCAACGAGATGGTGGCGGAGAAGGTACGCTCTCTCGGCTACGAAGTGACCGTGGTCGAGGAAGGGGACGAAAAGCTGAGCGGGCAGGCCGCCGGGGACCCCGCCTCGCTTGCCACCGCCTTCGGCGCGGACGCCATCATGTACCCGCGCATAACCTCGTGGGACACCGATACCTTCGTTACCTACGCGGCGATCAGCCTTGCCGCGCGCTTCACACTGTACTCAGCCAACGGCGCGATGCTCTGGGAGGCGGAGTACGACACGCGGGCCTCCGACTTCACGTTCGACCGCACGACCCGCGAGCTGGCGGTCATAGAGGCGTACGAGCCGAAGCTGCAGAGGTTCATAGACATCGTATTCGACACCCTGCCGCGCAACGAGGCCCCTAAGGGCCCGCAGAAGAGGTTCTTCGACTGGCTCCCCTGAGCGCCGGGGACAGGCGCGCGCAGGACCCGCATGAGACCTTCTTGACACCTGATTGTTTCCGTCCGGCTCTTTCCCGGTCAACCGAGGAGTACGCAGATGGTCAGGAACATCCCTAACGCGCTTACGGTCTTCAGGATACTGCTCATCCCGCTCTTCCTCTACCTCGCCTGCACGGGCAGCCTGTACCGGGCGATAATTGTCTTTGCCGTGGCCGGCCTTACCGACGCGCTCGACGGCTTCATAGCGCGCGCCTACGACATGCGCACCGAGTTCGGCGCGCACCTCGACCCGCTGGCCGACAAGCTGCTGCTCATAAGCGCCTTCCTGATACTCACATACATGGGGCTCATCCCGGTCTGGCTCTGCGTGCCGGTCATCGCAAGGGACGTCGTGATACTCGCTGGCGTCATCGCGCTGCGGGGCTCCGGCAGGAGGGTGCGCATACTGCCTACCATCTCCGGGAAGGTCACCACCACGCTCCAGATAGCCACCGTGCTCTTCGCCATGGTCTTCACAGGAAGGCATGCCGGGCTGTTCACCCCGCTTGCCGCGCTCACGCTCGCCTTTACGCTCTACTCGGGCTTCGAGTACGCGTGGAGGGAGATAAAGGTACAGAAGAAAGCGTGAGGGGAAAGGTTTTTTATTTTTAAAATACACCGGGTGATTAGAGCGAGCGGCGCTTTGGGAAGAGGCAGGTGAGCGCGCCGGGGTGGTTCTCAGGGCGCGAAGCGCCCTTAAGCGGGGCGCGCGAGCGGGGAAGAGGAAGCCCAGCTGAGCGAGCCTAATCACCGGAAGCGCCCCGCGCGCAGGGGCGCAAAAGGCATCGATGCGACCCCCCGCGGTTCCTCTCCCCGTAGGGGAGAGCGAATACCTTAACATTCCCCTTTGGAAAAGGGGGATGTTTGCTCACAAGGCAACAATGGAGCCCTTAAAGCGCCTCGGGCAGGCCCTTCAAATCGCTCAACCTGAAGACGGGCCCCTCCTGGCATACGTATACGCTGTTTATCTGGCAGTGCCCGCACTTGCCCACCCCGCACTTCATCCTCCTCTCGACCGATAGGAATACGCCGGAGTCGGCGATCCCCCTCTTCCTGAGGCCGATGACGACGAACTTGTACAGGACAGGCGGGCCGATGACGACGGCGGTGGTCCTCGACGGCTCGACCTCTACCTCCGGCAGGAGCTCGGTGACCACCCCGGTGCGGCCCCTCCACCCCGGGTGCGGGGTATCCACGGTAAGGCGCACGTCGAGCCCGCGCGCCCGCCACGAGGCGAACTCCTCGGTAAAGAGCATCTCCTGCGGGCTCTTCGCGCCGTAGATGAGCGTCAGCCTGCCGAAGTCTCCCGGTCTTTTGATGATGGTCTTTACCAGAGAGCGCATGGGTATGATACCTATGCCGCCGGCCACGAAGAGGATATCCCTGCCCTTCATCTCCCCGACCGGGAAGCTCGTGCCGAAGGGGCCGCGCAACGTCATGAACCCCCCTTTGCTCAGCCGGTGGAAGGCGTCGGTGAGGTTGCCCACGGCCCTTATGCACAGCTCCAAGCTCTTCGCGCCCGGCGGGGAGGCTACAGAGATGGGCGCCTCGCCGTAGCCGGGAAGCCCCGCCATGAAGAACTGCCCCGGCCTGTAATCGAGCATGGCCGCATCCGCCGGGGTGAGCCTGAAGAGCCTCTCCTTCCCGGATACCCGTGTCACACGGTCAACGGCCGCGAGCGTCGGAACATATGGCGAGCGCGTACTACCCTTTATTTCTTTCACGTATAAGCCCATTGGTTACTTCCGCTATGTTTATCCTTACCAGACATGTGCGCGAGCACCTCCCGCACCCCACGCAGAAGAGGTGGTCGAACCTGTCGGAGAGGTACCTGAACTTCCTGTTGAAACGGTGCCGCAGGCGCGCGGCCCTCGTGGTCCTGAAGTTGTGCCCCCCGGCGACCCTGGCGAAGTCCTCGAGCGTGCAGGCGTCCCAGACCCTGACCCTCTCGCCGCCGGTGAGGTCCGGCAGGACCTCGTCCCTGACGTCGAAGCAGTAGCAGGTAGGACAGACGTTGTTGCACGAGCCGCACCCGTAGCATATCGCCCCTATCCTGTCCCATATCGGAGAGTCGTCGCTCTTCGAGTATATCTCCGGCAGCT
Organism: Thermodesulfobacteriota bacterium; assembly: GCA_046757705.1. Lineage (GTDB taxonomy): Bacteria > Desulfobacterota > GWC2-55-46 > GWC2-55-46 > GWC2-55-46 > JBHHYT01. The sequence continues at coordinate 14,336 of JBHHYT010000017.1, forward strand.
CATGTGCCGGGGCGTCGAGCCTCGTGGTAAAGGATGCCTCGCGCGCCCTGTCCCTCTGCTGGCGCTCCTTCAATTGCGCGGCTGTGGCGTCGCGCGCCTTCGTGTGCCTGGCGAGCAGCCGCGCCCCCTTCTTCGAGCCCACCCTCACGAGCACGCCTGCGGCGAGCCTGTGGAGGAAGAGGTCGAACCCCTCCTCGACCTCCATCGTACCTACGCTCGAGCAGAAGCAGTACTCGTCCGGCAGGCAGTCCGTCCCTATGATGACGGTGCGCTCGCGCCGCGCGAGGTAGTTTACGTCCGGCGTGCCGCTGGCGAATACCCTGTCCATCAGCGTTACGGCGTGGATGTCGCACGGGTGCAGGCCCACCACCGCCTGCTCCTCGGCCTCGACGACAGGCTCGTGCGTGCCGTCACGCATGTCGAAGCGCAGCAGCGTCTCTTTCTGGGGGAAGAAGAACTCCTTGGCGGAAAGATGCGTCGGGGTCTGGAAGAGCACCAGCTCCCCGGCATCCCCTATCTGCGCGAAGGCAGGGAAACCGTCCTTGCTGACGGTGCCGTAGACCTTGAAGTCCTTTATCAGACCGGTTATCAGGGAGGCGAGCCCCCTGTCCGTAAGGTATTGTATTCCTTGAATCTTTTTCATATTCCATACATTATAGCAAAGCCCCCAGTTTTTGTCTATCGAGCGCGGCCCGGCAGCGGGGGCGATTTTTTCTCCAAAATACTTGACAAAATTGATAAGGTATAATAGATTATCAGTATACTCTGCGCGTCCGGGTCCCGCATGATTTTTTCGCCGGGCGGCAAGCCCGCGCGCAGGCTTTTTTCATCCAGGTATTTTACCGGCGACGCTTGACATTATCCCCAAACCCGGATAAATATCATAGCCGGGGGCGGAAAAGGACCGTATAATCTTGAGACTATCGACCAAGGGACAGTACGCCGTGAGGGCCATGGTCAACCTCGCCTGCCATTCAGGCGACAGGCCGGTCTCCCTCAAGGACATATCCGCCGAGGAGGGCATCTCTCTATCGTACCTCGAACAGCTCTTCGTGAAGCTGCGCAAGGGGCGCATCGTAAAGAGCGTGCGCGGCCCGGGCGGGGGCTACGTGCTCGGAAGGCCGTCGGCCCGTATAAGCGTCGGGGAGGTCATCTCCGTTGTGGAGGAGCCGCTGAACCCGGTGGCATGTCTGGACACCGGCTCCCCGGGCTGCGACAGGGCCGAAAGGTGCATCACCCAGAAGGTATGGAAGGGGCTCGCGGAGAAGATATCCGAGTTCCTCAACTCGGTCAGCATAGGGGACCTGAGCCACGAGGCGAGCCTCCACGGACCGGACGCCGTGGAGAGGAGCGCCGCCTGCGGAGGCGCCAAAGACTGACAGGCTGTCTATCCTGACCTGATTCTCTCAGTATTGAATTCCCCGCCGCCTGCGGCGAGAATATCCGTATAGAGTCTTTGATCCCCCGCCGCCTGCGGCGAGGTGGTTCGTTACCGAAAGGAGGATTTCGCGCTTTGAACAAGATATACTTCGACCACAACGCCACAACCCCGGTCCTGCCGGAGGTATTCGAGGCGATGGTGCCGTACCTGACCGAGCAGTGGGGCAACCCCTCCTCCATACACTGGGCCGGGAGGGGCACGAGGAAGGCCGTGGACGAGGCGAGAGAGCAGGTCTGCTCGCTTCTCAACTGCGCCCCCCTCGAGCTGATCTTCACAAGCTCGGGCACCGAGGGCGACAACCACGCCATAAAGGGCATAGCCTTCTCCAAGAGGGGCAAGGGCAACCACATCATCACCACGAAGGTCGAGCACCCGGCGGTGCTCAACACCTGCAAGTACCTCGCTAAGGAGGGCTTCGAGGTGACCTACCTCGACGTGGACGCCGACGGCATGATAGACCTCGATGCCCTGAAGGCCGCCATAACGGACAAGACCATACTCATTACCATAATGTACGGCAACAACGAGACCGGGGTAATATTCCCCATACCCGAGATAGGCGAGATAGCCAAAGAGCGCGGCGTCACCTTCCACACCGACGCCGTCCAGGCCGCGGGCAAGCTGCCCCTTGACATGAAAACACTCAACGTGGACCTGCTGACCATATCCGCCCACAAGCTCTACGGGCCAAAGGGCATGGGCGCGCTCTTCGCCAGACGCGGCGTAAGGCTGACGCCGCTTATCCACGGCGGCCACCACGAGAGGAACAGGCGCGGAGGCACGGAGAACGTGCCCGGGATAGTCGGCTTCGGCAAGGCCGCGGAGATAGCCGCCAGGGACATGGCCCACGAGGTCAAGCACCTCAAGGAGCTGAGGGACAGGATCGAGAAGGGCATGGCCGAGAGGGTGCCGCACATAAAGGTGAACGGCGACCTGGAGAAGAGGCTCCCGAACACGTCGAACATAAGCTTCGAGTTCGTGGAGGGCGAGAGCCTGCTGCTCAACCTCGACATGAAGGGCATAGCCGCTTCGAGCGGCTCGGCCTGCACCTCCGGAAGCCTTGAGCCTTCGCACGTGCTCCTCGCGATGAGCCTGTCCCACGAGATGTCGCACGGCTCGGTAAGGTTCAGCCTCGGCAAGAGCAACACCGTCGAGGAGGTCGACTACCTCCTCGAGATAATGCCGCCGATAGTCGAGCGGATGAGGTCCATGTCCCCCCTGTACGCCGGGGCGAAGTAAAGCCAGAAACGGCCTCGCTGCCGTATTACATAACACAACAAACGCGGTAAAGGATAAAAGAGGGAGAACGATATGTACAGCGAAAAGGTGATGGACCACTTCTCCAACCCGAGGAACGTCGGGGAGCTGGATCACGCGGACGGCACGGGCACCGTCGGGAACCCTGCGTGCGGGGATATCATGAAGCTCACGATAAAGGTCGAGGGCGACAAGATCACGGACGTCAAGTTCAAGACCTTCGGCTGCGGCGCGGCCATAGCCACCAGCTCCATGGTAACGGAGCTGGTAAAGGGCAAGGACCTCGGCGAGGCCGAACAGATATCGAACGCCACGGTGGCCGATGCGCTCGACGGCCTCCCGCCGGTCAAGATGCACTGCTCGAACCTCGCGGCGGACGCGCTGCACGCGGCCATAGAGGACTACAAGAAGAAGCACTCCGGGGCGTAAGGCCCCCGCCGCCCTATTATGCAAGGTCTTCAAAGAAACCCCCGCAAGGGGGTTTCTTCTTTTTCGCGGCTGCCGGTTGTGTCATCCCGGGCGGAGCGAAGAATCCCGTCTCTTATTTACTCTTCTCCGTCTCCCCGGGATGACAGACTAAAAGAGAGATTGCCGCGCCGCCTGCGCTCATCGCAATGACGATCCTGCCTGTCATTCTGAGCGACGCGAAGAATCCCGTCTCTTTGCCGGTAATAGGCCCAGGGATTCTTCTATCGCTCCGCTCCCTCAGAATGACACGATGAAGAGCTTCCGTCCTTAAAAAATACGGGTGATCAGAGAGAACGTCGCTTCGGGAAGGGGCGGGTGAGCGCGCCGGGGCGGTCCTAGGGGCGCGAAGCGTCCCGCAGGGGCGCAAACGGAGTTGCAGCATTACATACCTTTTTCTCTCCGAAGGGGAGTCGCAGCAATCCTGTCTTTCATAAAAAAGGATTGCACTGTCGCTTACGCTCCCCGCAATGACGCTCCCTCGCCCCCCTTTTTCAAGAATTTGATGGATTAAAACCGGAATCTTTATTAAAATTGATGCGATACGTTTTTTTATTTTTAGCGTACCGGAAGATCGGAGGAAGATGTCAAAGGGTAGAGTTGTGGTCGCCATGAGCGGCGGGGTCGATTCGTCGGCCGCGCTGGCCCTGCTCAAAGAGCAGGGCTACGACTGCATAGGTGTGTCCATGCAGTTATGGGACTACTCGAAGAAGGAGGACTCAAGGGGCGCGACAGCGGGCAGCTGCTGCTCCCTTGACGACATATACGACGCAAGGGCCGTGGCCGACAGGCTCGACGTGCCGTTCTATGTGGTGAACGTGGAGGAGGCCTTCTCAAGGGAGGTCGTCGACTACTTCGTCGGCGCCTACGCCGGCGGCACGACCCCGAACCCGTGCATAAAGTGCAACCAGGTGCTCAAGTTCGAGGTGTTGTTGAAAAAGGCCCTCTCGCTCGAGGCCGACTACCTCGCAACGGGCCACTACGCCCGCATAACCCGCACGGAGGCCGGGAGCAAGCTCTCCAAGGGCGTCGATCCGGAGAAGGACCAGAGCTACTTCCTCTTTACCATGACGCAGGCGCAGCTTGAAAAGGTGCTCTTCCCCGTGGGAGGGCTCACGAAGAAAGAGGTGCGCCAATACGCGCGGAAGGCGGGCCTGCGGACCTCGGAGAAGAAAGAGAGCCAGGAGATATGCTTCGTGGAGGAGCCGAGCTACGCGGACTTCCTGGCCACGAGGGTCCCTGCGCGCGCAGGCGAGATAGTCGACGCCGGAGGGCGCGTGCTCGGCGCGCACAACGGGCTGCACAACTACACCATCGGCCAGAGGAAGGGCATAAACCTCTCGGGCGGGCCGTTCTACGTCCTCGGCATGGAGACCGGGACGAACCGCCTCGTGGTCGGCCCCCCGGAAGGGCTCTACTCCTCCGGGCTCGTGGCAGGGGATATGAACTGGATAGACGGGGCAGCCGGTGCACAGGCCGCTGGCAAGGGGCTTGACGGCGTATCGGTCAAGATACGCTACAGGCACCCCGGCGTGGCATCGTCGATAAGGGTCGGCGCGGACGGGCGCGCCAGCGTGGTATTCTCAAAGCCGCAGAAGGCGGTAACGCCCGGTCAGGCGGTGGTCCTGTACAGGGGGGATGAGGTCCTCGGCGGCGGCTGGATAGAGCGGGCGGTCAAATGAGCGGCACGGGGGCAACGGCGAAAAAGGTCGTCATCTCGACGCTCGGCTGCAAGTCGAACCAGTACGACTCATCGGCGCTCGAGGACATGCTCACCGGAGGGGGGCTCGAGGTGGTCCCCTTCCCCGGGCCGGCGGACGCCTGCATCATAAACACCTGCACCGTGACCGGCAAGACAGACTCCCAGTCGCGCCAGCTCATCCGCCGGGTAAGGAGGCTCAACCCCCGGGCCGTCGTGGTCGTTACCGGGTGCTACGCGCAGGTCTCCCCCGACGAGGTAGGCTCCATCGACGGCGTGGACTACGTCGTAGGCAACCCGGAGAAGGGGCGCATACTCGAATACCTCAGAAGCGGCAGGCAGGAGCGGACCGTAACTTCGGTAGGCAGGTGGGAGGATGGAACTCCGTTTACGCTCCGCGCGCGCGGGGCCGGGGGCAGGACGCGGGCGAACTTCAAGGTGCAGGAGGGGTGCAACCGCGCCTGCTCGTACTGCATAATACCGAGGGCGCGCGGGGCCTCCAAGAGCCTGCCGTGGGCTTCTATCGAGGGCGAGCTCGACCACCTCGTCGGGAGGGGGTTCCGGGAGGTCATCATTACCGGCATACACCTCGGCGCGTGGGGCGCCGACCTTGCTCCCCCGCTCGGGCTTACGGACCTTCTGGCCCTCATAGAGGGCAGGGGCTACCCGTGCAGGTTCAGGGTAAGCTCGCTCGACCCGGACGAGGTCACCCAGGGCCTTATCGATCTTATGAAGGGCTCGGCCTCCATCTGCAACCACCTGCACATCGCCCTGCAGAGCGGGGACGACGGGATAATACGACAGATGAAGCGGCCGTATACGGCGGGGCTCTTCACCGAAAGGGTCCTGATGGCATTCGAGTCCATCCCGGACGTCTCCATCGGCGCGGACGTCATCGTGGGCTTTCCCGGAGAGGGTGAGGAGGAGTTCGAGAGGACGTACTCGGTCATCAAGGACCTGCCGGTCTCCTACCTGCACATATTCCCCTACTCGAAGAGGCGGGGCACGGCGGCCGGGGCCTACCCCGCCCAGCCGAGGCCGGGGGTCGTAAAGAAGAGGTGCGAGCGCCTTCGCGCGCTCGATGAGGAGAAGAGACTCGCCTTTTACGGAAGGTTCGCCGGGAGAGCGGCGCAGGTGCTCGTGGAGAGCGCGCGCGACAGGAAGTCCGGGCTGCTCAAGGGGCGCGCCCGCAACTACATACCCGTGCTCTTCGAGGGCGGGGACGCGCTGAAGAACACGGTCTCGCGCGTGCGTCTCGATTCCTTTACGCCGGATGGGATGCGGGGCACGCTCGAAGAAAAAGGAGGAACGTGAAGAGGGCAGCTTCGATTGGCGAGTTCAGCAAGACACTGCCGTTCGAGTTCGAGGACATGGTGATGCTTCAAAAGGTATTCGTTCACAGGTCTTTCCTCAACGAGAAGGGCAGCGAAGCGCTCTCGTCCCGCGAGTCGAACGAACGGCTCGAGTTCCTCGGCGACGCCGTGCTCTCGAACGTCATAAGCCATCTGCTCTACGAGAGCTTCCCGGATACGGACGAGGGGGAGCTGACGCGCCTGAGGGCCCGGCTCGTGAACAGGCACACCCTGGCGGGGCTCGCCAGTAAGCTCCGGCTCAACGACTACCTGCTGCTCGGCAAGGGGGAGCGCAGGCACGGGGGCCAGCACAACCCCATGATACTGGCCGGGGTCTTCGAGGCGCTCCTTGCCGCCGTATACCTGGAGCACGGCTTCGAAAGAGCCTCCTCCTACATAGAGTCCCTCTTCGGCCCGCTCATGGACGAGTCGCTGACCGAGCCCATACACTTCGACTGCAAGCCGCGGCTTCAGGAGATTGCACAGAGGGTATTGAAGGAGGCCCCGGTCTACAGGCTCATAAAGGAGGAAGGGCCGCCGCACAGGAAGGTATTCAAGGTGGAGGTCGTGCTCGGCGGCGAGGTGCTCGGCACGGGCGTGGCCGGGAGGAAGAAGGACGCAGAACAGGCTGCGGCCGGCGAGGCGCTCAAGGCGCTCGAAAAAAGGTACGACGGCGCCCCGGGCGATACGGAAGAGGTCCGATAGAAGATGGGCAGGAAAAAACGTCTCATAATCCCGGTCTTCATACCCTTCGGGGGGTGCCCCCACCAGTGCGTCTTCTGCGACCAGACGGGCATAACGGGCGGCTCGGAGATGCCGGACGCCGCGGACGTGCGCTCGACCGTCGAGGCGTACCTCTCGACATGGGAGAAAAGCGGCGGGGCGGGCCCCAGGGAGGTCGCCTTCTACGGGGGCAGCTTCACGGGGCTGGCCGAGGAGGTGCAGGACGCCTACCTCGAAGCCGCCGCCGAATACATAAGACAGGGGAGGGTCGACTCCATCCGCCTCTCGACAAGGCCGGACTACGTGGACGCCGGGGTCGCCCGCAGGCTCAGGGGCTACGGCGTGGGCGCGGTGGAGCTTGGCGTCCAGTCGATGTCGGATGATGTGTTGAGGCTCTCCGGCAGGGGGCACACGGCCTCACAGACCCGGGATGCCGTGGGGGTGTTGAAGGCCGAGGGCCTGCAGGCCGGCGTGCAGATAATGCCGGGACTGCCGGGAGACACCGTGCAGACGGTCCTGTCGACCGTGGAAGAGGTGATCGCCCTGCGCCCCGCATTCGCGAGGATATACCCTACGCTCGTGCTCAGGGACACACCGCTCTACACCATGTACCGGAGGGGGGATTACGCCCCGTGGGGGCTCGATGAGATGGTCTCTGTCTGCAGGGAGGCCTCTGCACTCTTCAGGGCCGCCGGGGTGAAGGTCATCCGCATGGGCCTTCAGCCCACCGGAGATCTCGCCGCCTCCTTCGTCTCCGGCCCGTTCCACCCGTCCTTCAGGCAGCTTGTGGAAGGGGCGTAGCGCCCTCGCACCCCTTCCTTTTTCCCCGCCCGCAAAATTAGGTTCAGGTCTTCATTGGATACGGGCCCGCCCGGCGGCGGGCCTATCTGAGCACGCTTACTATCCTGACCTCGCCGTTGTCCTTTACGAGGCCGAGGGATACGTAGCCGATGGCGCCCTTCTCACGCGAGACCCTTCTTATGATCAGGGCCTCGCTCTTTATGGCCCGGGGGGGGTTCTTCGCCTGATTGGTTATCTTCAGGTGCGCCCACTCCTGCGCGACCTTGCTCGGGGTCTTGGCCAGTATCTTCTCCGAGAAGGAGTACCGGAGCGGGTTGGAGATGGCGAGGTCGTAGATGGAAATGGGCGAGCCGTCCGGCCACGTAAGCACGCTGTTCGTGTATATCCTCTTTATCTCGGTCTCGTCCAGGCGCGCGGCGGGGTTGAGCCTGTTGACTATGACGGCCACCGCCTCGCCGGCGCGCAGAGGCGCGGCGGCGAGGACAAGGAACGCCAGCACAACGGCGCCAGGCAATATCTTCGGGATGCGTGCCATCTTCTTACAGATCTCCTATGGCGACGACTATGGCAAATATGACCTCGTCATAGCCGGGCTTCGCGGGGTCGTCGAACTCGTTCCTGTCGTACTCCACCTTCCCGACGACGTTGTGCGCGAAGTGGTAGTTCACGGCCGCCGTGTAGCGGTAGATGTCGTTGTCCGGGTCGGTATCGTTGGTGTCGTACCAGTCGAGGCGTCCCGCCAGCGTCCACTTCCCCGTGTCATATTCCAGCTGCCCGTACCAGCCCTTGTCGTTGAAGCTGCGCGAGGCGTCCGGGGAGTTGTGCCTGTAGGCGTACTCGGTCTGGAAGTTGAACGGCCCGTAATTATAGAGAAGGTGCAGGCCGTAGCTGTTGTGCATGACGTCGGTGTTGTCCTTCTCCCTGTAGTACGACGCGCCTGCCGAAAGGCCGCTTATGATGCCGGCGTTCACCCTCGCGCCCACGCCCTTGTTCTCGTTCCGGTCGAGGCGGCCCGGGTTGCCGGAACCGTTGGCCACTAACAGGTGCGTGTCGATCACGATGTCCTTGAGGACGAAAGAGTTGCGCAGAAGCGCGCCGTCGGAGAACTCCGGGAAGATGAGCTTGTTGAACAGCGGGGACGATTGAGTCGGCACGTATGGCGGGTAATGGTATATGGACCAGATGCCCGCCGGGGTGAGGAAGCGCCCGACCCTGACGTCCCACGAAAGGGACGGGTGGTACTCTATGTAGATCTGCTCGACGAACAGCTTGCCGTTGCTCCTGGTCACGGTATCCGCCTGCGGGTCGGACTCTATGAGGGGTGCGTCCTCGAACTCGACTTCCGTGAAAAGCTTCCACTCCTTCTGTATGTCCTTGGTGAAGAAAAGGCTCAGGTGGCGCAGCCGGAACCTGTTGTTCTGGCCGTCCTCGCCGGTAAGCCGGTACTCGACGTCCGCGTAGCCGCTGACGTCCACGAGCCTCGACAGTATCCCGAGGCTGTACTTCGTCTCCTCGCTCTCCGCCTCTATTTCGTCGACCTTCGCCTTGAGCTCCCTGTTCTCGTCCTTGAGCTTCTCCACCTCCTTCTCGAGCCTTTCGAGCCTGTCCTGCCCGAGGGCAAGGGACGGGAGCGCGCAGAGGACGGCGATGTACACGGCCGCGCAGACGAGGACGGGCCGGACGGGCAGCGAAGACCGGCGGCGGCCCTCCCCTCTTAAATAAGACAACAGTGCTCTCAACATAGAACCATCTCCTTAAAGTATTTGGCACTCCGGCAGGCCGCTGAAAAAGCCCGTCCATCACTCTTTCAGCGACCTGCTAAAAAAACATGGACATGACGGCCACCGGAAGGTTTCGACCTCTCAAGCTCTTTCAACCTCCGCAATCGGAAGGTTTCGACCTTTCAAGCTCCTTCAACATCCGCCACGGAAGGTTTCGACCTCTCAAGCTCTTTCAACCTCCGCAATCGGAAGGTTTCGACCTTCTAAGCTCTTTCAACATCCGCCACCGGAAACTTTAGCGTGAATGCGGTGCCCACACCCTCCCTGCTCTCCACGTCGATGGAGCCCCCGTACTTGGTCACTATCCTGTAGACCACGTACAGGCCGAGGCCGGTGCCCATGCCCACCGGCTTGGTCGTAAAGAACGGGTCGTATATATGCGTGAGGTTCTCCTCGGGGATGCCGGGCCCGGAGTCGGATATCCGCACCTTTACCAGGGCCCCCTCCCTCCAGCACTTGAGTATCATCACGCCCCTGTCCCCCATGGCGTGTATCGCGTTGACCACGAGGTTCACGAAGACCTGCTGCATCTCCACCTGGTTGGCGTTGACGAGGCAGTCCCGCTGGAAGTCCGTGTGTATCTCGATGCTGTTGAAAGAGGCCGAGTGGCGCGCCATCTTCACGGAGTTCTCTATGGCCGCTGAAAGGTCCACCACCGATTCCGAGGTGTTCTTCGCGGAGCGCGAGTACTCGGAGAGCTCCTTTACTATCTTCTTGGCCGTCTCCGAGTACCGGATGATGTCGCTGGTGTGCGACTTTATCGTCTCCATGTCGTCCTCATCCATCACCGCCTCGGCCATGCCGAGTATGCCCGCAAGCGGGTTGTTTATCTCGTGCGCTATGCCGGAGGCGAGCGTGCCTATGCCCGCAAGCTTCTCGGACTGGAGGAGCTTGAACTGGAGCATCTTCTGCTCGGATATGTCCTTGCCCACGCCAACGGTGCCGATTATCCGCCCCCCGCTCTCTACCATGGTCGAGAGCGTGAGGCTTACGTCGTAGACCTTGCCGGACTTGGAGACGAGCCTTACCTCCCGGTTCCTTATCTCCCACACCCCCTCGCCCTGCCCGCCCATGCCCGTCTCCCTCTGACGGCCGCCCTCGTAGAGCATGAGCACGTCACGGCCTACCACCTCTTCCTTGGAATACTCGAGGACCTGCTCCGCCTCGCGGTTGAACTCCACGATCCTGCCCTCCCTGTCGGTGGTTATGATGAGCACCTTTGAGTTGTCGAGTATCATCTGGAGGTAGAACTGCGTATGGTTGAGCTCTCCGTATGTCTCCTTGAGGCTGGCGTTGCTCTTCTCAAGCTCCCCGTACAGCCTGTTCTTCTCCCTTATGACCGCACCGGCCACGAGCAGGGCGCCGACGGGCAGAAAGACGATGAGCCCGAGGAGCCAGATAAGCTTCCGGGTATGGGAGAGCAGGTCGAACTCGCTCTCCGTGTAGAGGCGTATCTTCAGCACACCGAGGACCTCTTCCTCGTTGGTGTGGCATTTAAGGCACGCGCCCTCGGCCTTGAGGGGCACGTACCTCGTGTACGAATTGTTCTCGCGGTCGAAAAAACCGGTGCTGTTCTTCGTGGTTACGGCCTTGCGGAAGGTCTCTCTCTCCCCGGGCCCGATGACGCGCGGGCTCCTGGTGGAGTGCATGGCCTGGACGGTCGAGGTGTTGAATGCCTCGGCTCCGTCGTTGCGGAAGATGCCTATGTAGCCCACTCCGATGACGTTCCTGTAGGCGAGCAGCCGCGAGTAGATACCGCCCTCGTGGCCCGCGCTCATGATGTCGTAGGCCGAGCGCGTGATAAGGTCGCTTGTCATCTCCGTCTGCTGCACGATGCGGACGATGACCTTGTCCCTCAGGTGGACCCCCGCGTAGATGAAGACCCCCGCGACCGCTATCATGAAGAGCATGATACCGATGACCAGGTAGTTCAGTATCGTCCTGTCTTTTTTCATCTCCGCGGATGGCTCCTGACGGCTGCGTCGTGTTTTCTTGTTCGGGAGGCCTGAAAGAGGGGCTTTTTGCGAGGGCGGTCGATTGCTCCCTGCGGGTGGCCACGCGGTGGCCGGCCCGCTAATTCGTCTTAAAGAGGTAGAGCTTGTTCTCTATAAAGAGATCGACGATCTCCGGGTCGAGCTGCGTGCCCGCGACACTGTGCATCTCGCGCAGCACGACGTCGAGCGGCAGCCCCTTGCGGTACGGCCTGTCGGTCGTCATGGCATCGTAGATGTCCGCCACGGCTATTATCCGCGAGCCGAAAGGTATCTCCGCGCCCTTTAACCCGTTCGGGTACCCAGTGCCGTCGAAGTTCTCGTGGTGAGATGCGATGATGCTGGCGACGGGCTCCATGAGGGCTATGCCTGAGAGTATCCTCTCGCCGACCTCCGGGTGCTCCTTTATGTGCTCGCACTCCTGCTCGGTGAGCGGGCCCTGCTTGTTGAGCACCGTCTCGTTTACGGCTATCTTGCCGAGGTCGTGGAGCAGGGATGCGTACTCGAGCACCTCGAGGTCGTTGGGCGTAAGCCCCGCGAGCCTGCCCATCTCCACGCACAGGTACCTCATGCGGTTGCAGTGGCCGCGGGTGTAGTTGTCCTTGGCCTCGATGGTCTCGGCGAGCACGTTGACGAACTGGATGTTCATGGACTTGAGCATCCCGTAGGCCTTTTGCAGCTCCATGGCCTTGGCGTTCAGCTCCGTGGTCCGCTCCCTGACCTTCTGCTCGAGGAACACCTGGTACTCTTTGTTCTCCTGCTCGAGCTCCTTGTTGCGCACGAGAAGGTCTCGGTTCGACATGGCCTTGCGCACGACGACCATCAGGTCTTCCTTCCTGACCGGCTTCATCAGGAAGTCGAAGGCGCCTTTTTTCATGACCTCTATGGCGATGTTGATGTCCGTAAAGCCCGTGAGCATGACGACCGGCACGGTCTCCATGTTCTCGCGCACGAACTCGAGGATACGGATGCCGTCGACCTCCGGCATCCTTATGTCGCTTATGATGAGGTCGATATCCACGCCCCGAAGCTCGTCGAAGACCCCTGCGCCCCCGCACGACTGTATGACGCCGAAGCCCTCCCTCGTAAGGTGCGTATCAAGCACCTTGCGGATGGACTCCTCGTCGTCTACTACAAGGACGTACCTCTTGCCGTCAATATTCATCTCGACTCCCGGTGGCGAATTTTAACTCCTCAGGCTGCCGGTGCGCACGCCGCTCGTTGCGCCGTACCCCACGGCACGGCCGCGGGCCGGCGCTCTTCTCAAGGTCCCCTGCCGTCGCTGATAAATATCTCCAAAAAGGCGGACCGCAACTGGAACGGCCCGCCCATGATTTTACTTTAAAAGGGCGAGCATGTTCAACCCTTTTTAGCGGCGGACGGGGCGCGCACGAAAAGGCACAAGAAACCGTTTAATGTTCAGCTCAACGGTATTACATCGGCGTTATCAGGGGATTTATTGAATGAAATCTTCGACAAAAGCGTAACACCTTGGAATAAAAGGGTTTTATTCCGACATGGGGCGCATAAGGGCCCACGGGGCCTTGCCCCGAAGAACGCCCCGCCGCAAAGTCTCCGGGTATCGGGGTCTACTCTCCGCCCGTTCAAGGCTGCCCCTTGTGCCCCCTTTTGACGAGCCACCTCGCGAGCCTCGGGAACCATCCGTCCCCGAAGAGCTTCTCCTTGTAGTACTGGTCGGCGGCCCTTTTGAGCCCCTGCGCCACGGTAGGGTAGACGTGGATGGACTGGGATATCTTCGTGATCGGGGCCTTCAACTTCATGGCGAGCACGTACTCCGGTAACATCTCCCCGGCATGGGGGCCGAGTATGTGCGCGCCGAGTATGCGCTGGTGCTTGTCGCAGACGAGCTTTATGATGCCGTTGCCCTCGCCTTCTATGACCGCCCTGTCGTTGGCGTTGAAGAAGTGGCGGTATACGCTTACCGTGGTGGCGAACTTCGTGCGGGCCTCCTGCTCCGTAAGGCCCACGCGCGCAAGCTCCGGGTCGGTAAAGGTCGTCCACGGCACCACCCTGTAATCGACCTTCCTCGTCAGCAGGGGGAAGAGCGCGTTCGAGAGCACGATGCCCGCGTGGTACTCCGCCACGTGGGTAAAGGCGTACTGGCCGACTACGTCCCCGCACGCGTAGACCCTCTTGTTGCTCGTCAGCAGGGAGGCGTCCACCTTTATGCCCTTCCTCTTGTCGTAGATGACGCCCGCGGCCTCGAGCCCGAGCCCCTCCACGTTCGGGGCCCTGCCTATGGCTATCATGACCTCCTGTGTCTCATAGGTCTTCTCCCCGCTCGAACAACGCGCCTTGATGAAGACCCTGCCCCCTTCCCTCCTGACATCCTTTACCTCGGTGCAGACCTCTATCTTTATGCCCTCCGCCTCGAGGACCTTGCCGAGCATATCGGATATCTCCTTGTCTTCTTTGGGCAGCACCTGGTCCATCTTCTCTATGACCGTAACCTTCGAGCCGAGCCGGGCGAATACCTGCGCGAACTCCATGCCTATGGGGCCCGCCCCGAGTATGGCTATCGACTCCGGGAGCTCTTTGAGCTCGAGCGCCGTCTCGTTTGTCAGCGCGCCGGCCTCCCTGAGCCCCGGTATGGGCAGTATCACGGGGCCGGAGCCGGTGGCCACCACGAACCTGCGCGCCGTAAGCTTCCTTCCATTCACCTCGAAGGTCTTCCCGTCTATGAAGCTCCCCTGGCCCGGGATGACATCCACCCCCATCTTGCGGAAACGCTCCGGGTCGTCGTTCTCGCCTATCCTGGCTTGCACCTCCCTCATGAGCTCCATCACGCGGGGGAAGTCCACCTTCGGGCCGTCCCCGGCAAAGATGCCGAACTCCGGGGCGCGCCTTATGAGAGAGGCCACCTTCGCCGTGTACACGAGCCGTTTCGTCGGCACGCACCCGGACCAGAGGCAGTCCCCTCCGAGACGTCCTTTGTCCACGAGCGCCACGCGCGCGCCGAACTGCGCCGCGCCGCTCGATATGACAAGGCCGGCAACCCCTCCGCCTATTACAACAAGGTCGTATCTTTCCATTGTCACACCCGCTTTTTCAAGGCCCGTTCTGAGGACTCCGGTTCTGCCCGGCCCGCCCGATGCAGGCCCCCCAATCTACCTAAGTTTAGCATAAAACCGGGGAAATTTTTTTTGTGGCCGCAGACGCCTAATCCATAAGGGGGTTTTTCATGAAACCGAGCGTCCGGGCGAGCGTGGGTATCCCCGCCCGCCCCCCGGGGGTGAGGCACTTGAGGGCGGCGAAGGCCGAGGCGAAGCTGACGGTCTTTTCCATCTTCCACCCCTTCAGTACGCCGTAGGCGTACCCGCCGTGGAAGACGTCGCCCGCGCCGGTGGTGTCCACGGCGCGCACCTTGAAGGCCGGTCGGCTAAAGACGCGGCCGGCGCACCACGTGACCGAACCTTTTTTGCCGAGCGTGACCACGGCGCAAGCCGGGCCGAAGGATGAGAGCTTTTTAAGCGTCTGGCGCGGCGTAAGGCCGAGCCCCCTTGAGAACTCCTCGGAGCAGACGACATGGTCGGAAAGGGAGATGAGGTCGAAGATGCCGGGCCTGGGCCTTCCGGCGTCGAGCAGGACCGGTACGTCGAAGGAACGCGCCAGGCGGGCCGCCTCCATCGAGGCCTCGGGCATCAGGCCGTCGAGAAGGAGTATGCCGCTCTTTTTTATCACCCGGGGACGCACGTCCGCGGGGCCGAGCGCCCCCACCGTCGGCCTCTGCCAGATGATGGTGCGCGTTCCCGTCCTGCGGTTCACTATGATGAAGGCGGTCTGCGAGCGGCCGCCCTTCCTGGTAAGGAGCCCGCGCACGCCGACCCCCTCGGCCGAAAGGCCCCGCCTTATCGCCCTGCCGGCCCCGTCGTCGGCCACGATGCCCATGAAGGATGTCCCGACCCCGAGACGGGCAAGCGAGACGAGCGCCGTTGCCACCGGCCCGCCCCCCTGCACGGTCATCTCCGCGGCCTCGAGCTTGGTGTCCTCAACGGGGTATCCGTCCACCGAGGCTATGTAGTCGAGCGAGCACTGCCCGAGACCCGAGGCCCTCATAGATCCACCTGAAAGAGGCACTGAAAAGCTCTTAGGGGGAAGCTTTCCATGGAAAGCTTCCCCCAGACCCCCTTCAAAGATTTTTAGTTCCCGGCGAGGCCCCGTGCAGGGGGACTCGCCGGGAAAACTGAAAGTTTTTGGAGAGCGTTTGAGAGAACCTTCTTTACAAAAAGGTTCTCTCAAGGAGTCTCTCCGCGTTCCTTTTAAAAGTTCTTGCGGCTGTCGAGGAGCAGGGTGACAGGCCCGTCGTTGACGCTCTCGACCTCCATGTGCGCCCGGAAGACCCCGGAGGCCACAGTCAGGCCGTGGGCCCGCAGCCTTTCAACCAGCGAATCGAAGAGCACGGAGGCGCGCTCCGGGGCCTCGGCCCCGGCAAAAGAAGGCCTTCTGCCCTTGCGGCAGTCCCCGAGCAGGGTGAACTGGGAGACGGCGAGCACCCCGCCCCCTGCCTCCACTACCGAGAGGTTCATCTTCCCCTCGGCGTCCGCGAAGAGACGCAGCCCCTTTACCTTGGAGGCGATCTGCTCCACGTCCGCCTCCGTGTCCCCCTTCTCGACGCCCGCGAGCACGAGCAGGCCCCTGCCTATGGAGCCGATGACCCTGCCGTCCGTCCTCACCTGTGCGCGGCAGACCCTTGTGACGACCGCCCTCACCCGGTTATCCGCCCCGCCTCTCAGGGGCGAGCACGACCCTCGTGCCTACCCCGGCGTTGAAGTACCCGGAGGCCGCCCCCGAGTTGACCGCTATCTCAAGAAGGCCCGAGCTGCTCACCAGCGCGAGAGGCTCGCCCTTGCCCACGACGGCGTAGTTGTCCGTAAGCCCCTTTATGACGAGGCCGTTGACCGAGACCTCGACCATGCCTGCGCCGTCAAGCTCCTCTTTCCTTATGTTGGTTATCAGGTTGCCGAAGATGTCGACGTATATGACCTCGCCGGTGGTGAGGCCGTCCTTTTTAATCGGGCGGGGCATCTCCACCGCAGCGAGCCCGTCTATCTCGAGGCCGAACGCCCCGGGGTTCGTCCCGAGGCTGAGCTGCGCGGCCACCGGGGCGAATATGTCGCGCCCGTGGAAGGTGGGGCTCACCTCTTCGCGGAAAAAAGGCTTCTCGGTGAGGTGGATGACCCTCCTTACCTTTTCGCGCCCCGCGGCAAGGCTCAGAAGCCCGTTGTCCGGGCCGACGAAGAGGTACCGCTCCGTCTCCACTATCACCGCTTTGCGCTCTGTGCCCACGCCGGGGTCGACGACCGCCAGATGTATCGTGCCCCTGGGGAAGTAGCCGCAGGACTCTAGCAGGATGAAAGCCCCCTCGAGGATGTTGCCGGGTGTAACGAGGTGGGATATGTCCACGAGCCCCGCCCCTGGGTTTACGGAAAGCACCGCCCCCTTCATCGCCCCCTGATAAGGGTCCTTGAGGCCGAAGTCGGTTGTGAATGTTATTATCTCTTCCATGCGTTCCCCCCTATGAGACCGTATAACACCCATTGAAACGGTTTGTCAAATCTTTCAACGCCGCCGGACGGCGAGACCGGCTTGAAGACGGGTGGCGGCCCGCGGACCGGCCCTTCGGCCCCGCGCCCTCAGGGCCAAAAAAAGGCTAAAGTTTTTCGCCCCAGAACCGAAATTCTTTATCAGGGAAGGTCTGATTTATCAAATCGGTCAGAAAACCCCGAGCTTTTAAGCTCGGGGATGAATG
>JBHHYT010000018.1:0-29989 GCA_046757705.1 Thermodesulfobacteriota bacterium
CCCCTCGTTTTTTTTTGCAAGGAAACACCTACCACGGCACCCCCCCCCATTCTCGTACCCATATAACAGCTGCCACGTCCCTGATGGAAAGGCCCGGCGTTGCGCGCGCGGGCACACCCGTTTTTTGTTTCTTCCTCATCCGGTTTCATGCTACAATTACGAATTAATATTTTCTACTGCTGCATACTACCTAAACGTACTAAGAAGAGAGGCGTAAATTGGCGAAGAAGGAAGATTCCATAGTAACGTTCAAGGACTTCAACCTTGGCGAGGACGTGCTGAAGGCGATATCCAAGATGGGCTTCGAGGAGCCCACACCTATTCAGGAAAAGACCATCCCCGTGCTCTTGACGGGCAAGGACGTTATCGGTCAGGCGCAGACGGGCACAGGCAAGACCGCCGCGTTCGGCATACCGGTGGTGGAGGCGGTGGACCCGCACACCTTCGGCGTGCAGGCCCTGATAGTAGCCCCCACGAGGGAGCTTGCCATACAGGCGGCGGAGGAGATGAACAAGCTCGGCTCGTTCAAGAGACTCCATGCGCTGCCCGTATACGGCGGCACTTCCATCGAGAGGCAGATAAAGGCCCTGAGGAAGGGCGTCCAGATCGTTGTGGGCACGCCGGGCAGGATACTCGACCACATACAGAGAAAGACGCTCGTGCTCAAGTACGTGAAGATAGCCGTGCTCGACGAGGCGGACGAGATGCTCGACATGGGCTTTCTCGACGACATAAACAAGATACTCGCCGAGACCCCGGCCCAGAGGCAGACCCTGCTCTTCTCCGCCACCATGCCCCCCGGGATACTGAAGATATCGAAGCGCTACATGAACTCGCCGGAGAGGATAAAGATAGCCTCTAACACCCTTACCGCCCCGAAGATAGACCAGATATTCTACGAGGTCAGGAACCCGGAGAAGGTCGAGGCCCTCTCGCGCCTCATAGACTCGGACGACTCGGGCAGGTTCCTCGTCTTCTGCCACACGAAAAAAGAGGCGGACGACGTCTCCTCCGACCTGAGGATGCGCGGCTACGACGCGGCGTCCATGCACGGGGACTTCACCCAGCAGCAGAGAGAGGCGGTGCTCAAGAGCTTCAAGACCGGCAGGATAGACGTGCTCGTCGCCACGGACGTGGCGGCCAGGGGCCTTGACATAAGCGACATCTCGCACGTGGTGAACTTCTCCATCCCGCAGGACCCGGAGAGCTACGTGCACAGGATAGGCAGGACGGGGCGCGCAGGCAGGGAGGGTGTCGCCATAACCTTCGTCACCCCGAGGGAGGACCGACAGCTCCGGCTCATAAGGTCGGTCTCGAAGGCCAACATAAAGAGGGGCAAGCTGCCCACGAAGGAAGACGTGATGAACGTCCGTTTCGCCGCGCTCAAGGAGAAGATACAGGGCTTTGGCGAGGACAAGGCATTCAAGAAATTCATAAAGCTCGCCGAGGAGATATCCGAGGAGATAGAGCCAACGGAGGCGCTGGCCGCGCTGCTCAAGTTCCAGCTTCAGGGCATCGGCTCCGAGACGATGAGCCGGGACGAGCCGTCGCTCGACGACACCGGGGCGCCCCCGGGCATGGCGCGCCTGTTCATGACCATCGGCAGGGAGCAGGGGGTCAAGGCCAACGACATCGTGAGCGCGATAGCCATGAAGGCCAACATATCCCGGAACGCGATACGCAAGGTGAGCATATTCGACACCTTCACCTTCGTCGAGGTGCCGAGGGACTCAGCGGGCAAGATCATAGACTACATGCACCAGTCCATCATCTCCGGCAGGAAGATAGCCGTGGCGCCGGCCCGTCCGAGAGAGGCCGGGCGCAGGCGCTGAACCGGTCTACGGAAGACGCCTTTGACCGAGAGCCCCCCTTCAATGAAGGGGGGCTCTTTTTTTTGGCCCGCCTCTGTGGATAGGGGGATAGAGGGGGGATTCATCATTGTCATTGCGAGGAGCCAGGACGACGCGGCAATCTCTCTTTCAGTTTGTCATTCTGAGGGAGCGCAGCGACCGAAGAATCCCGGCATCCAGAGAGTCTTCGCGTCGCTCAGAATGAGGCGCATTGTCATTGCAAGGAGTGGGAGTGACGCGGCAATCTCTTTTTGGCTCCCCGGCGGCCCCTCTCCCCGAGGGGAGCTGGTCGACCCCGGCGAGAGCCGCCTCACTCACCTCACGTTCACGCTCTTGACCCCGGTCGGCCTCCACGCCGGGGAGATTACGCCCGGCTCGGAGTCGTCGCCCTCCAGCAGGCTCGCCCACGTGAGCGTAAAGCGGCCGAAGTGGCCGTTTATCTCGTCCATCGCCCCGAGCAGCCTCTCCCTCCTCCTATCCTGCTCGAAGAGCGGCATCTGTCGACCGCCGGAGGCCAGCCCCGAGATGGAGACACCAAGGAGCCTTATGGCCGAGCGGAGCCTCACGGACGCGAGTATGGCGAGCGCCGAGCGGTAGATGGCGTGCGTGTCGTTGGTGTGCAGGGGCAGCGTCCTGTGCCTGCTGAAGGTGAAAAAGTCCGCGTAGCGGAGAGTAAGCGCGACCTTGCGCCCCCGCAGGTTGTGCGTGCGGGCCCGCGCCCCCACCATCTCGGAGAGCTTTAGCAGGTACCTCTTCACCACCCGCCTGTCGGTGATGTCGGCGGGCAGGGTCATGGAGTGGCCGACGCTCCTGGCCTCGGCCTCTTCCCCTATCGGCACCACAGAACTCGGGTCTATGCCCTGCCCCATGAGCTTGAGGCGCTCGCCTATTACGCCGAACCTGTCGCGAAGCACGCTTGCCGGGGCGCGCCCCAATTGCCCGCACGTGTGCACGCCGAGGCAGGCGAGATGCGTGGTAAGCCTCGGGCCTATGCCCCACAGCTCTCCGACGGGAAGCTCCTCGAGCAGGGACGCCACCTCCCCTTCCCCTATCAGGACGAGCCCGTCCGGCTTTTCCATGCCGGAGGCGAGCTTCGCAAGGAGCTTATTGGGCGCTATGCCCACGGAGCAGGTGATGCCTATCTCATCTCTTATCCTCGCCTTTACGTCGCGGCCGAGGGCCTCCAACGACGGGAAGAGGGCACAGCACCCGGCAAGGTCCACGAAGGCCTCGTCTATGGAGTAGGCCTCCACGCAGGGGGAGCACCCCTTCAGGACATCGAGCATGCGCACGGAGGCGTCTATGTACTTGCGGTTGTTCCCGATGACGAATATAAGCCGCGGGCACGCCCTTTTAGCCTCGTACCTGTTCATGCCCGTCTTCACCCCGAAGGCCCGCGCCTCGTAAGAGGCCGTGGTGACGACCGTCCTCTTGGCCGAGCCCACTACCGCTATGGGCTTTCCACGCAGCGCCGGGTTGCACCTCTGCTCGACGGAGGCGAAAAAGGCGTTCATGTCGACGTGCATCACCCTCACGCCTCCACCTCTTCGAGAGACCACTTCATGGTCGAGTGGTTGTAGGCGAGCTCATAGAGGGAGGCGCCGTCGGTGACGGAAAAATGCGTAAAGGCGGCGCTGCCCTCCTTCGATGTCCATCTGTACGTAACCTCCTTTACGGGGTAGATCTTACCCCTCCACTTGAACTTGGCGGGCCGGGGCGCCGGGTCGAAGACGGCCACGACGTTTACGGTCTCTCCTATCCTTTCACTCATACCATCCGCCTTTGGCTCTCGCCGCTGTTGACAACATGTTGATAACCTGTTGGCGCCCACGAATCCCCCTCCGTCCCCCCTTTGAAAAAGGGGGACGTCCATCCCCGGCTAATCTACCTGCTTGATTATCGATATGACCTTGCCTATTATCTCGAGCGCGGTGCCTTCGGTGACCCTTATCGGCTCCATCGACGGGTTCTCCGGCCTGAGCACCACCGCGTCCCCGTCCCTTGAGAACCTCTTTACCGTGGCGTCCCCGTCGAGCAGGGCCACGACGATATCCCCGTCCGAGGCGTCCTTCTGCGGCCTTACGATGAGGAAGTCCCCCTCGTCTATCCCGGCCCCGGTCATGCTCTGCCCCTCCACCCTGAGCATGAAGGCGTCCCTGCATTTGAAGAACCTGGCGTCGAGCACCACGCGCCCCACTATGTCCTCGACCGCAAGGTGCGGCGAGCCGGCCCTTACACGCCCGGCTATAGGCACTTCAATGCCGCCCTTGAGAGACGAGCCCACCACCTCTATGGCCCGCGAGATCCGTGCCGAGCGCCTTATGAAGCCTTTCCTCTCGAGGGCTTCGAGGTGCTTGCCCGCGTTCTTCGGCCCCTTTATCCGGAAACGCGCGCAGATCTCCCTCAACGTGGGCGGATACCCGCTCTCGGAGATGAACTCCTTTATGAACTCCAGTATCTCCCTCTGCCGCCCGGTAATTTTTTCACCTTCCCGCATGGCCCTTTCTCCTCGACACGGTATCAGGGTAACATCTGTTACCCTGATGATACATCGGCGCAAAGGCGGTGTCAAGAGGGAAGGAGTTTAATCGGTTATCCGGTCAGGGAGTCATTGCGAGGAGCCGGAGCTCTTTTTTAGCTCCCCTTTGGGGAGAAGATCCGCGGGGGGTCGCCTCGATGCCGTTTGCGCCCCTGCGCGCGGGGCGCTTCCGGTGATTAGGCTCGCTCAGCTGTGCCTCCTCTGCCTCGTTCGCGTGCCCCGCTTAAGGTCGCTACGCGCCCTGAGGACCACCCCGGCGCGCTCACCCGCCGCCACCTAAAGCGCCGCTCGCTCTAATCACCCGGTGTTTTTTTAAGACAAGAACACCAACGGCTTCGGGGTTTCAATGAAAGGAGCAAAAAAAAACCCCGGGGGCCCAGGGCCCGCGGGGGGGTGTTCAACGGCTTGATGACATCCAATTATTCCTTCAGGTCGCAGACCTGTTCCGGGCGGCCGAAGAACTCCTCCATGAAGACCTTGCAGTCCTCTTCGAGGCACCCGGACTCCGCCGCCTCCTTCTCCGAGAACTGCGCGCTGCCCTTCCCGGAGCGGAGCATCTTCTCGGTGCACAGGACGAACGGTACCGGGTCGGACGTATGCGTCTTCAATGCAAGGGGCGTGGGGTGGTCCGGCAGGGCCAGCACCCTGTACTCCCTGTACTTCTCGATGCCCTCGAGTACAGGCCCGACTATCTTCATGTCGAAGTCCTCTATGGCCTGCACCTTGTGCTCCAGGTTTCCCTGATGGCCCGCCTCGTCGGGCGCCTCCACGTGCACCACTACAAAGTCCTTGCGCTCGAGCACCGAAAGGGCGAACTCGACCTTTCCCTCGTAGTTGGTGTCTATGTAGCCGGTCGCTCCCGGGACGTTCAGGACCTCGAGCCCGGCGTATATGCCGATGCCCTTCATCAGGTCCACGGCCGAGATTATCGCCCCGTCCACGCCGAACCTCTGCTTTATCGTGGGCATCAGCGGCGCGGTGCCCTGCCCCCAGAGCCAGATCGAGGAGGCGGGTTTCTTGCCGGCTGCCACCCTGTCCTTGTTCACGTCGAGGCCCAGGAGCACCTCCTGGGAGAGCTCGATGAGCTCAAGGAGCTTCTCCGCGCCGTCGCCGGCCGGCAGAAACCCCTCGATGGACCTGTCCGATATGTCGTGCGGGGGTGTCGTCTTCAGCTCGCCCTTCGGGCCGTTCTTCCAGACCAGCAGGTGCCTGTAGCCGGTGCCCGCGTAAAGGCGCACGCCCTGCGTGGCGAGCACCTTCGCCAGGGCCTCTATTATCTCCGTGGCCTCCTCCGTGGAGATGTGCCCTGCGCTGTAGTCGTCCATAACGACCGCGCCGTCCTTCTCAACGAGGGTCACGAGGTTGCACCTGAAGGCCACGTCCCCCTCCTCGAGCTTTACGCCGATGGAGGCGGCCTCCAGCGGCGCCCTTCCGGTGTAATACTTCCTCGGGTCGTAGCCGAGCACAGAGAGGTTCGCCACGTCGCTGCCCGGCGCGTAGCCCGGAGGCACGGTGGCGAAAAGCCCGAGCTTGCCCATGGACGCCATGGAATCGAGGTGCGGCGTATGCGCGAACCCCAGCGGGGTCCTACCGCCGAGCTCGTCGATGGGGTTGTCCGCCATGCCGTCGCCTATGAGGATAACGTTCTTCATCAATACCACCGTTTGCACGGGCCGGGGTCCCCGGCCCTTCCTTTCGCGTTCTCTTCAGCAGACATTATTATCCTACCGGTGCGGAACTTTGTCAATCCGGGGGGACGACGGGCGGGGCTAAAAGCCCATCACGTCGAGTATCTTCCTCTTGTCGGCGGGAACCTTAGTGGGCTGTGGGGACGATTCCATGGCCATGTCGGGGTCCTTCAGGCCGTGGCCCGTAAGGGTGCAGACGACCGTGTCCCCGTCGTTCAGCACCCCTTCGTTCTTCATCCTGATGACCCCGGCCAGGCTCGCGGCGCTTGCGGGCTCGCAGAAGACGCCCTCGCGGGAGGCGAGCATCTTGTACGCCTCTATGATCTCCTCGTCGGTAACGGCGTCTATCATGCCGCCGCTCTCGTCGCGCGCCTTGAGCGCGCCGTCCCAGCTCGCCGGGTTGCCTATCTTTATGGCCGTGGCTATGGTCTGGGGGTTCTCCACCGGATGCCCGAGGACGATGGGCGCGCTTCCGGCGGCCTGATAGCCCATCATCTTCGGCAGGTTGGAGATTATACCCTCCTTGTAATACGCGTTGTATCCCCCCCAGTACGCGGTGATGTTGCCCGCGTTGCCGACAGGCAGGAAGTGGTACGTGGGGGCGTAGCCGAGGTGCTCGCAGACCTCGAACGCGCCGGTCTTCTGCCCCTCTATCCTGAACGGGTTTAAAGAGTTGACCATCTCCACCGGGTAGCCCGCCGTAATCTCCTTGACGAGGTTGAGGGCCTCGTCGAAGTTCCCGGAGATCTGTATGACGAGCGCCCCGTGCATCATCGCCTGGGAGAGCTTGCCCAACGCCACGCCCCCCTCGGGCACTATGACGTAGGCCTTCATGCCCGCCTTGGCGGCGTACGCGGCCGCGGCGGCCGAGGTGTTGCCCGTGGAGGCGCACATTATCGCCCGGGCCCCCTTCTCGCGCGCCTTGGAGACGGCCATGGTCATGCCGCGGTCCTTGAAAGAGCCGGTGGGGTTCAATCCCTCGTACTTGAAGAGCAGGCGTATGTTGCCGAAGACCTCTTTGAGGTTCGTAGCCTCGATAAGCGGAGTATTGCCCTCGAGCAGCGTCGTGATGGCGCCGTCCTCTATTTCGGGAAGAAAGTCCCTGAACTCCTTTATTATCCCGCCCCAAAGCCCTTTCCTAGTCAGCTGCACCGAGGTTCTCCTCTATTCTGATGAATACTATCTTGTCCTGGATTATGTCCATCTTCTGTATCTCGTCGATGGCCGCCCTCAGCTCGCGCTCGACGGCGTTGTGCGTCACTATGACCAGCGGCACAGCGCCTCCAGTCTTGCGGTCCCTCTGTATGACCGAAGAGATGCTTATGTTGTGGGCGCCGAGCACCCCGGAGACCTTCGAGAGGGCCCCCGGCCTGTCCACCGCGAGGAACCTTATGTAGTACGAGGTCTCAAGCGACTCCATCCCCTTTATCCTTACATCCTTTATCGCGCCGGCCGTGTGCGCCAGAGGGCTTACGCGGTTCGCCACGCCCGCGCCGATGTTGCGGGCTATATCCATTACATCGGCAACTACGGCGCTGGCTGTAGGGGTCATGCCCGCCCCGAGGCCGTAGAGCATCACGGAGCCCACCTGGTTGCCGATGACGTCTATGGCGTTGTACGCGCCGTTGACGGCCGCCATCGGGTGCGTGGCCGGTATCATGGTAGGGTGCACGCGGGCCTCGATCATCCCGTCGGCGGCCTTGGTTATCGCGAGGAGCTTTATCCTGTACCCGAACTCGCTGGCGAACTTGATGTCTATCTGGCTTATGGCGCTTATGCCCTCGGTGTATATATCATCAAGCCCCACGTACGTGCCGTAGGCGAGGTCTATCATGATGGCGAGCTTGTGCGCCGTGTCCACGCCCTCTACGTCGTAGGTCGGGTCGGCCTCGGCGTAGCCCATCTCCTGGGCCATGCGCAGCACGTCCTCGAACTTGCCGCCCTCATTGGTCATCTTCGAGAGGATGTAGTTGGCCGTGCCGTTTATGATGCCGTATATAGAGTGTATCCTGTTGGCGCACAGACCCTCCCTAAGCGCCTTTATGATCGGTATGCCTCCCCCGACGCTCGCCTCGAAGCCTATGTCGAGCCCCTTTTCCACGGCCTTCGTGAATATCTCCCTGCCGTGCGTGGAGAGAAGGGCCTTGTTCGCGGTCACCACGTGCTTGCCGTTGTCCAGGGCGTCCATGATGAACGTGCGGGCCACTCCCGTGCCCCCGACGAGCTCTATGACTATGTCTATCTCCGGGTCGTCCAGGACGTCCGAGGCCTCGGCGGTAAGCACGCCGGGCGCAAGCTTTACGCCCCTGTCCCTGACGGTGTCCCTGTCTGCCACCCTCTTGAGCGCAAGCTCGACGCCGAGCCTGCCGCCGATGGTCTGCGCGTTCTCCTGCAGGACCCTGACGACACCCGTGCCCACGGTGCCCAACCCGATAAGCCCTATGTTTACCCTCTTTTTCTCCCCTGCTGCTGCGTCCGGCATCTAAGCCACCCCTGTCCCTTGTTTTTATCCTGCCTTTACGCCCATCTCAAAGGCCCTCTTTATGCACTTGGCCGCCTGACGCGTCCTGTGCTCGTTCTCGACAAGCGCCATCCTCACGTACTCGTCACCGTTCTCGCCGAAGCCTATGCCCGGGGATACGGCCACCTTCGCCTGCTTCAGGAGGAACTTGGAGAACTCCATGGACTTTATATCCCTGAACTGCTCCGGTATGCGCGCCCAGACGAACATCGACGCCCTCGGCTTCTCTATCTCCCAGCCGGCCTTCGAGAAGCTGTCGATGAGCACGTCCCTGCGCGTCCTGTAAAGCTCGCATATCTGCGATACGCACTCCTGGGGGCCGTTAAGGGCGATTATCGCGCTTATCTGTATCGGCTGGAACATCCCGTAGTCGAAGTAGCTCTTTATGCGCGTAAGCGCCCCTATCATCTTCCTGTTGCCCACGGCGAAGCCGACCCTCCAGCCGGGCATGTTGTAGCTCTTCGAAAGGGTGAAGAACTCCACGCCCACGTCCTTGGCCCCCGGCACCTCCATCAGGCTCGGGGCCTTGTAGCCGTCAAAGACGATGTCCGCGTAGGCGAGGTCGTGTATCACCATCAGGTCGTTCTCCCTGGCGAAGTCGACCACCTTGACGAAGAAGTCCCTGTCCACGACCTCGGTCGTCGGGTTGTGAGGGAAGTTTATGACCAGCACCTTGGGCTTGGGCCATGTCTGCCTGGTGGCCTTCTGCAGCTCGTCGAAGAAGTCCGCGCCCGGAAGAAGGGGGATGCTCCTTACGTCGCCCCCGGCCATTATCACCGAGTATTTGTGTATAGGATAGGTCGGGTCGGGCACGAGCGCGACGTCGCCGGGACCGAGCACGGCCAGCGCGAGGTGGGCGATGCCGTCCTTCGAGCCTATGGTCGCCACGGCCTCGGTCTCGGGGTCGATATCCACGTCGTAACGG
Source organism: Thermodesulfobacteriota bacterium (assembly GCA_046757705.1). Lineage (GTDB taxonomy): Bacteria > Desulfobacterota > GWC2-55-46 > GWC2-55-46 > GWC2-55-46 > JBHHYT01. Next base: position 9,524 of record JBHHYT010000018.1, read on the forward strand.
CGCTTGTACCAGTCGGAGATGGCGAGCCTGAGCTTGTATATGCCTCGGGAAGCGGAGTAGCGGTGGTTCCTCGGGTTCTGCGCGGCCTCGAGGAGCTTGTCGACGATATGCTTCGGGGTGGGCTGGTCCGGGTTGCCCATGCCGAAGTCTATTATGTCCTCTCCGCGCTTTCTTGCAGCCACCTTCAGGTCTGTAACGATATTGAACACATACGGCGGAAGCCGTTTTATCCTGTGAAATTCTTCCATCTACGCTCTTTTTCGAACCCCCTTGCCGCCTTCCGTCCCCTTGCTTATGAACTTCTCGGCGTTATATGAGCTCCTTACAAACGGCCCGGAATAGACGTATTCGAGCCCCGCGTCGAGCCCGTACCTCTCGTACAGCTCGAAGACCCCGGGCTCCACGTACTCGACCACCTCGAGGTTCCGCCTCGTGGGGCGCAGGTACTGGCCTATGGTCACGGCGTCGCACCCGGCGGCCTTCAAGTCGTGGAGCAGCGCCTTCACCTCTTCGCCCCTCTCCCCTAAACCCACCATTATGCCCGACTTGGTGAAGACCCCTGCCCCGGAAGCCGTCCTGAGCACCTCGAGCGACCTGCCGTAGTCCGCCTGCGGCCTTACCTGCGGGTACAGGCGCGGGACGGTCTCGAGGTTGTGGTTGAAGATATCCGGGCGTGCCTCCAGCACGATGCGCAGGGCGTCCTTCGCACCATTGAAGTCGGGTGTAAGCACCTCCACGGAAATGCCCGGAATGTTATCCTTAATCGCCCTGATTGTCAAGGCAAATTGGGTCGCTCCGCCGTGCGGCAGGTCGTCGCGCGTAACGGAGGTTACGACCACGTGCCTTAGCCCCAGCTCCCCGGCCGTAAGGGCGATCTTCGCCGGCTCATGGGGGTCCACGGCAAGGGGCTGCCTCGACTTGTCGATGGAGCAGAAGCCGCAGGTGCGCGTGCAGACGTCACCGAGTATCATGAAGGTGGCCGTCGGTTTGGTGAAGCACTCGCCTATGTTCGGGCAGCGCGCGCTCTCGCAGACCGTGTGCAGCCCCCTCTTCCTCAATATCGACTTCATCGCGTGGAGGCTGCTTGCGGGCCCGAGGGTCCTTTTCGCCCACGGCGGCAGTCTTTTGCTCATCTATATCCCCTGTCTCGCCGCATCACAAAACAAAAACATGTACAAGATACCATTTTAGCTGAAAAAAAACAATGCCGCAGGCGCGGCGCTCCACCGGACGGCAACCGGTGTGAATGGTCGGTATTCGGCTGTATCCTCAGGGCAAGAGCCCCTTTACGAACCGGGAGCTCTCCGGGGCGCCGGGGTTCGCCTTGAGGAGCTGCAGGTCCTCAAAGGTGTCGATGTCGTGCCAGGTCTCCAGAAGCCTGTACCCTATGGAGCTTGCGCGGGCCCTTTCGAGCGTCTCGGCAAGGACCGACGGCGTGCTGTACCGTATGCCTTTAAATAGCGTCTCGTACGGCGCGTCCACGGCAAGGAGGCAGTACCCCCCGTCCTCAACAGGCCCGAGGACGAGCCCCGCACCAGCCTCGAGAAGGCCGAAGGCCGCTGTTATGTGCGTTTCAGGCAGGTCAGGGATGTCGGAGCCCATGATCGCCACCCTCCCGTACCCCAAGGAGAAGAGCCGCTTCAGTATATTATACATCCTCTCGCCGAGGCCGTCACCCTCCTGCGGGAAGGCCGCAACGCCCTCCGGCAGCAAGCCCTTGAGCCTCTGGCCCGGCCCCATGCAGGCGGCGAAGAGGTCAACCCCCTCAAGGGAGGCGGCGGTGGCGAACGTGTCCTTGATGAAGCACTCGTAGAGACCGGCGGCCTGCCGCGGGGTCAGCGGGGGCGAAAGGCGCGTCTTTACGAAGCCCGCGACAGGTGCCTTCAACATGACCGCAAGCGCGTTGGGGCCGGGTCCCTTCAACAGGCCCCCGTCAGGCCCCGGCCTGCTTTTCGGCCTGCTTTTCGGCCTGTACGGCCGCAGCGGCCCTCAGCGTCTCCTGCCTCTCCTTCTCCTTCTTCTCGGAACAGTCCGGGCAGGCGTACCTCTTCTCGTGCCTCACGCTCAGCCTGTCGTAGTCCTTGTCGAGCGCGACCCTCACAACAACGTCCGTCTCCTGGCCGCAGAAATCACACCTTAACATAGTCGTCTCCTTCCTTCCTGTATACCGTCTTGGGCTTAACCCCTTGTTCCACAAGGGTTTCTATGGCTTGAGAAAGGACCTCTCCGGCCACGCGTATAACGAGGTCACAGTACGGCTCAAGCGCCTTCGGGGCGGGCAGAAGCCTGAAAGGGAGGTCCGCCCCCTTGAGTATCTCCTCGGCCTTCAAGGCCCTGTGAGCCGAGCCGAAGGCCATAAGAAAGTCCATCTACTGAAGGTATCAAATTTCGGGGCGCGAAGCAATAACGAGTTGTTGTATGGAGGTAATCCCCCCTCAATCCAAATGAGGACGCCTCGCTCCGGCTCCCCTCCGGGGAGATGTTCCGCGGGGTAGTTGGGGGAGCGGAAGCGACGCGTCAATCCATCCTTCGTCAGTCATTCTGAGGGAGCCCAGCGACGGAAGAATCCCGGCAAACCAGAGATTCTTCGCGTTGCTCAGAATGACACAGTGGAAGGTTTCTTGTCTTTAAAAATACCGGATGATTAGAGCGAGTGGCGCTTTGGGAAGAGGCGGGTGAGCGCGCCGGGGTGGTCCTCAGGGCGCATAGCGCCCTTAAGCGGGGCGTGCGAGCGGGGCTGAGGAGGCCGCTGAGCGAGCCTAATCATCGGAAGCGCCCCGCGCGCAGGGGCGCAAAAGGCGATAAAAAGACCCCCCGCGGTTCCTCTCCCCAAAGGGGAGCCTTTCTCTATTCCTTTCGCAATGGGTTTTCCCTCCCCCTTTGACGGGGGGGCAGGGGTGAGGGGGCGGAACAACCACTCGCCCTCCCAACATTTCACCCTCCCCCTGGTCCCCTTCCCTCAAGGGAGGGGAAATTCTGCCGTACGCCCCCTTCCCCTGCGAGAAGAGAAGCCTGAAACGCAAAAAAGCCCCGTCCCCCTTTCGGGGGACGGGGCCTCAAGGTCCGGGCCTTTCGCAGGAGGCCTTCCTTTATAGCCCCTTCTTGACGAGCCTCTTGTAGAAGGGGAACCTCTGGCAGAGCTCCCTCACCTCGTCCTTTATGGCGCTCAAAGCGTCCTGGTCGGCGCGCGCCTTTATGGCGCGGTCGATGAGGCCCCCTATGGCCTTCATCTCGCCCTCCTTCATGCCCTTGGTCGTGGCCGCCGGTACGCCTATGCGGATACCGCTGGTGACGAACGGGCTTCTGGTCTCGAACGGAATGGTGTTCTTGTTGACGGTGATGCCCGCCTTCACGAGCGCCTCCTCGGCCTCCTTGCCCGTGATCTCCATCTTCGTGAGGTCCACGAGCATCAGGTGGTTGTCGGTGCCTCCGGAGACGAGGTCGAAGCCGCGCGACATCAGCTCGTCGGCCAGCACGCGGGCGTTGGTTACGACCTGCCGCTGATAGGCCTTGAACGAGGGCTGGAGCGCCTCCTTGAAGGCAACGGCCTTGGCGGCTATGACGTGCATGAGCGGGCCGCCCTGAATGCCGGGGAATATCGTCTTGTCCACGCCCTTGGCGTACTCCGCCTTGCACATTATCATGCCGCTTCTCGGGCCCCTGAGCGTCTTGTGCGTGGTTGTGGTCACGAACTGTGCGACCTCGACCGGGCTCGGGTGCAGCCCCGCCACTATAAGCCCCGCTATGTGGGCGATATCGACCATTACCATGGCGCCGACCTCGTCGGCCACCTCCCTGAAGGCGTTGAAGTCTATTATCCTCGGGTACGCGCTCGCGCCCACGACTATCATCCTCGGGCGGTGCTCCCTGGCGAGGTCACGCACCTGGTCCATGTCTATCCTGTGGTCGTCCTTGCGTACGCCGTAGAAGACGACGTTGTAGAGCTGTCCGGAGAAATTGACGTGGCTGCCGTGCGTCAGGTGGCCCCCGTGGGAGAGGTTCATGCCCATGATGGTGTCCCCCGGCTTGAGCACCGACATGTATACGCCCATGTTGGCCTGAGAGCCCGAATGGGGCTGCACGTTGACGTGGTCGCAGCCGAACAGCAGCCTTGCCCTCTCTATGGCGAGCTTCTCGGCTATGTCGACGTACTCGCACCCGCCGTAGTACCGCTTGCCCGGGTACCCCTCCGCGTACTTGTTCGTCATCACGCTCCCGGCGGCCTCGAGCACCTCCTCGCTTACGAGGTTCTCGGAGGCGATGAGCTCGAGCTTGTACTCCTGGCGCTCGGTCTCAAGCCTTATGGCGTCGTGGATCTCTGGGTCGAACTTTTTCAAACCGGACATTTTCACAGCCTCCACTCATTGATATAATGGACAGATTATTAAGAGGTCCAACAGAGCATGGCCCGAGGCCCCGCTGACGACGGCCTCATCTGTTCTCTATCTCGCTTATCTTGTCGAGCCGCCTCTGGTGCCTGCCGCCCTCGAACGCCGCGTCCATCCATTCGCGCACCATTTCACGGGCGAGCCCCTTGCCTACTATCCGGCCTCCGATGACGAGTATGTTGGCGTTGTTGTGCTCCTTGGCCATGCGGGCGCTAAAGGCGTCGCCCACGAGCGCGGCCCTGACCTTCTTGAACTTGTTGGCGAGTATGCTCATGCCGATGCCGGTGCCGCAGACGAGTATGCCTCTGGACACATCTCCCTTCGAGACCCTCTCGGCCACTGGTATGCCGTAGTCCGGGTAATCGACCGAGGCGTTGCTGTTGACCCCGAGGTCGATTACCTCCACGCCGCGCGAGGCGAGAAAGTCCTTTATGTCGTCCTTCAATTCCCTGCCCGCGTGGTCGCTGGCTATGGCTATCTTTTCCATCAGTCCTCGAAGCGTTTGAAGACGAGCACGGCGTTGGTGCCGCCGAAGCCGAAGGAGTTCGACATCGCGGCCTTGACCCTGGCCTGGCGCGCCGTGTTCGGCACGTAGTCGAGGTCGCACCCCGGGTCCGGCGTCTCGTAGTTTATGGTCGGAGGCAGTATGCCTTCCTCTATGGCCTTTACGGTAAATACGGCCTCTATGCCCCCGGCGGCGCCGAGCAGGTGGCCGGTCATGCCCTTGGTCGAGCTTACGGCGAGCCTGCCCGCGTGCCCGGCGAATACCTTCTTTATCGCCATGGTCTCGTAGAGGTCGTTATAGTAGGTGGACGTCCCGTGCGCGTTTATGTAACCGATGTCCTCCCGGGCGAGCCCGGAGCTCTTGAGCGCAAGTGAGATGCAGCGCGCCGCTCCCTCGCCGTCGGGCGAAGGGGTGGTCATGTGGTAGGCGTCCGAGTTCATCCCGTAGCCGACGACCTCGGCGTAGATACGCGCGCCCCTCTTCTTCGCGCTCTCCATCTCCTCGAGCACGACCACGCCCGAGCCCTCGCCCACGACGAAGCCGTCCCTGTCCTTTTCGAACGGCCTGCTCGCCGTCTGCGGCGAATCGTTGCGTCTGGAGAGCGCCTTCATGGCGTTGAAGCCTGCGATGCACAGCGGGGTTATGGTGGACTCCGCTCCCCCGGCTATCATGGCGTCCGCCTCCCCGCACCTTATGAGACGGAAGGCGTCCCCTATGGAGTGGGTGCCCGTGGCGCACGCGGTAACGGCGCACGAGTTAGGCCCCCTGGCGCCGGTCTTTATGGAGACCTGCCCGGAGGCGAGGTTTATTATGACCATGGGTATGAAGAACGGGGTTATCCTCTCGGGGCCCTTCTCCTTGAGGACGTCGTACCAGTGCTCGATGGCCGGGAGCCCCCCGATGCCGGCACCGATGTAGACACCAACCCTCTCGGCGTTCTCCTCGGTTATCCGAAGGCCGGAGTCCTCGAAGGCCATCATGGCGGCGGCTACGGCGTACTGGATGAAGAGGTCCATCTTCTTGACCTCTTTCTTCTCGAGCCTCTCGGTGGGCTCGAAGTCCGGCACCTCTCCGGCTATCCTGACAGGAAAGTCGGAGACGTCGAAGCGCGTTATCTCCCTGATGCCCGTGCGCCCCTCGATGGCCGCGGCCCACGACCTGGCCACGCCCGTACCGAGCGGGCTTACCATGCCTAAACCTGTTACGGCTACCCTTCTCATCTGTCCTTCCGTTCAAACAACGGCCCTGCTCCCTTTGTCCCGGCGCGGCGTACGCCGCGCGGCGGAGTCCGGGGGCAGACTGTCAGGCCGTTATTTCGAGTTAGTGTGAAATGCGGACGCCGGGCCCGTGGCCCGGCGGATGTGCGGAGCGCGTTGAGGGCCGCATGCGGCTCTGCCCTCCGGGACGTCGCCCCGCGGACCGCTTGAGCGCGCTCTGACGCGGTTTCGAAGAGTCGGCAGGCCCCGTCTCCGGGGCCCCTGAAACAAAAAAACCGAAAAAACGCCGGCCGAAGCCGGCTTGATTCAGATTACTTGCCGGCCTTTTTCTGTATGTAGTCCACCGCGTCCTTCACGGTCTTTATCTTCTCTGCGTCCTCGTCGGGTATCTCTATGGCGAACTCCTCCTCGAAGGCCATCACCATCTCCACCGTATCGAGCGAGTCGGCACCGAGGTCGTCCACGAAAGAAGCGCCTGACGTGACCTCGTCCTCCGTAACATCGAGCTGGTCGATGATTATCTTTTTAACCTTGGTCTCAACTGAAGACATTACTTACCTCCTGATTGGATAAATGTATTTGCATGGCGTGGAAATTATCTCTCTGTATAACACCAATGGCGCCCCGTTGTCAATTTTAATCAGGGGCGCGGCAGGGCCCTTCTACATGGCCATTCCGCCGTTGATGTTGAGCACCTGCCCGGTTATATAATTCGAAGCGTTGGAGGAGAGAAAGAGCACCCCGCTTGCCACGTCGCTCGCCCCTCCGAGCCTTCCGAGCGGTATCTTCGCCATCAGGTCCTGCTTGACAGTGTCCGAGAGCGCGTCGGTCATGGAGGTCTCTATGAACCCGGGGGCGACGGCGTTGCAGGTGATGTTCCGCGTGGCGAACTCGCGCGCTATGGTCTTGGTAAGGCCGATGAGCCCGGCCTTGCTCGCCGCGTAGTTGGCCTGCCCGGGGTTGCCCATCACGCCCACGACCGAGGATATGTTCACTATCCTGCCCCAGCGCGACTTGGTCATGTACTTGAGCACCGCCTTCGTGCAGTTGAACGCGCCCTTGAGGTTGACGTCGAGCACGGCGTCCCAGTCCTCCTCCTTCATCCTGAGGATGAGCCCGTCGCGCGTTATCCCGGCGTTGTTCACGAGTATGTGTATGGCCTCGAGCTCCTTGAATATCTTCTCGGCCATCTCCTCCGTCTCCTGCATGCTGACCACGTCTACCTTCATGGCCATGGCGCGCCTGCCCATCCTCTTCACCTCGGCCGCCGTCCGCTCGGCCCCTTCGAGGTTTACGTCCACGACCGCCACATCCGCGCCGTAAGAGGCAAGCTTCAAGGCTATCTCCCTGCCTATGCCCTGGCCTGCGCCGGTGACTATCGCCACCCTGCCCGATACCTGCATATCTCCTCCTTCTTGTCCTGCTATATTATAAGGTTTACCCTGTCACCGCCACGCAAGGCGCATGGCCTCAGACGGCGCCTCCGGACACCGCGCTTATGGCGCCTTCGATGTCGGAGGTCGTATCAACGCTTACGCTCTCGATGTCCTTCTCGATCCTCCTGTTGAGCCCGGAGAGGACCTTGCCGGGACCTATCTCGACGATGCACCGGACGCCCTCTTTTTTAAGCTTGCGCACTATGCCCACCCACCGGACCGGGCTCGTAAGCTGGCGTATCAGTATCTCGCGGATGCTCTCGGCGTGGCCCGCCGGCTGCGCCTCTACGTTCGTGAGCACCGGGATGTCCGGGGTCTTGAAGGCGGTCTTCGTAAGCTCCGTACCGAGCCTCTCGGCGGCCTTTATCATAAGCGGCGAGTGCGACGGGACGCTTACCTGCAGCTCCACGACCCTTCTGGCGCCACGCTCCATCGCCAGAGACGCGGCTATGTCGACCGCGGCGGCGTGGCCGGATATGACTATCTGGGCGGGGCTGTTTATGTTCGCTGGGACCACGACGGCGGCACCCATGGAGGCGGAATCGCAGATGACCTCCACGGTGTCTATGTCCAGGCCGAGGATGGCGCACATCTTGCCGGTGCCCGGAGACACGCTCTCCTGCATGAACCGCCCGCGCATCTTGACGAGCCTTACAGCGTCCTTGAAGTCCAGCGAGCCGGAGGCCACCAGCGCCGTATACTCCCCGAGGCTGTGGCCCGCCATGAACGACGGCCTTATGTTCGCCTTCTCCCGCAACACACGGAGCGCGGCCATGGACGCGGTCAGAAGGGCTGGCTGGGTGTTCTCCGTACGGTCGAGCGCCTCGCCCGGCCCCTCGAAACAGAGCCTGGCCATGTCGTGGCCTATGGCGTCGCTCGCCTCCTCGAAGGTAGTTCGCGCCACCGAATACTCGTCGTAGAAACTCTTGCACATGCCCACGTACTGCGAGCCCTGTCCCGGAAACACGAAAGCTGTCTTTTTCATAAGCGGGTCTCTTTTTTAGAGTTTTGAAAGGTATGCAAAAGGGCTTCCTGCCGGCCCGGCACGGCCGCGCCGAGCGCCAGCCACGCGAGGGCCCCTGCCCCCCTGCCCCCCTGCCAGCATCTTGTCAGCCCCCTGCCCGGCCCCTGCCCGGCCCCTGCCGGCCCCCTTACCAGCGCACCACGGAGGAGGCCCACGTAAGGCCGCCGCCGAAGGCGACGAAGAGGACTATGTCGCCTTCCTTGATCCTGCCCTCCCTTACCGCCTCGTCGAGCGCAAGCGGGATGGAGGCCGCCGAGGTGTTGCCGTACCGCTCAAGGTTCGTGAACACCTTCTCGTCCGGGAGCTTGAGCCTGTCTCTGGCCGCGTTTATTATCCTCATATTCGCCTGATGCGGGATGAGCAGGCTGATGTCCCCCGGCTCAAGCCCGTTCTCCTCGAGCGCCTCTTTTATGGCGCTGCCCATCGTGCGCACCGCTATCTTGAAGGTCTCGTTCCCGTTCATCTTGAGCGTCCACGGGCCGCCGGCACCGGGCTTCTCGAACGGGCTCGGCGGGCAAGGGCTGCCTGTGTAGAGCAGCTCCCACTGGCGGCCGTCAGAGTGTATGTGGCAGGAGAGGACCCCTTTCTTGCCCTTCTGTGCCGAGAGGACCACGGCCCCCGCGCCGTCCCCGAACAGGACGCAGGTGCTCCTGTCCTTCCAGTCGACTATCTTCGAGAACCTGTCGACGCCTATGACGAGCGCCTTGGCGCAGCCCCCGGCCCTTACGTACTTGTCGGCGATGTCGAGGGCGTAGAGGAAGCCCGAGCAGGCGGCGGATACGTCAAAGGCCGCGGCCCCGGGCCTGACGCCGATGCTCGACTGCACGCGGCAGGCGGTCGAGGGGAATGTCATGTCCGGGGTGACCGTGCCAACGACGATAAGGTCTATGTCCCTGGGGGAGACTCCCGCGGCCTTGAGCGCGGCCTTCGCGGCGCGCGAGGCCAGCTCCGCAGAGGTCTCTCCCTCGCATACACGCCTCTGCTTAATCCCCGTGCGCGTGGATATCCACTCGTCCGACGTATCGACCATGGACTCGAGGTCGCGGTTCGTCAAGACCCTTTCGGGCACATAAGAGCCCGTACCTATAACCCTTGACCTGAGCATCCGCGACTAACTCCCCGCCGCCGCGCCGTTGGGGCCGGCGCCCGCGCGGCTCGGCCTGCCGAGGGCACGCACCTTCTCTATCTCCTCGAGCACATGCTTGTTCACCTTGCCCCTGGCGTACTCCCTGGCCCTCAATATCGCGTTCTTTATGGCCTTGGGGTTGGACCTGCCGTGGCTTATGATGCACACGCCTTCTATTCCGAGCAGGGGCGCGCCGCCGTACTCGGCGTAATCGACCTTCTTCTTGAGCTTCTCGAAGGCCCCCCTTGCGAGCAGGTAGCCGAGCCTCGACTGCACGCTCGACATTATCTCATCCTTGAGCATGGTGGTCACGGCCTCCACGAGCCCTTCGGAGAGCTTCAAGACCACGTTGCCCACGAAGCCGTCGGTCACGACGACGTCCACGTCCCCCCTGTATATATCCCTGCCCTCGACATAGCCTATGTAGTTGAGCGAGGTCTGCTTTAAAAGGGCGTGCGTCTCCCTGGTAAGCTCGTTGCCCTTGGCCTCTTCCTCGCCGTTGGACAGCAGCCCTACCCTCGGGTTGTGCTCCTTGAGGGCGTACCGGGCGTACACGCCCCCCATCACGGCGAACTGGAGCAGGTGGACGGGCTTGCAGTCGACGTTGCCCCCGACGTCGAGGAGCACGGCCGGGGACTTCATGGTGGGCACGCTCACGGCTATAGCCGGGCGGTCCACGCCCTTTATCCTCTTGAATAAAAAGATGCCGGCGGCCATGGCGGCACCGGAGTTCCCAGCGCTGACGACCGCGCCTGCCTCGCCGCTCCTGACGAGCTCGAAACAGACCTTGAGCGAGGAGTCCTTCTTCTTCCTTACGGCCTGCGTCGGGGACTCGGCCATGCCGATGACCTCGGAGGCGTGCTTTATGGAGATGTTCTGCCCCACGTGGCCGTGCTTCTTCAACTCGGCCTCTATCCTCTCCCTGTCGCCCACGAGGATTATGGGAATGCGCAGCTCGCGCGCGGCCAGTATGGAGCCCTCAACAACGGCGCCGGGGGCGTTGTCCCCCCCCATCGCATCTACGGCTATCTTCATATGTGTGGGTTCTTATAAGGTTAGCATACAGCCGGTTGACGGCCAAAAAAAAACGAACGGGCACCGGGCTTGAGCGAACCCCCCGGGCCCTGCGGCCGTTCAAAAACAAAAAGGCCCTGCCCGCGCCGAAATACTCGCGCGGGCAGGGCCGATTAAAGCTCTTCCTCTTTCTTGAGGACGTTCCTGCCCCTGTAGGTGCCGCAGCTCATGCATACGTGGTGGGGCCTCTTGGGCTCACCGCACTGCGGACAGGTGGACGTAGCCGGCGCGGACAGTGCGTCGTGGCTCCTGCGCTGCATCCTCTTGCATCTCGAATGTCTCTTCTTCGGGTTCGGCATCTCTGTATCCTCTCTTTACGGCATTATCCGTGTGTGTTTTTCATTTGAACGCCCGCCGCGTCCTCCGGGGCCGGGCGGCCTGCTATCTACCTATATATGTAAACCATCATGGAATTCAACAAAAAAATCCGGCCCCCGCGGCCGCGCACCGCACCCGCCTCGCACCACCCTCTCGCCCCCCGGCCGCTGTAGCCTCACCCTATCCGGCCCCCTTATTTGGCCTTGAAGTCCTTGAGGGCGGCGAGCCTCGGGTCTACCTTCTCGGCCCTGGGGCAGGCGCACGGCCCTTTATTCAGGTCGGCCCCGCACCTCGGGCACAGCCCCGGGCAGTCCGGCTTGCATAGCGGGTGCGTCGGCGCCTCGAGGGCTATCTGGGCGAGTATGATGTCGAGGGTGTCGAGCTCCGGGCCTTCGAGGAAGTCCACGTCGAGGTCCGCCGGCTTGAGTTCCCTGTCGCCCTGCTCATCCGCGCCCCGGACGAAGAAGTCCGAGAAGGTTATCTCGAGCGGAAGCTCTATCTCCTTGAGGCATCGGCTGCAGTTGGCCTTCATCCGGGCGCTTATCTCGCCTGTGACCGCCACGTCGGCCTTCGCCTTCGTAAGCTCGAGGTGCGCGGCTATCGGGCCCACGAAAGAGATGTCGAGATCCCCGCCGGCGGCCGCGTTCAGTTCCTTGCCTTCAACCGAGAGGTCGAGCGAAAGGCCGCCCTCCGGGATATCGTCCACAAAAATCTTCATGCATCTACCTTAACGTAAAGACTTAAAAGTATACAGGAATTTATTTGGCATTGTCAATAAAATTTACTTGACTTGAAACCCTCGCCCCATTATATTATTTTTGGCCTTGAACGCGGGAACAATCCGATTTCCACTGGGGGATCGTCTAACGGCAGGACAACGGACTCTGACTCCGTTTATCCAGGTTCGAATCCTGGTCCCCCAGCCAGATTATAAAAGGGGTTGACTGAATTTCAGTCAACCCCTTGTTGCATTTCGGGGGTGGATCAGGGTATATTAGAAAGCAATATACCTCACCCTGTTTGGTGGGCCAAGCCCACCCTACGAGGCTCCCTACTTTGTCTTTCGATTTGAAGCAGATTTTTCTTTTCCATGAGTAGTCTTTTTCTTTGCAGCCCTTTTTGCAACAAGAAGCCGCCCCACGGTATTTTTCGTGACCATTCTCTGTATTGAATCCTGTACAAATTGATTCAACGTTACACCACGAATTGTGGCGATTTCTACAACCTTTTTATGTAAAGCAGGCTTTATACGTACATTGAATGTTCCTTTATATGTTTTCAAAGGCTCTTTATGAATTTCTTCACATAATGCCACATAGTCGTCAACAGCCCTATGAAATGCACTTTTAAGCTCTTCGGTGCTTCGACCTTCAAATGTCACAAGGTCATCTACCATCTCTATCTTTCCGTGAAAAACATCGTCATCTGAGCTGTAATTAACGGAACCAATGAAGTCTCTATACATCAACCTATCTTTCATTTTAAATCACCCCTTTTTCTATTAGGGCCTCTTCGACCTGTTTAAGTTGATACTGCTTGAGGGTCGGGTGAGGGTGAGGCTTATGAAGGCTTATTATATGTTTCGTTTCGGGCTCTACGAAAGAAACCCTAGACCCGGAGGTTTTGCCCTTATTAACTTCTACATAGCCAAATCCCCTCATAAGCCGCCTAAATTCGTCCCAAGTAAAATCTGTCGGCTTCGACAGGAATCTCTTTAGTAGTTTGCCTGCCTTGCTCATATTATACATAATAACACAAAAAAATATCAATGCAACTAAAAAACAGTTGCTAAGCGGATCTTTTTAAGAAAAGTTCTCAGGGAGAAAATCAGCTATCAAATGATGACATCCATGTGCATACAACAGTTCCCCAGTCTCGCAGGCTGGCCTGTGCCCACCATTTTTTTAAAGGGGTTGCCTTTACGGCAACCCCTTTTTTTATCCCCATGCACCCCCGCAAAACGCCACGAAACGTTAACATCCCCGTAATATTGCTGTAACCATCCCCCGGTATCATGACTGCATGGAGATCGAAGCCTGCACCTCACTGGACGAGAGGATATCACGGGTCTTCCTGTACGCGGTAAAGGCATCCCTCTGCCTCCTGCTTCTGGTCATACTCGCCTCGATTTCGTGGGCGACGCTGAAGACCCTCATGGACCTGAAGGCGGTCTTCGGCCTCGGCATACACGCGGCCATGAAGCACGTCATGGTCAACTCGCTTACGATCCTCGCCCTGCTCGAGATATTCATGACGGCCTTTGCGTACTTCACGGAGAGGCGCGTCAAGGTCACGTACATAATTGACACCGTGCTCGTGGTGATACTGACGGAGATAATGGGCTTCTGGTTCAAGGAGATAGAGTACCAGAGGATAATCCTCTTCATCGCGCTGGTCCTGAGCCTGATGGCGGCACGGATACTCGCGATACGCTTCTCTCCGGTGAGGCTCAAGGAAGAGGGATAAAAAACCTCCCCCTCACCGCCCCCCTCTCCCACAAGGAGAGATGGGCTTAATCGAAACGCGACGTTCTCAGCCACCTGACAGATCAACAATAAACAAAGGAGAATGGAATGAGCGATGAATGCCCGTACCTCGACGCAGGCAGGATAATAAAACTGTGCAAGGCCTCTGATACGCTTCTGATGCCGAGCACGGAGAGGCATAAAAGGTACTGCAGCAGCGACGAGCACTACCGCTGCCCGGTGCTGCTCGGCCACGTGCTGAGGTCCGGCAAGGAAGCGGCCAGAAGGAACCCCGGCGTGAACTGCTCGAGCTGGGCGCGGAAGTGACGGCCTGCCGTCATTTTTTCATTGACATTTCGTTATATGGCGAATTATATTACACGGATGAGAGATATCCTTTCCATCACAAAGGCCATCTCCGACGAATCCCGTCTGCGCATCCTGATGGCGCTCTCGGGCGGCGAGCTGTGCGTCTGCCAGATCATCGAGCTTCTTGGGCTCGCCCCCTCGACCGTCTCCAAGCACCTGCACCTGCTCCACGGCGCCCGTCTCGTGGACGCGAGAAAGGACGGCAGGTGGGTCTACTACAAACTGGCGGGGAGAGACGGACCGAAGGAGGTGCGCCAGTGCCTCAAGTGGGTGCGCTCATCGCTGGAGGGCAGCCGACGGATCGCCGATGACGCCCGACGGCTTTCGAAGATATGCGCCGCAGGCCCCGCCGGGTCGTGCAGGTGACGGAGAGAAAAAGGCTGCTCTTCTCCGCGCGGCGTGGGGCTCGGCGACCCGAAGGACTCACAATGACCAACAAAAAACTCTCCTTTTTGGACAGGTACCTGACCCTGTGGATATTCCTGGCCATGGGCGCAGGGGTGGCGCTCGGATACGCGCTCCCCGTGGTTGTGGGGGAGATGGACTCCATGCGGGCCGGCACCACCAACATCCCCATCGCCGTCGGCCTGATACTGATGATGTACCCCCCGCTGGCAAAGGTAAAGTACGAGGAGCTCGGAAGGGTCTTGCGAGACACCCGTATACTGGGGCTGTCGCTCGTGCAGAACTGGCTCGTCGGCCCTGTCCTGATGTTCTTCCTCGCCGTTGTATTCCTGCACGGCTCCCCGGAGTACATGACCGGGCTCATCCTCGTGGGGCTCGCCCGCTGCATAGCGATGGTCATCGTCTGGAACGAGCTGGCCAGGGGAGACACGGAGTACGCGGCGGGGCTAGTCGCCTTCAACAGCGTCTTCCAGATAGTATTCTACAGCGTCTACGCGTGTTTCTTCATAACGGTGCTGCCGCCGTACCTCGGGCTTGCGGGCATCGCCATAGACGTCTCCATGGGCCAGATAGCCCGAAGCGTGCTCATCTACCTCGGCATCCCCTTTGCCGCGGGCTTCCTTACAAGGACTCTGCTGATAAGGGGCAAGGGCGTCCGGTGGTACGAGGAGAGCTTCCTGCCGAAGATAGGCCCCGTTACCCTCGCCGCCCTGCTGTTCACCGTCACCGTCATGTTCAGCCTCAAGGGGGATACGATTGTCCGGATCCCGCTGGACGTCCTGAGGATAGCCGTCCCGCTCTTCATCTACTTCATGGTGATGTTCTTCGTGAGCTTCTGGATGGGGCGCAGGTCGGGGGCGGACTACGCGAAGACGGCCACCGTGGCCTTCACCGCCGCGTCCAACAACTTCGAGCTGGCCATAGCCGTGGCGATAGCCGTCTTCGGCATAGATTCAGGGGTCGCCTTCGCCGCGGTCATCGGGCCGCTGGTCGAGGTGCCGGTGTTGATAGGACTCGTGAACGTCTCTCTGAGGCTCGGGAAGAGGTTCAGCCGCGGCAAATCCGAACAGGAGGTGAGCGAAGGCTTGAAGCCCTCCCATGCGGGCCGCGCCTCCGGAACGCCGGGATAACGCATTGCATGAAAGGTTCCGACGCCTGAAAGACTAACAAGGCCGGACGTCTTGCGACGTCCGGCCTTGTTTATTATCCTGTTCGCCTATCGAAAGGATACACTCATGACTGTTATTGCGGGTTCTTGTACTTCCTGTTGTTGAGGAGCAGCACCATCGAGCCGTCAAGGAGGAAGTAGACGCCCTGGGTCAGGGAATCCGCCTTTTTGGGGTCCTGGCTGGTGTTGTCGAAAAAATCCCTCAGGTCCTCGGCCGCCAGCATCTCGTCAAAGGATATAAAATCTTTTATGTCAATCCTCTTTGCCATTTTTACCTCTCCTTTGGAGGGGGCCGGAGGTTCTGCGGCCCCGGCTTGAAGCCATCGGCCCCGCTTTGTCCCGGGGCCCTTTTCCTAATATGATTATATCATACAAAAATAATATTAAACCGCCGTTACGGAAAAATTTATTTTGGATTAAAACCCTTCACACCGACCGCCGGCACCGGCCCGCGGTGTAGACCGGGGCCGGTTATTATGATATCCTCTCGTGAGGGAGCAACGGAGAAAAACCATGCTTAAACAGGTGATAACGGCCGCGTTGGGGGCCATAGTCCTGCTCGCCGCGCCGGCGGCGGCACAGGGGCCAAGAGTGCCGCATCACGCCATCGAGATAACCGTCGACATACCCTCGCGCTCCATGACCGGCACCGACACCATAAGGCCCGGCAAGGGCGCCGGACGGGTGGAACTGCTGTTGAGGGAGGGCTCGAAGGTAGACGGCGTGGAGATAGGCGGCAAGGAGGCCCCCTTCGAGACGGAGGCGCTCGAAGGCGAGCGCGCCAGCCGCATCTCCGTGGAGATGCCCGCGGACGCGGACGCCCTGACGGTCAGCTTCAGCGGCACATTCCCCGGCATAGCGAGCGCGCAGGAGAAGATAAAGCGCGGGGTCGCCTATGTGGATGACGGGGTCATCGGGCCCCAGGGCGTATTCCTCCCATCCTCCTCCCTCTGGTACCCGAGGGAGTACGGGCTGCTGCACACGGCCACGGCCCGTGTCACGGTGGGGCGCGGGTTCAGGACTGTAATGGAGGGCGAGCTTGCCGCGACGGAGGACACGGACGCCGGGACGACGGAGAGATGGAGGACTGAAAGGCCCGTGGACGGGCTCGACCTGATCGCCGGGAGGTACGTCGTCCGGGAGGACGAACACCGGGGCGTCAAGGTCTATACCTACTTCTTCAAGGATGAGCCCGACCTCTCAAGGCTCTACATCGACAGGACGAAGGGCTACCTCGACCTCTACACAGAGATGATAGCGCCGTATCCGTTCAAAAAATTCGCCGTGGTCGAGAGCTTCCTGCCCACCGGCTACGGCATGCCCTCCTTCACCCTGCTCGGCTCGGCGATACTGCGGCTCCCTTTCATCCCCGGCACCTCGCTGGGCCACGAGATAGCCCACAGCTGGTGGGGCAACTCCGTGTTCATGGACGAGCGGCAAGGCAACTGGGTGGAGGCGCTTACGACGTATGTGGCCGACTACCTCTACGAGCGTGAGAAGGGAGAGGGTCAAGCGCGCCGCTTCAGGCTCAACAAGCTCCGGGGGTTCAAGAACTTCGCGGGCACGGCGTCCATACCGCTTGCCGGGTTCGAGGACGCCACCACCCCGGCCTCCCGCGCCGTCGGGTACGACAAGGGCATGATGGTATTCAACATGCTCGAGGGGGAGCTTGGGGCGGAGACCTTCGGCAAGGGGCTCAAGAGGCTCTATGCCGCGAACGCCTTCAGGCGCGCGTCCTGGGCGGAGGTGAGGGCGGCCTTCGAGGGGGCCTCGGGCCGGGACTTGAAGTGGTTCTTCGACCAGTGGCTCCTGCGCTCCGGCGGCCCCGTGCTCAGGCTCGGCACGGTGGATACGGAGAAGAAGGACGGGGGGTATCTCGTCTCCTTCACGATAGAGCAGAGGTCCCCCGAGCCCTACCGGCTCACGCTCCCGGTCGTACTCAGGACCGCCGAAGGAGAGGTCAGGAAAACGATTGTTGTGAAAACGGCCCTCGATGATGTTAAAATATTCATGGACTCGCCCCCGCTCGGCTTTACGGTGGACCCGGGCTTTCAGGTGTTCCGCGTCCTCGCGGACACGGAGATACCGCCGTCGTTCGCCTCATGCTTCGGGGGCAGGGGCACTGTGGCCGTAATCCCGGGCAAGGAAAAGGCGCGGGAGAAATACGCCGGGGCCGCCGGGCTGCTGTCAAAGGACTTCGGACTGGAGCTGGCGACCGACGCCGGGGCCGGCACAAGAGACTTTCTGGGCGAGCCGTCGCTGCTGATATTCGGCTTCCCGGACGAGAACAGGGTCGCGCGCCTCGCCGGGGCGCGCCTTTCGGGGCTCGTGGCCATGGACGGGAAGAACATGACCGTCGGCGGCAGGAAATACCGCCGGGAGGGCACGGTGGCCGCTCTAGCCGTGAAGGACCCGAAAGACCCGAAAAAGACGCTCTGCTTCTTCTTGAGCGGCGCCTCCGTCGACGGCACCCTGAAGGCGGCGCGCAGGCTCCGGTACTTCTCCAAGTACGGGTACGTGGTCTTCCCCGGAGGCACGGAGGTCGAGAAGGGGCGCTTCGAGGCCCCGAACCTTTTGAGCTACGAGAAGGGCCGCTAAAGGCCCGTGCAGTATCAAGACCGTCCATACCACATACGTAATACGGAGGAAGAGATGACAAAGGTCCTTGTTGCCATCGCGTTATTATTGACGATCATCGCGCCAGACGCCTTCGCCGCGAAGAAGAACCCCGGCAGCTCGTACACAAAGACCATCGAGTACAAGACGGCCACGAACAAGGCCTTCCTCAAGGCCGTAAAGAAGATAATAAAGGACGACCCGGAGGCCGCATCGTTCTTCGAGATGGCCGAGAGGGCCTCGAAGGAGAGCGATGAGCACTTCGGCAGGGGCGAGTACGACTTCGCCCTCGAGGACCTCGTGGAGTCGACCCAGCTCGCGGTGCACGCCGTCATAATCGCCACGAACAAGGACGCCTCCCTCAAGGAGTCTATCCTCAAGGAAGAACTCGTACTGCAGGCCAGCCACGACATAGAGCGCAAGGAGAACATGCTCAAGAAGGGCATGGCCGAGGTAGAGGTATTCATAAGCACCGCCGAGCGGCTCCTCGGACAGGACGCGAAGGGGAACGAAAAAGCCCTGGCGACTATCGAGGACGCGAGGGAGCATTACGACACGGCCAAGCTCAACCTTACGCGTCAGGACATGGACGGAGCGCTCGCGGAGATCAAAAAGGCTTACAGACAGGCCACGCAGGCGGTAAAGGACATAAAACGCGCGCAGGACGACATCATCACCTTCCCGAAGCCGACCTTCACCGACGAGAAAGAGATACTCGCATACGAGCTCAAGAAGAACGCCTCTTACATCTTCTTCGCCTCGAAGGTCGTAAAGGAGGGGGACACCGAGTCCGGCAGGCTCTTCGTCGAGGGGCAGGGGCTAAAAGAAAAGGCTGACGCCGCCATGGACAACGGCAGGACGCGCGATGCGATAAAACAGCTTCAAGGCTCCACGCAGCTGCTGATAAAGGCCATCAAGCATACGTACAAGGAGAACTGAGGGAGGGGGCGCGTACGCCCCCCCCCCCGGCCCGTGCGCGGCCTTGCGTACCCGGCCGCCGCAGTTTTTTGGCTCCCCGGCTCTGATAACCGTTGACAAACGCGACATCAATCTGTATAAAAATATAAAGCGGCATCGAAATAACGGTCCTATCGTCTAGTGGCCTAGGACGTGGCCCTCTCAAGGCTAAAACACGGGTTCGACTCCCGTTAGGACCGCCAATAAAATCAAGGGGTTACGGTGTTACCGTAGCCTCTTTTTCTTTGGATTGTGCTAAAATTGGGCTAATTGGCGCATCCAAAGCCTTTATTGCCTCCCTGAGATTCTCCGGCGCAAGGTGAGCATATCTCTGTGTCATCCTTCCGTCCTTGTGTCCGAGAAGCTTCTGTACCCTGAACAGGTCTACCCCCCTTTGCACAAGGGAAGAAGCGAAGCAATGCCGAAGGTCATGGAAGCGGAAGTTCTCAATCCCCACCTTCCTGCAAGCATCCCTTAGACCTCTTTGAACCTGTACGGGGTAAATGCCGTCGAACACAAACGGAGATTTTAACGGCCTTACCTTAGACAGCCCTTTTAGAAGCTCAAAGAGGGTGTCATTTACCGGTATGCCTAACCGCTCTCCGTTCTTGGTATGGTCCAGCAGTATCACCCTTCGAAAGAGGTCTACCTGGTTGAACCTCAGGGAGAGAATATTGCCAAGCCTCATGCCGCTATGCCATGCGACCAGAACAATCGGCCTGAACCAATCCTCGCACGCCTCAAGAAGGTTTTCAAACTCCTCGTCTGTCAGGTATCTAACACGGGCATTGTTTACCTTCTCCATCGACACGAGTTGGAACGGGTTGTCCCTGCACCACTCCCATTCCTTCCTTGCGATATTGTAGGCGTGCTTCGCCATGCCAAGTTCCTTGTTGACCGTGGCAGGGGCGGCCCCGTACTGCCTGCGCTTCGTCTTGTACGAAGAGATAAGCTTGGGCGTGATGTCGGCAAGGGTATAGTCGCCAAAGTGCGGGAGCAGTTGTTTTGACGCGCTTATATCCCTTAACTTCGAGGCATGGGATTTTATGACTGAACACTCCGAGAGATATTTTTCCATCATCCCTCTGAAAGTCTTATCCCTACCGGGGTCAACATCAAACCACTTGCCCTCTGCTATCAGCGTCGCGACCTTTGCATGGATCTTCTCGGCAAGCTTTTTGTCTCTTACTTCGGTTGACCGTTTTACCTGCCTGCCCTGATACGTAAACCTCATCCACCAGACCTGGCCTCGTTTAAAAAGTCCCATCAAAACCTCCTTCCTTATGAAACCTTGACTCGGGCCTGGTTTCCCGTTTGAGAGGATTATACCTTTTCAAATTTTTACTGTCCATCTTCTTCCTTACTGTACGAGTTTGCCGGTGTTTACTCTTATCCGGC
>JBHHYT010000019.1:0-29907 GCA_046757705.1 Thermodesulfobacteriota bacterium
GGATAACCGCCCCTTTGAGAGATGTAGAAGACATGATGGAGCTTACTGGTGGAGTCGCATCCGAAGTCATGGATGTAATTGCCAAAGACTTTTATGCCGCCACCGACCATGTCCTTGTCGGGGCTGTAAGGGGCGACATAGTTATTGCCGGTGATGGCCCCGCCCTGACCGTCAGCGCACTCCCCGGGAGCGTTCGTTATCTCGTTGGCTACGAACCTCCCTCCCTTAAACGCATCTATGCCGACCGAGGTAGTCTTTGCAACGAGCTTGGATATATTCCAGTACGATGAGTCGTGGTTCCAGTTGCTGATGGCGTGTCCTCCCTGAGCCAGCACATAAGCTCCGGGATAGGCGATAACGGAGATCGGATTGGCTTTGGTCGCCTTTATGTATTTGATGGCAAAACCAGCGGTGCTGCCTATCGCGGTGACGCCGTCGCCGACATAGATGGTGTCCCCCGGGGTAATCGCACCTCCCGCCCCGGTGCCTACATAGGCCAAGGACCTCCATGGTTTGCCCCAGGAACCATCGCCGCTATCGCTGCCTGTTGTCTTGACATGGTATATATTCCCTGCACGGACGGTGAAGGGAAGGGTGTTGGTTTGAGTGCCGTTGACCGTTACGGAGATGGTGTTGGCCCCGTAAGCGGCGGTCGCGGGGACCGAGAACGAGATGGTCTGCATCTTGTGATAGGTGTACAGGTCAGCCGGGCCGCTTGCCCCGGTCGTATCGGCGTTGCCCCAGTAGTACACATATGCCGCCGGCACCCCGCCGACGGATATCGTTGAACTCCCCTGGGAGGAGCCCAGATTGGCGCCCCACACAGTGACAATCGCCCCGGAGCCTTTCCCGTCCCCAAGTCCCGTGGCAGGACCGCTTTCTATATCGGAGAAGTACAGGACCGGCTCTAATGCAAGAGCCTCAAGCGGACTCATCAAGAATATGGCCAGGAAGATTGACGCGGCTAAGAAAAGTTTCTTCATTGTTCTCCTCCAAAAAGTGCAAAGCCCGTTCAATACGGTTGTGGTTTTTATTGGCGCCGTCCTGCTTGCTTATAAGGTTTTTACGCCTTCGTTCGAGTATGCGCTTTGATTCCCTGAGGTATCGTAAGCAGTTACGACAAAATAATAGGTGGTACCCGCCTGAAGGCCTGATATTACGGCGCTTGCGGCTGTCGGGTCGGCTATATCCACCGTGGTGGTGTAGACGCCGGGCTCGGTGCCGTAATGCACTCTGTATCCGGCGAGTTCGGTCAACGGGCTTCCATCTATGTTTGTCGTGACGGGAGACCAGTTAATAGTAGCCGACAGAGAAGCGGCGCCACCGCCCGTGCCGCCGGTGCCTGATACCCCGGTTGCTCCGCCGCCGCCGCAACCCGTAAACGCTATCAGCATGACTGGTAGAATTATAGCACCGATTATATTCTTTATCCAATTCGACCTTTTCATCGTCTTTTCCTCTGCGCCTGTTGTTTGGACTTGCCAAGGATACAAAGTAGCTATATCTTGCCGGACATATTTTGTCTACCGGCATGTATCTTATGATTGCAGTATAATGAACTTTTCGTTGTATGTATGTGACGACAATCACACCCCTCGGGTAGGAATAAATCCTATGATATCAAATAGTTACATGGACGCAAAAGATGCGGTAAAATGTAAAAAATGCAACCTTATGGGCCATTAAGTGACAGGTGAAGAAGAGAACTGCAGAAAGAAGAAGTTTGAAGATGGTACCAGAATGAACTCCGT
Organism: Thermodesulfobacteriota bacterium; assembly: GCA_046757705.1. Taxonomy (GTDB): domain Bacteria; phylum Desulfobacterota; class GWC2-55-46; order GWC2-55-46; family GWC2-55-46; genus JBHHYT01. Next base: position 1,752 of record JBHHYT010000019.1, read on the forward strand.
ATTCGTGCCATCCGTTGTATGGCGGCCGTCCGATTACCATCATTATATTTATATATAAACCGATGTCAATATCAAATCATTGAGCATGTACTATTACTTCGCAACCATAGGTGTCATAGGCGCCATCCTGTGCGCGGCGCTCGGGCTTTTCACCCTGCTCAGGAACCCGCGTCACCTGACCAACATCGGCTTTGCTCTCGGGATGTCAAGCCTTGCCGTCATAGAGGCGGGCTGTACCCTGATACTCCTATCGCCATTGAGGGAGGGGTTTGCCGAGGCCGGGGCGAGGATACTCCTTTCAGGGCAGGCGGCGTTGCCGGCGGCGTGGCTCTTGTTCTCGATTGTCTTCGCGAGGGCCAATTACAGGGAGATACTCATAAGATGGACCCCTGTGCTGCTCATCTGCTCTGCGCTGTCTATCTTCTTCATCTTCAGCGCCGGGTCGTTATTTCTTGTCAGGGTGGAGGGGGGCGGTATCCTCGCCACGGACCTGCCGTACCTCTCCTTGAATCCGCTGGGGCGGTACTTCAACATATACCTGATAGTCGGGTCGGCTATAAACCTCGTGCATCTGGAGACCACCATCAGGTCTTCAAGCGCCTCCAAGAGATGGCATATAAAATACTTTATCTTAGGGGTAGGTTCGATCCTCACCTACTTCATATACCTCTCGAGCCAGTCCCTGCTCTTTTCTCTGCAGGGGTTCGAATCCGTCCTGCTTACGGCCACCGTAATCCTTATTTCCACATCCATGATGGCCGTTTTTATCGTAAAGCACCGCCTGCTCGATGTGGACATCTTCATCTCGAGATATGTGATATACAACTCGCTGACCGTCCTCGTAATAGGCTTTTATCTTCTTAGCGTAGGGATAATCGCGCAGGGTATCCGGTACTTCAAGGTGCCGTTCGGCTTTTTTTTCACCACCCTTTTCATATTCACCTCCATCCTCCTTCTCATGGTCTTTTTCTTTATGGCCTCGCTGCGCAGGAAGGTCCAGCTGTTCATAAACAAGCACTTCTACAAGCACAAGTACGAGTTCAGGGACAAGTGGATGGAGACCATCGAGAAGATAAGCGGCAAGAGGTCGGTCCCGGAGATCCGCTCTACCCTGAGGGAGATGATAGGCGAGACCACCGGCGCCAAGCCGGTCTACCTGTGGCTCTACGATCCGGTCACGAGGAGCTACCAGGCCGGCAACGAGGTCCCGGAAGCCTTCAGGAGGGTCGCCTTAGGGAGCTCCTTCCCAGGCCTTCTGAGCAAGCCCCTTGGCCCGTTCACAGTCGAGGACGTCTCCGTGGGCAACGGCCCCTGCGCGGCGCTACTTGCGCAGATGTTCGCCGGGACGGGCGCCGTCCTGTGCACGCCCCTTGTGGCGGACCAGGAGGTCACAGGGTTTATCATGCAGGGGCCCGACCAGTCGAACGAGCCCTATATACAGGACGACTTTGAGATACTCACCGCCATGTCCACCCAGGCCGCCGTACAGATAAGGAACATCACCATGGCCCAGGAGCTCGCAGACGCAAGAGAGGTCGACACCTTCAGCCGGATATCGACCTTTATAATGCACGACCTTAAGAACCTGACGAACTCGCTCTCGCTGATAAGCCAGAACGCGGAGCAGAACATGGACAACCCGGAGTTCCGGAAAGACACCATAAGGACCATAGACGGGACCGTCTCCAGGATGAAGAGGTTGATAGATAGGCTCTCGAACGTGCCCAGGGGGGTGGAGCTGAAGATGGTGGAGACGGACGTGGGGGAGTTTATTCGCTCGACCCTGAAAAAGATACACCTCCCGCATGACAAGGAGGTGGTCATCACCAGTGATGTGGACCCCGTGCCCCCAATTTATATTGACCATGAAGCGGTTGAAATGGTACTTGTAAACCTGATTGCCAACGCCTACGACGCTATAGATAAGGAAGGCATAATAAAGGTTTACGCCAATTCCAACGGCGAGTCCGTAAACATGGTGGTCCAGGACAACGGCTCCGGCATATCGAGCGAGTGGATAGGCGCGGCGCTTTTCAGGCCGTTTAAGACGACGAAGAAGAACGGTTTCGGCATAGGGCTTTACCAGTGCAAGACGCTCATTGAGGCTCACGGCGGCACTATTTCGGTGCAGAGCGAGGTTGGCAGGGGCACGAGCTTTACCGTCACCCTGCCATCCGGTTCCATGACCGGTCCGCCCGGTGGAATTAAGGCCTCGGAGCTCTAAACGCATCACATCGTGACCTTATGAATAAGCCCAGACTTCTTATAGTAGATGACGACGAGCCGATAAGAACCCAGATGAAGTGGGCGCTTATAAAGGACTACGACATATTTCTCGCCCAGGACGGCCAGAAGGCGATGGAGGCCGTCACGGAGAACCGGCCCTCGCTCGTAACCCTTGACCTCGGCCTTCCCCCGCACCCCGAGGACACGAGCGAGGGGCTGAAGCTCCTCGGCCAGATACTTCAGGAGGCCCCGTCCACCAAGGTCATCGTGGTCACGGGGAATCCTGACAAGTCCGCCGCATTGAGCGCCATAGCCATCGGAGCGCATGATTTTTTCACGAAACCCATCGAGGTAGAAGAGCTCAAGGCAATACTCAAGCGCGCCAGTTACGTCCATACCCTTGAGAGCGAGTTCAGGGAACTGCAGAAACAGCTTACCGGCAAGACCTTCTCCGATATCATCGGCTCCGACGACAAGATGCAGGAGATATTCACTACCGTAAGAAAGGTCGCCACCACCGATGTCCCGGTGCTTGTGACCGGGGAGAGCGGCACCGGTAAGGAGCTTATCGCCAGCGCCATACACTCCAACAGCCTGAGGGGCAACAACCCCTTTATCCCCATAAACTGCGGCGCCATACCTGAGAACCTCCTTGAGAGCGAGCTCTTCGGCCATGAGAAGGGCGCTTTTACCGGCGCCCACGTCCAGCGCTCCGGCAAGATAGAGCTCGCCGTCGGCGGCACCCTCTTCCTCGACGAGATAGGTGAGCTGCCCTTGCAGCTCCAGGTGAAGCTGTTGAGGTTTTTGCAGGACTTCAAGATCGAGCGCGTCGGGGGCAGGGAGGCGCTCGACATAGATGCGCGCGTCATAGCGGCCACCAACAAGGACCTCAAGGAGATGATAGCCGATGGCAGGTTCCGCGAGGACCTCTACTACAGGCTTGCCGTAATAGAGGTGAACCTGCCGCCGTTGAGGGAGCGCGGCGAGGACATCCTGCTGCTGGCAAGGGCGTTCGTGCAGAAGTTCTCCCCGGAGGGCACGAAGCCCAAGACGCTGAGCGAAGAGGCGGTGGACGCCCTGTACGCATATGACTGGCCGGGCAATGTCCGGGAGCTCGAGAACAAGATACGCCGCGCCATAACCCTTGCGGACGGCCCCGTGATAACCGCATCCGACATAGGGCTTCAAGCCCCGGAAGAGCCTGCCGGTTCGCTCAACCTCAGGCTGGCCAGAGAGAAGGTGGACAGGATCGTCATCAATAAGGCGATACTGAAGCACAACTACAACATCAGCAAGGCGGCCGACGAGCTCGGGCTCACGAGGCCGACCCTGCACCACCTCGTAAAGAAGTACGACATCACAACTAAACATAGTTAGAAAGGGAGACCATGTCTCAGCATTACGGCAATCTCTATGACCTTATCGAAAAGAAGGCGGCGAAGATCGGGATAATCGGGCTCGGGTATGTCGGCCTGCCCATAGTGCTGAGGTTCTGCGAGGAAGGTTTTGATGTGGTCGGTTTCGATGTGGACCCTGAAAAGATAAAGCTTCTCAATAAGGGGACCTCTTACATAAAGCACATACCTTCGGATAAGATAGCCTCCTTTGTCAAAGGGCCGGATCCGACCTTTAGGGCCACGGCCGACATGGCCGAGCTGGCCGAGGTGGACGCCGTGATAATCTGCGTGCCGACCCCTCTATCCGACAAGCGGGAGCCTGACATGAGCTATGTGGAGGGTACGGCAAGAGAGATCGCCAGGTACCTGAGGCCCGGCCAGATAGTCTCCCTCGAATCGACCACCTACCCGGGTACGACCGAGGAGGTGCTCCTGCCGCTCTTCGACGCGAACGGGCTCAAGGTCGGCTCCGACTTCTTCCTCGTATTCTCTCCCGAGCGTGAAGACCCGGGCAGAAAGGACTTCAGCACGAAGACCACCCCGAAGATAGTCGGAGGGATAACCACGAAGTGCTCGAGACTCGGCACGGCGCTCTACTCCAGTATAGTCGAGCAGGTCGTCACCGTCTCCTCCACGCAGGTCGCCGAGATGTCCAAGCTGCTCGAGAATATTTACAGGAGCGTCAACATCGCGCTGGTCAACGAGCTCAAGCTGCTTTGCGACAGGATGTCCATAGACATCTGGGAGGTGATCAAGGCCGCAAGTAGCAAGCCCTTCGGTTTTCAGGCGTTCTACCCGGGCCCGGGGCTCGGGGGGCACTGCATCCCCATAGATCCGTTCTACCTCACATGGAAGGCCCGTGAGTACGATTTTTCGACACGGTTCATCGAGCTTGCCGGGGAGATAAATACAAATATGCCCTATCATGTCGTTACCAAGGTGATGGAGGCGTTAAACGACAGGGGCAGGAGCCTCAAGGGCTCGAAGATAATGTTGCTCGGCGTGGCATACAAGAAGAACGTAGACGACATGAGGGAGTCTCCCTCCATGGAGCTCATCAGGATACTCAAGGAGAAGGGCGCATCGGTCAAGTACAACGACCCCCATGTGCCCATTGCCATAAGCCACAGGAAGAGGTTCAAGATGCGCTCGACCCGTATAACCGCCGACAGCCTCAAAAGATACGACTGCGTCCTCATAGCCACCGACCACGCGGCCTATGACTACAGGTGGATAGTGGCGAACAGCCGGCTCGTTGTGGACACAAGGAACGCCACCGCGGGCATAAAGAGCGCAAAGGTCGTAAAGGCGTAAGGCGCCGGGGCCAGCCACAAGGCCCCTATCTCAAACAATCGCAAAAACCCGATGTAAATAGCGTGCCGGGGCGCAGAAGGCAGTGTCAGCTTTTTTTACACCATATCCGTCGCCAGCTATCTTTTTAATATCCTGTTTTAAAAGGCTTTTTTTGCGTAACAGCCGCTTTGTGGGTTTTTGGCGGTCTTTACGCGGCGTCTATCTGTTAGTTTGTTTTACAACTGTAGAGAATCGCCTGACCTCGTCACAACCCTGATATCTCAAAAAATCCAGTTAAATAGACATGTTATGCAAAGTCTATTGGCTCTCGGAGATGTTGGCACAGTGGTTGCAGTAGTATATCGCATCAACGAATCAACATTATAAAAGAGGATGGCGAGATGAAAAGATTTTTTTTAGCAGGTTGCCTGATGTTTGTTGCCGCGGCATTGGCGACCACCGCTTCCGCGATTCCACTCCAATTGGAGAATATACGCCCGGTATCAGTGACCATACCGTCGTCAGACGGCGCTGGGACCGATCTTCAGACGATTGCAGATACTGTATTCCCCGGTGCCGGCATAGTGGTAAACGGGCCTTCCAGTACGCAGAGCGATACGCCCAAGTGGGGCAACTCGTCGAGCTTTTTCCCGGCTGCGACTCCCACCTTGCTGTTCGAGTACGCCTCAGGGGCGGGTTCTAACGCCCTGGGCCTGTGGTCGGGTTTTGACACGACGGCCATCACAGGCGTCGATGTCTTCCTTGGCGGGGCTACCAGCGGCACCACCGCGGTCCTAAGCTGGGCAACGCCGGGGACCAATGACCTGACGATCTCTGGAACGGCGGGCATGGTCAACAACACGACCGTAAGCGGTATAGACCCGTTCAGGTTCGGCTTTTACATCAAGAACTCCAGCGGCACCTTCTACACGCTGGACCAGCTCAACGGGGGCGAGGCGATGGCGGTCTCCTTCAACAAGCCCGGCACCGACAACTGGCTCATAGGCTTCGAGGACACTCCAGGCGGCGACAAGGACTTCAACGACATGGTGGTAAGGGTCGAGTCCATTCACGCGGTCCCGGAGCCTTCCACACTTCTGCTCCTCGGCTCGGGGATGCTCGGTTTCGCTTTCCTCAGGAGGAGAAAGGGCTGACTTGGTCAAAGACCGCCTGTTTAACAAGAAGGCGTTATCAGTTTTAAAACCCCTCGGCCTTTAAAGGCCGGGGGGTTTTTATGCGCCATCCTTGTGCGTAAGGCGGCTTCTCCCGGTCACGTACCGGGCGTCCCGGGGGCAGGGGGGCAGGGGGACAAGGGGGGGCGCGTCTGACAACAAAAAGCCCGTGTTCCTCTTTCAGGGAACCCGGGCTGGTCTAACTGGCCGGTGTTAGTTGTCACATGCGGCCGGGGCCGCTTGCGCGCTACTGGGGCTTGGCCGCTTTAAGGGGAGGGTCGGGGCCGCTTTGCGCGACAGGGGGCTTGGGCCGGTACAGGCCCCCGTCTCACTGAGGATTGAAGATGAGGCCGGTCTCTGTCCTGGAGCCATCTGCCTGCCTTATCCATACGACCTTTGCGTCGGAATCTATATCGAGCTCTTCTATGATGACATGTATCGAGTCGTCGATGTGGAGAGGGGCCGCGTCGTTTATCACTATCCCCACCCCCTTCGGCGATATGTCCGTAGCGGTGGCGCTGAGGTTCAGAGAGCCTTTCACAAGGAGGCAGCCCGTCTTTATCTCCGCACGCTCCTCTTTCCTCCTGACAGGCGTCTTTGTCCGGAGGTCGAAGTTGCAGTACGGGCACTTTTTGATGAAATACGGTGAAGCCGTATAGAACCTGGAGCCGCATCTCCTGCATGTGATATCGAGCATAATTATCCGGTCATGCGCAAGCTTGATAAAGGCCCTTCCCGGGGCTTGATGCCACCGGGTTCTCAGGGAGTTGAAGGCACCTGCAGACTGCGACAGTCTCATGATGTAATGAATGGGTTGAAAAAAAGCCCGGCTTCAATCAGAAGACGGGCGTGATGAATCCTGGTGCCTGGTGTGATGTGCCGTGCCGAGGAGAAGACTCATACTGCCAGCTCCGGCTTCTAAAAGAGCTTTTTCTTCAAGGCCCACAGCCCCAGGAACCCGGACCCCAGAAGTATCAGGGCGTTCGGTTCAGGGACGGAGGTGGTCTCGGCGTCATGCGAGAACGGGGCCTTGATGTATTTGGTCGTGACCTCGCTTATCACATGGTCAAAGGCGTCGAATTGGACCCATGAGTAGCCGGTTACAGCAACGTCATAGGCGTTTATCTGCCCCATGGCCGGCCAGGTGCAATCGTCCCCGGGGCACAGATCGTCGCCTCTGGTGTAGTTGCCGATGGGCGAGTCCGTGAGGCTGAAGTCGCCGAGCAGATAGGTGTCCCAGTCGGTGCCGGGACCGTAGATGCCGTGGCTCGGAAGCGGCGTTCCGTCCCCGGTTAGGGGGACCGTGCCGCTGCCGCTCCCGTTGTGTACGGCCGCTACCGGCGTTGAGGAGTCTCCCGGCGAGGGGAGCAGTCCTGCGGTGGCCGTGGTCGGTGTAAAGCTTACACTGCCTGTCTCATCCGTGAGGTGAGCAATGGAGAGGTTTACATCATATATCGTCCCGTTCTTGTCGGTCTCGCCGAGTATCCAGAGAGTGAAGGCCGAGGAGCTTATGGACCATGATTCATCCACAGCGTCGTAAGTGGAGCCCTCTATGTAGAGCTGCAGGGTCGGGATGGCGTAACTCGACGCGGGCGCCATGAGCAGCAACACCGCCCCTGCGAATATTGTCTTCAGCCTCTTCATATTGTGACCTCTCTTTGGGTTGGCCGACGTGAATTACAGGGCCATGCTGCTCCTATCATTGATAGATTTAAATGCAAGAAACATACCAGAGATGCCCGTTGTGTGGATATATTTGTATCTCCTCGTTTTTGCTGCTTTTTTTATTCAATCTTCCACCCAGCCGGGTCCAGGCCATGGGCCGCGGCCAGGAAAGTGTAAAGAAGATGAACAGTATCGGGCCGTCCTGCATGAATGAATCGGCGGCAAATTGCATAAAGGTCTTGTTTTTAAAGGGATTAGCATATTTATAGGCATGACAGGAAATTTATCAAGGTATCGACCTGTATGGCGAACAATCAGCATATCCTCGCAGCCGTTACTCTTTTTTGTAGCGCATCTGCGCCTCTTGGGACTTAAACAGATTGACAGGTCTATGCTCAAACAATATAATTAAATAATCGTTTGAAAAATCACACATCTAAGTTAAGGAAGATCATGAAAATAAACTTCTCTGGAACCTACCTTCCGGCAAAGGCGGTCTCTTTGCTCATTATGGCCCTTCTGCTCGCGGCCTGCTCCGTAAGCCCGGAGAAGAAGTTTGAGGGTTACATGCAGAAAGGGGCCGAGTATTTTGCGGCTGAAAAATACAGAGAAGCGGCGATAGAGTTCAAGAACGCCGTTCGGATAGACCCTGACAACGCAGATAGCCACTACAGCCTCGCCAAGGCATACCTCAAGTCAGGCCCGTCCAACTTCCAGGCCGCCTTTAAGGAATTAGACGCCGCAGCAAAGATCGACCCCGGGCTTACGGACGCGTACCTGAAGATGTCCGAACTCCTGCTGATGTCCCGCCAGTACGACAAGGCTATCGAAAAAGCGGACCTGGTGCTTGAAGGGGATAAGGACAATGTCGACGCGATAGTCGTCAAGGCGTCGTCGCTCGCGGGCCTGGGGGACTTCGACCCGGCGATCGCCCTTTTGCGCAAGGCTATCAAGGCGCATCCCGATTCCCTCAAGCCGTACATGGTCATCGCCGCGGTGTACCTTGGCAAAAAAGAGATCCGTTCCGCCGAGAGGGCCTACAGGGCGGCAATAGCTGCGATAAAAGAGGCCGTCGACCCGCATATGGCGCTTGCCGGCCTTTACATGAGGACAGGGAGGCCTGCCAAGGCGGAAGCAGCCCTCCTCAAGGCCGTCGAGCTGCGCCCCGGGGACCCCGGGATACTAACGGCCCTCGCGAGCTTCTACGCGAACTCAAGGCAGTTCGACAAGGCTGAAAAGACCTTCAAGTCGGTGGTCGAGGCGAGACCCGATAGCACGAACGGCTACTTGGCCCTCTCACAGTTCTACCTCTCAAGGGGCGATACCGGGGCGGCGTCTGATGCCTTGAAGGCCGGGCTGGAGAAGAACCCCGGTGCCGCCATACTCGAGAACAGGCTCTCCGAGCTGCTGATAAAGGCCGACAAGGTCGATGAGGCGCTTGTCCACATAGAGAGGGTGTTGAAGAAGAACCCGCGTGACCACCTGTCGCTTTACCTGAGGGGGCTGGCGCGATTCAAGGAACAAAAGGTGGACCAGGCCATCGAGGATCTGAAGGCCTCGATAAATGAGCAGCCGGAGTTCTACGGCTCCCGTTACCAGATCGCGCGGGCCTACATCGCGAAAGGCGACACCTTGCAGGCGCGTTCGGAGCTGCTCGAGGCCCTAAGGCTCGCCCCTGCCTTCGACGATGCACGGGTCGTTCTCGCAAGCCTGTACCTGCGTTCCGGGGACTACGCAACTGCGCTCGAAGAGGCCTCCAGGGTCCTGGCCCGGCACCCGGGCCACCCGGTGACCAACCTTATCGCGGGCGAGGCGAACATCAGGCTGAACAACGCCGCCGAGGCCAAACGCCACATAAGGGCCGCCATAAAGGCGGCCCCGAAGGACCCGCGGGGCCATGTGATGATGGGGCTTCTCTACCAGGCCCGCAACGACAACCGCTCAGCCATAAGGGAGTTTAAAAAGGCCCTGTCCATCGCACCGGACAGCATCGATGTGATGGTCGTGGCCGCCATAGCCTACATCGCGGAGAAAAAGCCGCAAAAGGCCGTAGAGATGGTCTCCAGGCGGCTGCGAAAAAACCCTGATAACGCTGGCCTCCACCATCTGCTTGGAAAGGTTTATGCTGCGGCAAAGGACTTCGGCAGGGCCGAGGAGGAGCTCAAGAGAGCTATAGAGCTAAAGAGCGGCTCGGTCGGCCCCTATATAGACCTCGGCAGCCTGTACGCAGGCAAGGGCTCCTTCGAAAGCGCGATAAAAGAGTACAGCCAGGCCATCAAGGTCAATCCCGGAGGCAAGATCCCTTATATGATGCTCGGCCTTATATATGGGCTGCAGAACAAGACGGACGAGGCCGTGGAGGCATACAAGAAGGTCCTCGACATAGACCCCGGGTTCGCGCCCGCCGCCAACAACCTCGCCTGGATCTACTCCGAGAAGGGCGGTAATATAGATGTGGCGATGTCCCTTGCCGAGACCGCCAAGGCCCAGGTCCCGGACGATCCAAACGTATCGGACACCCTCGGCTGGATATATTACAAGAAGCATGCGTACCTGAAGGCCGTATCGCTTTTAAAGGAGAGCGCGGAAAAGCTCCCGGACAGCCCGGTCGTGCACTATCACCTCGGGATGGCCTATTACAGGAACGGGGATGACGGGCCAGCGAAGCGCGAACTGCGGTCGTCCCTGAAGATATCCGACAAGTACCCCGGCTCGGACGAGGCCGTCAGGACGCTCAAGGAGCTCAGCGGGAAGTAGGGGGAGCAGGGGGGCATGGGGCATTGGGAGTATGGGGCATTGGGGGGCAGGGTGGAGGCGCGTTACGAGGGGAGCGCGACCAGTTGCACGATCTTCATGTCTACATCCAGCAGGTCAGGGTCCTCAAAGCGGTTCTTCATGGAAAACGCCCTTATTACAAAGAGGCCCCTGTTATTCTCTATGAGATAGAGGAGGCTTACGAGGTGGTTGAGGTCTATCCTCTCTATCCTTACCTCCAGCCCCTTTTCGATATACCCGGCGGTCTGCTTCTGTTCCAGGGGTTTAAGGGACTTGATGAGCTCTCTTACCCCCGCCCTGCTCCCTATCCGCTCTATCTCCGTTACGGCGGAGCCGGAGTTCAGGCGCGCCCTCCGGGCCATCATATCTACCGAGGCCTTCTTCTCGAGGTACTCGTTCGCCAGTGAGCCGAACTTCGCGAGCTCCTCCTTTTTCACGGCGACCATCCTGCCCACGGCCCTGTATCTTACAAGGAGTCCGTAAGAGAGGCCGAGCAGGACGAGGACGGCCACGGCCGCAATGACATAGCCCCGTCTCTTATTCACAAAACCCATGAATTCCGGCGTCTTCAGGTCCATACCCCACCTATATGATGCTTATCAGAAGGCTGAAGGCCGCTGCCTGGCCCGCCTGTGATTTAAGGTCCGACAGCTGCACGCTCTTGAAGTGCCTGTCCTGCGAAAGCAGCTCTTTGAACCTGTTGGCCGCATCGAACGAGGCCGCCTCCCCCTTTGCCTTCAGCCTGCCGTCGGCTATGCTCAGCTCGGTCACTTTTATCCGCATGGCAGGGTCCTTGCCTGCCGCCGCCGCCATGGAGTTCATCAGGTCGAGAACGCCGGAGCGCCCCTTGACGATGGCCGCTTCCTTCTCCATGGCCTTGAGCTTTGCCGAGAGATGGTAGAGCGCGTCGACCCGGGCCTTTTCGCCGGGGAAGAGCCCGGAGTACGCCGCCCGGAGCGCCTTGTTATATGCGTCAAGGTCGCTGCTCAGGGTCATGTACCTCAGATACGCGTCTCCGAGGAGAAGCCCCGCTATCACCAGAACGAGGGCGAAGGTCAGGCGCAGCCTCTTCCGGGTGGCGACCTTCTCCTTCGTATACTCGAACTCCCCCTTCCTCAGGTTTACGGTCTCGCCGGCATACCCCTTGCCGACATCAAACGCCAGCGCCGCCATGCCGGCCGCTTCCGGCGGAAGGGAGCCGGGCAGCGTCAGCTCTGTTACGGGCACGCCCGGCAGGAGGCGCTCCATCCCGGGGTCGCAAGGCGCGCAGCAGCAGACCGAGTCTACCCTTATGCCCTCTGCCTCCAGGTACGACAGGCTCAGCTTCAGGCCCGCCGTGGCGGAATAGGCGTTGAAGAAAACGGGCCTCGCCTCGCTGGAGACGGATATGAACTCCCCGCTGATAAAGGCCTTCGTCCCCGGGGAGCGGTCCGCCTCATGCAAGAACCGCGGCATTGAAAACCCGGTCACCCCTATCCAGACCGGGTCGACCCCGAGGGCGTTGAAGGCGTCTATGTATTCGGCGATGGTCTTTTTCTCTATAGCGACGCCCAGAGCCCTGCCGCCGCCCATGGGGATGTTGTCCATGACAAGCTCCTCGACGTCCACGGAGAGGAGGCCGGAGAGCTCAAAGGGGAGTACCTCGTTTATCTTCGCCCTTTCGTCCACCGGCACGCTGACCACCCTCACGCTTACCGACGACGGGGGCACGCCCACGAGTACGCTGCACGCGCCGGGGTCCACCCCTGGTTCCCCCTCCCGCAGGGCGCCGAGCGCCGCGGCGGCTGCGTCCTTGATGCCGGAGCCATCCATGGGAAGCGCGATATAGTACGGAGGCTTGTCCGCGCCTGGGAAGACCCCGGCCCTTACCGAGCCGCTGGAGAACTCTATTATCAGCAGAGGCCTGGCCATTACATATCCCTCCAGTAGACAAACCCGTGGTTTATCCGGTATACGGCCTCGGCCTGGCGTGCTATGTCGCCGGAGGTCACCTTCGAATATATCCTGAACACGTCGCTCGCCACCGTTATCTTGTCCTGCAGGTCGAAGCCTATCGTCTCGAAGCCGGGCACCTTCATTATGTCGGAGCGGTCCTTGAAAGGGGTCTCGGCCCTGAACTCGATTATTTCGAGGGCGAGGGCTTCGGTCATCTCGTCCGAGAGCGCCATCAGCACCTCTTTGGGCGCGGTGTTGACGTTTACAAGCCCGCCGGTATTGTATGCGGAGACGAACGGGCTTACCTTGCCGAAGACCTCCGGGGTGTAGCCCTTGAGCATGAGAAGGTCGTCAACGCATTTAATGTACGAGTTGCCGGGGCTGTAGGGCCCGGGGCGCGCGTCCCCGTAATCCGCGGCCTCGGCCCCGTATATCCTCGGCTCATCGTCCGCGTCTATCCAGTCGGCCAGCGCCCCTTCGAGCCCCTGGCGCCCGTCGATATCGAGGCCCTTCAAAAGGCGCGAGTACTCGTCGTAGACCGCGGCGTTCTTCTCCCCGGTCTTCTCATAGACCGTCCTCAGGGAGACCTTGCCCATCTCGTCTACGACCTTTATGGTAATGGTCATATCCCCCTCGGTATCAAAGAAAACCAGCCCGTCCCTTTCAATCGTCAGATTCGGTCTTGCCTTGAGGAGTTCCTCTACCGCGGCCCCGGCGAACTCCATGCTCCTGGCGGCAAGAAGGCCCGCCCTCTGGCTGTCCCTGAAGTTGCCCGCGCGCGCCGTCGAGAGGTATACATTATAGGCAAACTCCACGACAATGGCAACAAGGACCGCCGTGATAAGGAGCACCACTACTATGACAAAACCCTGCTGGGAAGAGCCCCGGGCCAGGGGCCGGGGCATCCCGTCCCTTGACGGCGGTATGGCTTTAAAACCTTCTCTCATAAGCTTGCGAGCCTCAGCCTTTGGCACCCGTTATCATCGTGCGCGCCAGCGCGTTGAACACTTCGCCGCCGGCAAACCTTACCGTCGCCCTGACGGCGACCGGCAGCGCGTCCTCGCGTCTCGAGTCCCATGCCTTGACCCACGACGCGCCGTCGTAGTAGCTTATCTCGAAACTCTCCACGCGGGCCAAGACCTCCACGCGGGTCTTCTTCCCTATGTAGGGGTTCCACGTCTCCCTCAATACCCTCAGCCCCTCTCCCGTATCCTCGGTGGAGTAGCTGACCGCGGTAAGGCCGGAGGTCGCGGTCCCTTTCTTGACCACCGGGTACGTAAACGTCGTGAACGAGACGGAGGAACTCATGCCCCTGGGCTCCCCGACAAAGGGGTTCGTCTCGCTCTTGGGCTTGAAGTACGCCCCGTGTATGTCCCGGCTGAAACGGTCGACGAAACGTCCGGCCCTCAAGCGCTCCTCGAGCAGGGCCCCGGTCGAGGAGCCCGCCCTGAAGACCGAGAAGAATGTGGCGTAAAGGGCCGTAAGGAGGATGGCGCTCACGACCACGGCTATCAGCAGCTCTATGAGGGTGAAACCCTTATTTTTCCCGTATGAACGAAACGAATGTGACATTCCTGTCCTTTTCCCATGATACCTCTATCCTGATGCGCTCAAGGCCTGCAATCTTCGTCCGCTCCTTGTGCAGGCTCCATGAAAACTTCGAGTAGGGTTCGGGGAAGGTCCCTTGCCCATCCTTGATGGACCTGGAAAATGATGACTGCTCGCCGAGCTCTTTACCGAGGATCGTGGCGGTCACGAGGTCCATGTCGTAGGAGGCGACCCTCAAGTTGTAATTCAGGGTCGTAAGGACCGTCATGATGACGCCGGCAAGGATCGCCAGGCCTATCATTGCCTCGAGGAGTGTGAAACCCCTCTGGTCGAGTGGCGGGCAGACCCTATGGACCGACATACCCGTCCTCCATGCGTACCTCTCCGGAGTAAGGATTAAAGGTGAGGGTGATACGTTTTTTCGATGAGATTAGATGCAGTGTAAAGGGCTCCGGCGCGCCGGCGGGGGTAAATACCACCCTGACCGTGCCCGTGTTGACCTTGCCCAGCTCCGGGACCACGATGTCCTCCATCAATACGCCCTCGCGCAGCCGGAGCCTTCGGATGCCGGGGTCCCGCTCCTGCGAGTATCGCACGCCGTCGGGCGAGCGCTCGGTGCTTATCTCACCGGCGGAGATGTCGAAAGATACCCTGTAGTAGGCCTTCCGGGTGGCGGAAGCATCGTTGATGAACCTTATGAGTGACGAGACCCTCGAAGCGTCCGTCCTGAGGTAGACCGCGCCCGTGCCTGTAAACCTCGGGAGGGCCGTCATGAGGACGACCCCGAGCAGGAGCATGACGACAAGGAGTTCGAGGAGCGTGAAACCTCCGGGGGCGGAGAACTCCCGGCCTTCTCCCGGAGCAGGGATTGGCGGGGCGGTGGCGGGTGATATTCGATGGAACCGGGCCTTGTCCTGGATTCGGGAGGTGTCTGTCAAACCCAGCATTCGCACCGGCGCCTGAAGGGCGCGGGCGATAAATATCCTCAATCCAGGTTCCAGCTCTCGATGTCCTCGTCTATCCCTTCGCCTCCTCTGGCCCCGTCCCCGCCGTAAGAGAATATGTCGAGGTCGTCGTTAAGGCCGGGCGACGCGTATTGATAGGGGTTGCCCCAGGGGTCATTCGGCAGGCTCTTTTTTTCGAGGTACCCGCCTCTGCGCCAGTGTCTGGGGATCGACCCTGTCGTGGGTTTCCTTACAAGGGCTTCGAGGCCCTGTTCGGTCGTCGGGTACGAGCCGTTGTCGATCTTGTAGAGCTTGAGGGCCGTTTCAAGGTTTTTTATCTGGACCTTTGCTTCGGTCACCTTGGCCTCGTCCGTTCTGCCGATGATGCGCGGGGCTATTATAGCGGCCAGGATGCCCAGGATCACTATAACGACCATCAGTTCGATGAGAGTAAAGCCTTTGGCGTCCTTTACCATAGTTGTTATTTATTAGCAAAAATCTCTTAAAAATGCAATGATTAAAATTATTTGACTTGAAAAATATGGCCAATATTGTTAGAGTCAGATGCTTGAAAAAGGGCCGGCGCGCCAGCGGCCTTCCAGGGTATCCCGGCAGGCGGTACAGGCCCTCAAAACCCCCCTTTTCGCTGAAGGTCCGAAGAACGATTTTTCGACTGTTTAAGGGCAAATACACCCTCACCAGACCTATGTCACGGTAATCCGAAGCAGAAAAAGCTTAAGATAATACGCCCTCATTGCTGGGCTGAGATACCTCTTCAGGGCATGTTCTTCCCTTGAAACGACATTGTAACATGGCGAAAAACATCAATCTGATAAATATCTTTTTTTTTATTTTAATATTCCCGGTACTTGCTTTTCTTATAGGAGACTACCTGGCATACAGCTACGCCTCGGGCAGGAGCATGCCGAAGGCGAGCTTCACCGCCCCGGCGCCGCAAGCGCCCCCTCTTATCGGCAGCTACGCCCCTGTCGTGGAGATGCCCCTCTTCCCGTCCGTCTCCCGGAAATTTCAGCCTGTCCATATTTCGGACGATATATTAAGCGACGTGGACGTATCCAGCGCCCTCCGGTCGATGAGGCTCATCGGCACGTTCGTTGGGAAAAAAAGCTATGTCGTGATAGAAAAAAAGGGTAAGGGCGCCGAGAAGACCTTCCGGGTCGGCGAATCGGTCTTTGGCGTGGGCGTACTGCGGGAGGTAAGGCGCAACAGCGCCGTAATCTCTGTCGGGGCGATGGACTTCACGATCGCCATGCCGAAAGAGGATGCCGTCGGGGTCAGGGCGGCGCCGCAGGCCGTCAAGGCCGGTCCGGCGGCGGCCGGGAGCGCCGCACCTCGCTTTGACAGGAGCGTGAGGAAGACGGGCAGGAACTCGTGGGCCATCGACCGGAAAGCGATAACGCACGCCCTTGACAACATCGGGCAGGTATTGTCCGACGCGCGCATGAAGCCGGTGGTGTCGAACGGGGTCGTCCAGGGCTTTGTGCTCGACGAGGTGGTGCCCAGGGGGATCTTCGACATCATAGGGCTTAAGAACGGCGATATACTCAAGCGCGTAAACGGTTTCGCGCTGACCACGCCCGAGAAGGCCGTGCAGGTGCTGACGGGCCTCAGGGGAGAGACGGAGATAGCTATCGACATCGTCCGGGGCGGGAAAAAAATCAAGCTCCAATACGATATAAGGTGACCATGAAAAGGTCTTTTTCCAGCCATAGAACCCTTGCCCGCCCCGAAGGGGCGGGCCCGAGAAGGCGTAAACGGGCCCCTGCGCCGGGGCGCGCCAGGAAGGCCTGTCTGGCTCTTCTCTCGGCCCTCATCATACTCTTTGTCCCGAACGTCTCCCCGGCCGCACAGAAGGTGGTCCGGTCATGGACCACCTCTTCCCAGAACCCAAAGGACATAACCATCAACTATGTCGATGTCGAGCTGACGTCCATCATCAGGATACTCAGCGAGATGACCGGCAAGAACTTCATCTACGACGATTCATTGAAGGGCAAGGTCACGATCATCGCCCCGGAAAAATTGACGGCCGACGAGGCGCTGAGCCTTTTCATGTCCGCCCTCGAACTCAAGAACTTTACGATGGCCTCTTTCGGGGACTCGTACAAGATAATCCCCTCTTCCTCGGCCAAGCGGAGCAGCACCAGGGTATTGAGACAGGGCGAGAAGGCCATGTCCGGCGAGTATGTGGTGAGGCTCATCCCCCTCAACTACATCCCGGCGCAGGAGGCATACACGGCCATCTCTCCTCTCATATCGAGGAACGGCCAGCTCTCCGTCTTCGGGGCGAGGAACTCCCTGCTTGTCGTAGACACCGCCAGGAATGTGGAAAAGGTGCTGAAGATCCTGGCCTCCGTCGACTCGGTGAAGGACGGCGGAGATCCCGAGATAATATATCTGAAGAACGCCCGTGCCGAGGCGATAGCGCAGAGGCTCAAGCGGGAGGAGCGGAAGAGAAGCGGGAGGAGGCAGAAAAGGACGGACCCCTCCGCCGACACAAGCATCACATTCGATGCGAGGCTCAACGCCGTCATACTCTCGGGCGAACTCCCGGATAAGGATTTTTACAGGAGGTTCATAGCCCTTCTCGATGTCTCGGCGCCCGAGTCGAGCAACCGCGTAAACGTATATTACCTCGAGAACGCCGAGGCCGCGAACCTGAGCAAGGTCCTCGGGGACCTGACCAGGGCGCAGTCCTCGCCGGGCTCGCCGGGGTCGAAGGCTTCGACGCAGGAGTTTACCGGCAGGATAGTGATAACCCCGGACAAGGACACGAACGCGCTTATCATCATGGCGTCGCCCTCGGACTACAACAACCTCGTGCAGGTCATCCGCAAGCTCGACAGGAGGCCCAAGCAGGTCTTTGTCGAGGCGATGATAACCGAGGTCACCGTCGACAAGGCCCTTGAGCTCGGCACCAGGTTCCGTCTTACCGCGAAAGAGAGCGGGTCGCCCGTGGCCATCGGAGGGGTGGGCACGGTGGACGTATCGGCGATGGAGACCATCCTCAACGGGCTTGCGGGGCTCTCCGTCGGCGGGCTGAGCAACTTCATCACCGTTCCGGTGACGAGGTCCGACGGCACGACCTTCAATATGACGGCCCCGGGCTTCGCGGCGCTCTTTGCGCTCTCCGACTTCAAGGACGTGGTAAACGTCCTCTCGACCCCGCACATACTCACGAGCGACAATTCCGACGCCGAGATAATGGTAGGAGAGAACGTCCCGTTCTTGAGCCAGCTCGAGCGCTCCTCGTCAACGACTTCCCAGCCGCTCCTTCAGTCCATCGAGAGGAAGGACGTGGGCATCAGGCTGAAGATAAAGCCCAAGATAAGCGAGGGCGATTTCGTGAAGCTCGAGATATACCAGGAGATATCCGCGATAGCCCCTACGACCATCGCCGGGGCCTCCGACCTTATCACCACAAAACGCTCGGCCGACACGACCGTGGTCGTCAAGAACAGGCAGACCGTCGTAATAGGCGGCCTTATACAGAACAAGAAGATAAAAGACGTCACGAAGGTGCCTATCCTCGGTGACATACCCCTGCTTGGCTGGCTCTTCAAATCGACCAAGAACCAGACCAAGAAGACAAACCTGCTCGTATTCATAACCCCGTACATCATAGATGACTTCCACGGGCTCGATGATATCAGAAGTAGAAAGACACGGGAGTTCGAAGAGCAGAACATGCCCGGAGGCAAAAAAGGTAAACCCGGTGAATAAGGCACGGTCTATGGAGAGCGGCGAGGTCAAGAGGGTTTCCGGCGGCGTTTTGCACCGCCTGAGGGAGATAAAGGACGAGTACATCGACCAGGCCTTCCTTGAGCGCGTTCCGTTCTCCTTCGTCAAGAAGAACCTCATCATACCGCTCAGGAAGAGCAACGGCCGCCTTATCGCCGCCGTGGCGAGCCCGAGGAGCGTCTTCGCCTTGAACGAGCTCGAACGGGTAGCCGGGCTCACGGTGGTCCCGGTCCTCGCCGACGAGGGCGAGATACTCGGCGCCATCAACAGGAGCTTTGACAGGCTCTCCGGCTCCGCCAAGGAGGTCATAGAGGACCTGAGCGGTGAAAGCCTTGAGTCCATCTCAACGGTCTGGGAGGAGCCCAAGGACCTGCTCGACCTTGTGGACGAGGCCCCGATAATAAAGCTCTTGAACTCGCTCCTTTTCCAGGCCGTCAAGGACAGGGCGAGCGACATACATGTGGAGCCGTACGAGAGGGAGGTGGAGGTCAGGTTCAGGGTCGACGGTATACTCTACCCGGTGCTCTCCCCGCCCAAGGTCGTGCAGGAGGCGCTTTCGAGCAGGGTCAAGATCATGGCCGGCCTCGACATCTCCGAGAAGAGGCTCCCGCAGGACGGCAAGATCAGGCTGCTGGTCGCGGGAAAGGACATAGATGTCAGGGTATCGATAATACCGACAACGCACGGCGAGAGGATAGTCTTAAGGCTGCTTGACCGGAAGGGCGAGATAATGTCCCTCGAAAGACTGGGGCTTTCTCCCGGGCGCGTCGCCGAGATGCGCTCGCTGCTCGCCAGGAACAGCGGCATAATACTCGTTACCGGGCCTACCGGCTCCGGAAAGACGACCACGCTCTACTCCGCCATAAATTCCATCAACTCCACCAGAAGGAATATCATAACCATCGAGGACCCGGTCGAGTACCAGTTCAAGGGCATCGGGCAGGTCCATGTGAACCCCAGGATAGGGCTCTCTTTCGCCAGCGGGCTGCGCTCCATACTCAGGCAGGACCCGGACATCATAATGGTCGGGGAGATAAGGGACAGGGAGACGGCCGAGATAGCCATACAGGCCTCGCTTACCGGGCATCTCGTCCTCTCGACCCTGCACACGAACGACACCGCCTCGGCGGTGGCGCGGCTCGTGGACATGGGCGTGGAGCCGTACCTCGTGGCCACATCCCTGTCGGCGATCCTTGCCCAGAGGCTTGTAAGGGCTTTGTGCAGGCACTGCAGGGTGGAGTATGCGCCTTCTGACGCGGAGGCCCGGCTTTTCAAGGCACCTCCCGCCTCCTTATGGCGGGCGGCCGGATGCGCGAAATGCTTCAACACAGGGTATCACGGCAGGATAGGCATCTTCGAGTTCCTCGGCATAGGCCCGCAGGCGAGACAACTGATACTCAAGAGCCAGGACGCCGATACCATCAGGAAGCACGCCGTGTCCATGGGGCTCAAGACCATGATCGAGGACGGGCTTGAAAAGGCCGCAAGCGGGCTTACGAGCATCGAAGAGGTCGTGCGGGTGGTCAACGACGAAAGCAGTTGACAGCGGAGGGGAATTGCCCACTTTCAGGTATAAGGCATACGACAGCGGTGGAAGGCCCACGGCCGGGGACATAGACGCCTCGGGGCTGAAGGACGCGGTGCAGAAGCTCAAGAGCACCGGCCTCTACCCGTCCGATGTCGCCGAGGCCAGGGTCAGGGAGGGCCTGTTCGGCGCAAGGGGCGTCCCGGTCCAGCTGCTCTCGCTGACGACCCGCCAGCTCGCCACCCTTCTCTCAACAGGCACGACCCTGTCCGAGGCCCTCTCCGTCCTTGCGCAGAACAGCACCAGCCCCAGGCTCAAGGCCGTCCTCCTCGGCGTGATGCAGAGCGTAACGGAGGGCAGCTCCCTGGCGCGGGCACTTGAGGCGTACCCGGACATCTTCTCGACATTCTACAGGGGGCTTGTGGCCTCCGGAGAGGCCAGCGGCTCGCTCGACAGGGTGCTTTCAAGGCTTGCCGATTACCTCGAATCGAGGGCGCGCATCGTAAACGAGGTGAAGGCCGCCCTTACGTATCCTGCCCTGATGCTGCTTGTCGGCGCAGGTGTGCTCGTATTCCTCTTCATCTTCGTGATACCGAAGATAACGCGCATGTTCGAGGAGACGAACAGCGCCCTGCCGCTGATCACCGTCGTCATCATCGGCATATCGGACCTCCTGCGCAACTACTGGTTCGTCTTCGCCGGGCTCATGGCGGCCATGGCCTGGTCCTTCAAGCACTACAGCAGGGCCGGGCGGATAAAATCGGTGACAGACCCTCTTCTGTTAAGGCTCCCGTGGTTCGGGCACCTGGCCACCTGCTTCTACACGGCGAACATGGCGATGACGCTCGGGAGCCTCCTTAAGGATGGAGTGCAGATGCTCCGCGCCCTCGACATAACCAGGGAGGTGCTCAACAGCTCCGTCTTCGACGGGATCATCGACTCCGCCAGGATGGAGGTGATGGAAGGCGCTTCGCTCTCGTCGAGCCTTAAAAAGCACAAGGCGGTCCCGCCCATAGCCGTGCATATGATAAGCGTGGGCGAGAAGGGGGGGAACCTCGACGATATGCTCCTGAAGACGGGAGAGAGCTACAGCCTCGAGTTCCAGGCCGGGGTGAAGAAGACGCTGAATCTGCTCGAACCGCTCCTCATCCTGGCTATGGGCCTTATAGTCGGGGTCATCGTCCTCGCCATATTGCTGCCTATCTTCGAGCTTAATCAGATAATCCGTTAACAGGCTGGCCCGAGACACCCTGCTGACGCAATCAAGGAGACGGGGCGTGCCCGTGCCAGGAGATGTAAACCGGTGAGTATGGTCGGCAAAGATTCAGCCCCTCCCTCGAGGGGCTTCCTCTCCAGGCTCGTCCTTGTACTGGCGCTCCTCTCTGTCGGGCTGGCGTTGCTTGCGATAACGGTCTTCCACACCTTCCCGCTTGGCATAGCCGAAGAGAGCCTCAAGGCCCGCCTCAAGGGCCAGGGCGTCCTTGTCTCCTGGCAGGCCCTGGACAGGACGTTCCCTTTCGGGTTGAGGTTGCAGAAGGTCGAGGTCGTAGACCTCTCTACCGGCAGGCTCGTCGTCCGGATCGACGAGGCGCGGGCGCGTCTCGACCCTCTGAGCCTTTTCAAGGGATATGCCGGAATTCCCGTATGGGCGCGTCTGGGGCGCGGGGTCGTCAAGGGGGACGCGAGGGTAAGGTTCAAGGGGGCCGACCTGGAGCTTGAAGCGGCCGGCATGGAGCCAGGCGCCATACCCGCCGTCGCGCACGCGGGCGTCAGCGTGGATGGATCGGTGGACGGCACGCTTGCCCTGCACATGCCGTGGAACGGCTGCCCAACGGGCTTTGTAAGGCTTAGAAGCGGCCGCATCCGGCGCTACGGCGTAAGGTTCAGGGGCGTCCCCCTGCCGCTCGGGGAAGTAGACGAGGCGGGGTTGAACGCCCAGATCCGGGGGTGCAGGGCCGTGATAGAGGGGATGTGGGTCTACGGCAAGGACCTTTCGGCCAAACTTTCCGGCGAGGTATCGCTACGGACGCCGCTGGCGGCGTCCCCTTTGAATATGTCCATCGATATTACGCCCAAGGGCGACCTTATGGAAAAACAGTGGCTGCTGTCGTTTATAAGCCCCTGGCGCAGGTCCTCGAACTACTACTCCATGACCGTCAGAGGCACCGTCGGACACCCCGTCATAGTGCGGTAACTCGCTGCGCGGTAAAGCCTTTCAGCGGGCCCGGCGCCGCCAGAGAGCCCCTCACGTCCCCCGTCCCCGGTGCCCTGTACCCGGTGCTCGACGAAGGGCCGGGGGCGTTCAAGGCCTGCCGGCCCACCTCCACTCGCTTATCTCCCGCGGGTCCACGCCTTGCTCTGTTATGAACCTCTTGTGGTCGATGAGCTTTTTTTCGTACCTTGTCACGAGCCCCTCGGCGAGCGCGCCTGCCCGAGGCTCGCGGGCGGCGAGTTTGCGCGCGGCCTGGATGACGAGGTGGTACCGGCTTGTGCGGTTCCTGACCTGCATGTCGAAGGGCGTGGTGGTGGTGCCCTCCTCGCGGTAGCCGTTTATGTCGAAGCGGTCGTTGCCCGGCCTCTCCCAGACGAGCTGCTTTATGGCGGCGGTGTAGCCGTGGAAGTTGAAGATGACCGGCACGCCGGGCGGGAAGAGGCGTTCGAACCTCCCCTCGTCGAGCCCGTGCGGGTACTTCTGCGGTATGCCGAGCACCATGAGGTCGGTGACGTTCACCACCCGCACACGCCACTCGGGCGCCTCCTCGCGCAGTATCTGCGCCGCGGCCATCACCTCCAGCGTCAGGTTGTTCCCGCAGCAGGCGAGCACCACCTGCGGGTCCTCGGCGCCGTTCGTGGACGCCCACTCCCACACCGAGGCCCCAACCCGGCAGTGCTCCTCGGCTTCGTCCATCGTCAGCCACTGGGGCATGGGCTGCTTCCCGGCTATGACGAGGTTTATGTAGTCGGTCGTATCGAGGCAGTGGCGCATGGTGGACAGCAGCGTGTTCGCGTCCGGTGGAAGGTATATCCTGTAGGTATGTCCCTTCTTCGTCAGGAGGTTGTTTATGAAGCCGGGGCCCTGGTGCGAGTACCCGTTGTGGTCCTGCCTCCACGCCTCGGAGGTGAGCAGGTAGTTGAGCGAGGATATCGGCCTTCTCCACCTTATCTCGAGGGAGGATTTGAGGAACTTGGCGTACTGGTTCATCATCCCGTCGACTATAGGCAGGAACGCCTCGTAGCAGGGGAAGAGCCCGTTGCGGCCCGTAAGGATATACCCCTGGAGCCATCCCTGGCAGTTGTGCTCGCTCAGGACCTCCAGCACGCGCCCCTTCGGGCCTATCTTCGCCGAGCCGGGGGGCACCGGCCAGTTGTACTGCCTGTCTGTCACTTCGAGGGTCGCGCCGAGCTTGTTCGACTCGAGCTCGTCCGGGCAGACTATGATGAAGTTCTCCGGGTTCCGCTCTACGACCTCCTTGAGGTAGTCTCCGAGGGTCTCGAGCGAGCTTACGAGCGAGCGCCCCCGGGCCCTCACGTCCACGCGGGTATCGTCGAGTTCCGGCAGTGTAAGCGGCTTCCTTGCCCTGCCCCCGAAGGCGTGCGGGTTCATCGACATCCGTTTGTCCCCCTCCGGGCAGAGCGCGAGGATGTCCGGGGCCGGGCGTCCGGAGGCGTCGAAGAGCTCCGACGGGCCGTAGGAGCGGAGCCACTGCTCTATTATCTTCAGGTGCGCCGGGTTGGTCTTCAGGTCCTTGCCCGGCACCTGATGCGACCTGAACGAGCCCTCCATCATCTGCCCGTCTATCTCCTTCGGGCCGGTCCAGCCCTTGGGGGTCTTTAAAATAATCATCGGCCACCGGGCGCGCTCGGGCGGCTTGCCGGCGCGCGCCATCTCCTGTATGGAGCGTATCCCGGCGTACGCCTCTGCAACGGCACTGTCCATCTCCTCGTGCACCCGCGGGCCTTCCTTCACTATCCTTACCGAGTGGCCGTAGCCTGAAAAGAGGTCCGTAAGCTCGGTATCGCTCATGGTGCCGAAGACGGTGGGGGAGGCGATCTTAAAGCCGTTGAGGTGGAGTATTGGGAGCACCGCCCCGTCCTTGGCCGGGTTTACGTACTTGAGCAGGTGCCACGCCCCGGCCGTCGGGCCGGTCTCCGCCTCGCCGTCCCCGACGATGCAGGCGGCGATGAGCCCCGGGTTGTCCAGCGCCGCGCCGTACGAGGTGGCGAGCGCGTAGCCGAGCTCGCCACCTTCGAGTATCACACCCGGGAGCCCCGGGTTCAGGTGGCTGGGGAACCTGTTCGGCCATGAGAACCAGTGCAGCAGCCTTTCAAGCCCGTCCCTGTCCCGCGTAAGCTCCGGGTAGAACTCGCCGAGCGACCCTTCGAGATACATGTTCGCTATGTTGGCCGCGGCCCCGTGGCCGGGGCCCGTCACCAGCAGGACGCTCGGCCCGGATGCGTTTATAAGCCGGTTGAGGTGGAGGTATATGAAGTTTATGCCCGGAGAGGTCCCCCAGTGCCCGAGCAGCCGGTCTTTTATGTGCTCCGGCTGGAGGGGCTCTTCGAGCAGGGGGTTGCCCTTCAGGTATATCTGGGCGGCGGCTATGTAGTTGGTAAGTCTGTGGTAGCGCTTCGCCGCTTCGTAGTCCTTGTCCTGCGTTTTTTCGGGCATTCGGGCCTCCTTCGGGCGTGGTGTTATATTAAGGTTAACTTTAGCATAAAATGATAAAATCCGCTCTTTACGTCCTTAAAATTCGCAAAAGCCGGTTTCAATCATCTTCCGATTGACATTTGACGCGTAAAAAGGTACATTAACCCGTCTAAATTCTTTGCGATTCCCTCAAACGTCCGGTGATATCCGCATACTCCGGACAGGCCCTTGTCGACGGGGGTTTTTACGGCTCACGGCGGGGCCTCGTCCAGTTGTATACATGCGCACAACGAAAGCGAAACTACTTTTTAAGGAGAACTGCTGGTAATGGATATCTCAAAAGTTACGATCATTTTCGCATTGGCATCGGCCGGGATAGGCATCCTGTACGCCGCCTACCTCGCCTTATGGGTAAACCGCCTCGACAGCGGCACCCCCGAGATGAAGAAGATCCAGGCCGCCATCCACGAGGGCGCGGTAGCCTACATGGCGCGCCAGTACAGGACCGTGGCCGTCGTCGGCATCATCGTCTTCATACTCCTGTGGGTGGCGGGCATCTGGTCGAGCCACTTCGGCCTGGTAACGGCCTGCGGCTTCCTCGTCGGGGGCGTCGCATCCGGCATCGCCGGCTACGTTGGCATGATGGTGGCTGTAAGGGCCAACGCCAAGACCGCGCAGGCGGCCAACGACGGGCTCAACTCCGCGCTCAAGGTCGCCTTCAAGGGCGGCGCGGTAACGGGCCTGCTCCTGATAAGCCTCGGCCTTCTGTCCGTGACGGCTTTCTTCGCCATAGCGGTAAACATCGCGGGCGAGGGCAAGGCCGTGGCATCCCTGCTCTCTCTCGGCCTCGGCGGAAGCCTCATCTCGCTCTTCGCCCGTGTCGGCGGCGGCATATACACCAAGGCCGCTGACGTGGGGGCCGACCTCGTCGGAAAGGTTGAGGCGGGCATACCCGAGGACGACCCGAGGAACCCGGCCGTCATAGCCGACAACGTCGGCGACAACGTCGGCGACTGCGCCGGCATGGCCGCGGACCTCTTCGAGACGTACGCGGTCACCACCGTGGCGACCATGGCGCTTGCGCACCTGCTCTATCCGGGCGTCAAGGCGGCGATGCTCTTCCCGCTGGTGCTCGGAGGCGCGGCCATCATAATGACGATAATCGGGAGCTGGTTCGTAAGGGTCGGCGGCGGCAGCATCATGGGCGCGCTGTACAAGGGCTTCATCGCGACGGCCGTGCTCTCGGCCATCGCCTTCTACCCGATCACCTACTACTACATGGACGGCGTGGGCGGCGTGTCAGCCACAAGCTATTACCTGGCGGCACTTATCGGCCTGTTCGTGACCATAGCCCTCGTCGTCATAACCGACTACTACACGGCCACCAACTACAGGCCGGTGCGCTCCATAGCCTTCGCCTCGGTCTCCGGCCACGGCACCAACATCATCGCCGGCCTTGCCGTGGGCAAGCAGGCAACGGCCGCGCCCGTGCTCGTGATAGCCGGCGCGATACTCGCCAGCTTCTGGACAGCGGGCCTGTTCGGGGTCGCCGTAGCCGCAGAGGCCATGCTCACGATGGCGGGCATAGTCGTGGCCATCGACGCCTTCGGCCCGATTACCGACAACGCCGGCGGCATAGCAGAGATGGCGAACATGGGCAGCGCGGTGCGCGGGGTGACCGACCCGCTCGACGCCGTTGGCAACACCACCAAGGCCGTCACCAAGGGGTACGCCATAGGCTCGGCGGGCCTTGCCGCCATAGTCCTCTTCTCCGAGTACACCCGCTCGGTCTCCACCGGCGGCGTGCAGATGATATTCGACCTCTCCGACCCGCTCGTGCTCGTAGGACTGTTCATAGGCGGCATGCTCCCGTTCCTCTTCGCGGCCTTCCTCATGAGGGCCGTCGGTGACGCGGCGGGCGCCATAGTCGAGGAGGTAAGGCGCCAGTTCAGGGAGATAAAGGGGATCATGGACGGCAGCGGCAAGCCGGAGCACGGCAAGTGCGTAGACATCGTAACCGCGGCCGCCATACAGAAGATGATCATACCGTCGCTCATACCCGTGCTCACTCCCATCGCCGTCGGCCTGCTGCTCGGGCCCAGGGCGCTCGGCGGCGTGCTCGTAGGCAGCATCGTGACCGGGCTCTTCGTGGCCATCAAGATGACCTCGGGCGGGGCCGCGTGGGACAACGCCAAGAAGTACATCGAAGAGGGCTTCCACGGCGGAAAGCACCAGCCCGCGCATCAGGCCGCCGTCACCGGGGACACCGTCGGAGACCCTTACAAGGACACCGCGGGGCCGGCCATAAACCCGATGATCAAGGTCATAAACCTCGTCGCTGTCCTCTACGGGGTGCTGATGTTCGGTTAGCGCACGGACGGATACGGGCTTTTCCAAGGCGCCGGGCCCCATGGGGCCCGGCGCCTTTTTTTTGCGGGGTGGGGCAGGGGAGGTCGAATGCGCGCGGGCAAACACCCGTTGACTAGGGCGGGGATATGGCTTATATTGTACGCTGGCAAATACTCTTTAAAAACCGCCTGTTATGGGCGCCGGAGGGGATAAGTCAAATTGGAATACATCGCATGGTTTTTTGACGTCTTCATGCACCTCGACACTCACCTGAACCTACTCGTGCAGGACTTCGGCATCTGGACGTATCTGGTCCTCTTCCTCATAATATTCTGCGAGACCGGCCTCGTGGTGACCCCTCTTCTGCCAGGGGACTCGCTCCTGTTCGCCATAGGCAACTTCGCGGCGCTGGGCTCGCTGCGCTACTCGGTGCTCCTCGTCGGCTTGAGCGTTGCGGCCATACTCGGGGACACGGTCAACTACGGCGTCGGCCACTTCATGGGGCCCAGGGTCTTTCAGCAGACCAACAGCAGGATATTCAAGAAGGAGTACATCGAGAAGACCCACAGGTTCTACGAGAAGTACGGGGGCAAGACCATCATATTCGCCCGCTTCGTGCCCATCGTGCGCACCTTCGCCCCGTTCGTGGCCGGCATCGGGTCCATGAGCTACGGCAAGTTCATCGTCTTCAACATAGTCGGCGGGGTGTCGTGGATCGCCCTCTTCCTGACAGGCGGCTACCTGTTCGGCAACATCCCGGTCGTCAAGCGCAACTTCACCATAGTCATCTTCGCCATCATCTTCGTCTCCATCTTGCCCGGCATGATAGAGTTCATCCGCCATCGCAGGCGCGCCTGATGCCGCCAGGGAGATGCGCGGCCGCGGCCCCCCGCGGGGCCACCGGCCTATTTTTCTGT
>JBHHYT010000020.1:0-27414 GCA_046757705.1 Thermodesulfobacteriota bacterium
GGGCGGCGGCCGCGGCCGCCTGCTCCTCCTCCTCGGTCCTTACCTGTATCTGGACCTTGAAGAGCCTCTCGACGACCTCGCTCTTGAGCCTGAATATCATGTCCACGAAGAGCTCGAAGCCCTCTTTCTTGTACTCCTGGAGCGGGTCCTTCTGCCCGTATCCGCGCAGCCCTATCCCGCCCTTGAGGTGGTCCATGGAAAGCAGGTGGTCCTTCCACATGGTATCGAGCGTGTGCAGCAGTATCAGCTTCTCGAACTCGGCGAACGGCTCTCCGAGGTCGGCTATCTTCTCCTCGTACGCCTTCCACGCCGTCTCGCCTATTAGCTCGGCGAGCGCCTCGCGCGTCGTAAGGTCCTCCACCGACGGGGAGAACTCGACTCCGTACTGCTTCAACACGGCGTCCCCGATGGCCTTCAGGTCCCAGTCCTCCGGGTGCGTCCTCTCCTCGGTGTGCGTGTTTACTATCTCCTCGGCGACCTCGGCGCTGAACTCCCTGACCATCTCGCGCAGGCCCGTCTCGGAGAGTATCTGGCGCCTGTACCCGTAGACGACCTCCCTCTGCTGGTTCATGACGTCGTCGTACTCGAGCAGGTGTTTCCTTATGTCGAAGTTGTGCGCCTCGACCTTCTTCTGCGCATTCTCGATGGCCCTCGATACGAGGCCGTGCTCGATGGGCACGTCCTCGTCCATGCCTATCTTGCTCATGATGGAGGATATCCTGTCGCTGCCGAATATCCTCAAAAGGTCGTCCTCAAGAGAGAGGTAGAAGCGCGATGAGCCGGGGTCCCCCTGACGGCCCGCGCGCCCCCTGAGCTGGTTGTCTATGCGCCTCGATTCGTGCCGCTCGGTGCCGAGTATGTGAAGGCCGCCGAGCTCGAGCACCTTCTGTTTCTCGGCCTCGCACAGCTCCATAGCCTTCTTCAGCTCCTGCTCGTAGTCCCCGGGTGATGCGCCCCTGGCAACCTGCGCGTTGGCGAGATGCTCGGGGTTGCCGCCGAGCAGTATGTCGGTGCCCCTGCCCGCCATGTTCGTAGAGAGGGTGACGGCCCCCAACCTGCCCGCCTGGGCGACTATCTCGGCCTCCTGTTCGTGGTGCTTGGCGTTGAGAACGTTGTGCGCCACGCCGTGCTCCTTGAGCATCTTCGAGAGCTTCTCAGAGTCGTCGATGGAGATGGTGCCGACGAGTATCGGCCTGCCCTTTTCCGTCCACTCCTTTATATCCTTTATAACGGCCCTGAACTTCTCCGCCTTGGTCCTGTAGACGAGGTCGGTGGTGTCCGTCCTCCTCAGGGGCTTGTTGGTGGGTATCACCACGACCTCGAGGTTGTAGATGGAGTGGAACTCGGCGGCCTCGGTATCCGCCGTGCCGGTCATGCCCGCCAGCTTGTCGTACATCCTGAAGAAGTTCTGAAAGGTGACGGTGGCGAGCGTCTGGTTCTCGTTCTCTATCTTTACGCCCTCTTTGGCCTCCACGGCCTGATGCAGGCCGTCGCTCCAGCGGCGTCCGGTCATGAGGCGGCCGGTGAACTCGTCGACGATGATGACCTGGTTGTCCTTTACCACGTAGTCGACGTCGCGCGTAAAGAGCGTGTGGGCCCTGAGCGCCTGGTTCACGTGGTGGAGCGTCTCGATGTTCTCGGCGTCGTAGAGGTTGCGTATATTGAGCAGGCTCTCGACCTTCATCACACCCTCGTCGGTAAGGAGCACCTGGCGCGCCTTCTCGTCGATGGTGTAGTGCTCCGGGGTCAGGTTCGGCATTATCCTGTCGATGATGTAGTACTTGTCGGTGGAGTCCTCGGTCGGCCCGGAGATGATAAGAGGGGTACGCGCCTCGTCGATGAGTATGGAGTCGACCTCGTCGACGATGGCGAAGTGCAGGTCCCTCTGGACGTACTCCTCGAGGGAGAACTTCATGTTGTCGCGCAGATAGTCGAAGCCGTACTCGTTGTTGGTGCCGTAGGTTATGTCGGCCTCGTAGGCCTCCCTGCGGGATACCGGCCTGAAGTGTATGAAGCTCCCGGGCCCGTCCTTGTACTCGGGGTCGTAGATGACGCTCGACTCGTGCTGTATGGAGGCCACCGTCATGCCCAGCGCGCTGTAGACCGCGCCCATCCAGTGGCTGTCGCGCCGCGCCAGATAGTCGTTGACGGTTACCAGGTGCGCGCCCTTGCCGAGCAGGGCATTGAGGTACAACGGGAGCGTGGCGACGAGCGTCTTGCCCTCGCCCGTCTTCATCTCGGCTATCTTGCCCTCGTTGAGGACCGCCCCGCCTATTATCTGAACGTCGAAGTGGCGCATCTTGAGCTGTCTCCACGCCACCTCCCTCACGGCCGCGAACGCCTCGGGCATTATATCCTCGAGCTCCTTGCCGCCGGCAAGCTCCTCCTTGAACCTCATGGTCAGGTCCTTGAACTCCGGGTCCTTCAACGCCTTCATCTTGGGCTCGAAAGAGGCCACCTGCTCCACCAGGGGCTGGAGC
Source organism: Thermodesulfobacteriota bacterium (assembly GCA_046757705.1). Classification (GTDB taxonomy): domain Bacteria; phylum Desulfobacterota; class GWC2-55-46; order GWC2-55-46; family GWC2-55-46; genus JBHHYT01. The sequence continues at coordinate 2,481 of JBHHYT010000020.1, forward strand.
TTCTTTATGTCCCTTTCGTTCTTGCTGCCGAATACCTTTTTAAGCAGATTATTGAGCATATCTCACCAGTTACTTGACCTTCCGGGTTATTTCAACCAACACCATTTGGAAAAATATTTCAATTTCAAATATTAACATATCCGGGAGGGTTTTTCCACATCGGAGGGAATCTTTTTTAGCCACCTCCGGAGGGGGCCCGCCGCGGGGGAAAACCCATAAAAAACGGAGCCCCGCCGTTCTATCGGCAGGGCTTCGGAGAAACTTCGCGAAAGACGGCGAGGCCTAATTAAGGATGTACTTTGACGGGTTGACTGGCAGCCCGTTAAGGGAGACCTCGTAGTGGAGGTGCGGGCCCGTGGAGCGCCCGGTGTTGCCCATGGCCGCGATCTTGTCCCCCCTCTTTATCCTCTGCCCCACCTTCACGAATATCTTCGAGAGGTGGCCGTACCTTGTCTTCACGCCGTAGCCGTGGGAGATGACCAGGCTCTTGCCGAGCCCGCCGTTGCGGCCGGCCTTGACCACTATGCCGTTGGCCGGGGCTATGACCGGTGTGCCTACGCGGTTGGCAATGTCGAGGCCCTTGTGCTTCTGGGGCCTGCCGGTGAAGGGAGATATCCTTTTGCCGTATGTGGAGGTGACCCAACCGCGCACGGGCCAGATGGACGGCGTCGCCGCCAGGAAGGAGGTCTGCTTGACGAGGCGCTCCTGGAGGTCGGTAAAGCTGTTCTCCTGCGTGGCGGCCTGATGCTTCAACACCCTTATGTCGGAGCGCATCCGGTTGACGAGTCCGTCGAGCCGGGAGCCGCTGTCGAAGTAGTCGTCCTCGGTGGAAGCCCCTCCGATGCCCATTATCTGGTCGGCGTTGGCTGTCTCGGCAGGGGCCTCTATGTTCGCCAGTATCCGGAGCTTCTTGTCAAAGAGGTTGAGCTTCGCCATCTGCGCCTCCATGTCCTTTATCTTCGAGGCGAAGCTCTGAAGCTCTATCTTCTGCGCGGTGCTCTCTTTTTTAAGGCGGTAATACTCCGAGTAGTTGCTCCTGATCCTCGCGTAATCGAAGATCCCGGCCATCAGAACGAGGGTAAAGACGACCCCGAGGGCAACCCCTGCCTTCAAGAGCCTGACCGGTATCCTCAGCTGCCTTGTCCTGGAAGCGTGGTTCGATAAAACGAAAAGTGTGATGTATCGTTTATCCAATTTGGCGGCCTCCCCACATTCTGTATCGACGTACGTATGCGTAATCGGGTGCTGGATGCGCCGGGAAGGGGAATGCTTCGATATTCCCGGCCCCGGATCAGATGAAAAATCAGGTACGGCTTTTGTGCTCTGTCAAGCCGTACATCGACGGTTCTCCACGATACCTTGAGGTTATTTCGCCCGCCTGCCGAGGCGGAGCGGACGCATGCTGGCCTGAATCCCCCGTCTTTAAAGAGAAAACGGCCCGAAGACAAGACCTGCCCGGATTCAATGGCTGCCCCGAACACAAGACCGGCCCCGGTACAAGCCCCCCCCGAACACCATAACGGCCCCGGCACAAGACCGGCCCGGCAAAACCGGCCCCTTGAGGGGAAAGGCCCTGAAAAGGCCAAAAAACGGGTAATTTTCACGGGAGACAGACTGCAAAACGGTGCTGTTGTGTTAGCATAAAAACGGGGGCCGTGTCAAGGATTTAAAGCGGCCTGGCCTGTCATTCCCGTAAGGTGCCGGAATCACTGAAAACCTTCCCGCGACACCCCGCAATCCCTGCCTTAAGCTTATAATAATGGGCCCCCGGATGCAGTGACGGCGGTCACGCCTACGGGTACAGGAGTATACGGGTCTTCTCTATCTTGATGTACCCTTCCTGGGTCATCTTCTTCAGGGCGCGGCTCACCACCTCGCGCGAAGAGCCTATCATGGCGGCCAGTTCCTCGTGCGTCGGCCTCTCTATGGCCACGACCTTCTCCCCGGCGCCCTCCTTCGCCATGCCGATGAGCGTGTGCGCTATCCTTCCGCAGACGTCGAGCAGCGCAAGGCCCCCTATCTTGCGTGTGGCCTCGCGGAGCCTGCCGGTAAGGTAGGCGAAGAACCTCATGTAGACCTTGTGGTGCGTGGAGAGGTAATCGAGGAAGGCGGACCTGTTTATGACGAGGCACTCGATGCCCTTTACGACCTCCACGTTGGCGCTCCGGGGCTTGCCGTCTATAATAGACATCTCGCCGAACATGTCGCCCTCCTTGAGGATGGCGAGCACTATCTCTCTGCCCTCCTCTCCGTAGAGGGTGACCTTGGCCCTGCCGGAGAGTATGAAGTAGACCGCGTCCCCGCTCTCGCCCTCGCTTATTATCTGGCTGGCGGCGGGCCAAGACCTTATCTCGCCGCGGCCCATTATGTCCTCGAGGTAAAGGCTCTCAAGGCCGCTGAAAAGGCGGTTCCTCGAAAGGGACTCCTGCACACGCCTCTTTTCCGCCTGTTTGTCTTCCCTGTCGCTCATGATCCACTCGCCTCTATTTCGTTAATAAGGAGCGAAGGGGCGCCTATGGAGCCGACGAAACGCAGGTCATCGGCGCATCCGCCCACCTTCATCAGGGTGTCGAGGAGGTTGCCGGCCACGGCCATGCCCCTTACCGGGTACGCGACCTTTCCCCCCTCCACACGGAAACCCGCCGCACCGAGGGAGTAGTCCCCGGTCACGCTGTTTATCGTATGCACGCCGAGAAGCTCGGTTATGAAGAGCCCGTCGCCCATCTCAGAGAAAAGCTCGTCGAGGGTCTTCGTCCCGTTCTCTATGTACAGGTTCGATATGCCTACCGAGGGCAGGCCCTTGAAGCTCGAACGTGAGGCGTTGCCCGTGGACGCCGCCCCTGCCCTCTTCGCCCAGTAGCTGTCGTACAGGTACCCCCGGAGCACGCCAGCGGAAAGCAAAGGCGTGCGCGAGCGCGGGACCCCCTCGCCGTCGAAAGCGGAAGACGACCACCCGCCGGGCAGCAGGCCGTCGTCCCAGACGTTGAGCACCCCGGAGACCACCTTCTTGCCCACCTTGTCGATGAGCATGGACTTGCCCTTGCGGACGTTGTCGCCGAGCATGGATGTCGCGAGCGCCTCGAGCATCTCGCACGAGATGAGGTTCTCGAAGACAGCCGGACACTTCACCGTCTTTATCTTCCTCGCCCCGAGGAGCCTTACCGCCGTCTGCCCGGCCCTTGTGCCGATCTGGTCCGGGTCGACCCTGTCCCGGGTGTGCCCCATCTCCATGTCCCAGCCCATCTGGCTCTCGCCGTCCTGCTCGGCCACCGCCGTTACGCTGCCGGAGTAATAGGTAGCCGTGTGCGAGGCGTCCACCCCGTTGGAGTTGACCACGCGCGAGTACCGGAGGGATTCCTGATACGAGGCCTTCCTGACCCTGTTTATCCTGCTGTCATAGGCCCTCGCCACACGCTCTATCTCGATGGCCGTGGCAAGGCGCGCCTGCTCCGTGCCCTCATCCCACCTATCGTCGAAGACACGCAAGGCGCCGGCCGGCGGGGCCGGGGCCGGGGAAGGGAACGAGAGGAACTCGTCCCGGGCGGCCTCAAGGCTCCCGGCAAGGGTGTTGTCAACAAGCTCCTTGAACGCCCCTTCCGAGAGCACGCTCGAGAAACCGAAGCCCTGCCTGCCGCCCCTGAGCGTGCGCAGCCCCACACCGGAACCGGTGCGGGCCTTCAGGGCGTCCACCTGCCCGTCCTTTGCCTCCACCCCGACACCCGTGTCAAACGAATAGAATATCTCCCACGCGTCGGCCCTGCCCTTCAACAGACGCTTTATCGCGTCTATCGACCGGCCGGCCGCCTCTTCCCTTGTACGATTGTCGTCTTTCACCTTACCCCCATGAGTTTCAACAGCCACCGTAGACCTTTCTGGGAAAACTTTCTGTAGAAAGTCTCCCCCAAACCCCCTTCAAAGACTCTCAGTTACTGTTCCCGAGTGGAAGGCAATTGGAACAAACCTATTGCCCGGCTCTGCACAATCTCTGGCAGAGCGCTTTCAAACCTGCCGACCGCATGGTCCTCCGGTCCCTGTTACAGCTCTATTATAACGGCCATTTCGTCGCAGTGTGGGAACTTCACGCACCTTACGCAGTCGCCCCACACCTTTTGCGGGAATACGTCCTTGCTTACGGTCCTGAACTTCAGCTTATGGAAGAACGGGGCCTCGTACGTCAGGGCGAAGACCTTTTTGAGCCCGAGAGAGCGTGCCTCTTCGAGGCACGCCTCGACGAGGGCGCGGCCTATGCCCTTCCTTACGTATTTGCTCCTTACGGCAAGCGACCTTATCTCGCCCATGCCGTCGCAGCTTATGTGCATGGCGGATACCCCGACTATAGCGCCGTCCTTCTCGTATACGAAAAAGTCCCTTATGTTATCGTAGATGTCCGTCTCCGAGCGGTGGAGCATAGCGTCCTTGCCCGCAAAGAGCTCGATAATCTCGTGTATCTTTTTTACGTCGTCGACAACGGCTTTCCTTACCAACTCTCTCCTTTCAAGGGGGGGGTATTACCCTCCCCCCTCGGACCGGGGCGTCCCTGCCCCTTGTCCGTGGCCAGTTCCCGGGCGGTGCCGAGCAGCTCCCTGGCGTGCTTCCTCGTAACATCCGTGACCTTCATGCCCCCGAGCATCACCGATATCTGCTCGACGGCCTCGTCCCCATTCAATTCCCTTACCGACGAGGAGGTCCTTCCCCCGGCGGTCTCCTTCGCCACGACGAAGTGCCTGTCAGCGAAGGCGGCTATCTGCGGCAGGTGCGTAATGCAGAGCACCTGATTGCTCGTGGATACTTCCTTCAATTTCATGCCCACGGCCTGCGCCATGGCCCCGCCCACCCCGGTGTCTATCTCGTCGAAGACGAGCGTAGAGACCCTTGTGGCGGCACAGACGCTCTTCATGGCGAGCATTATCCTCGAAAGCTCTCCGCCTGAGGCGATGCGGGCCAGAGGCTTTACGCCCTCGCCGGGGTTGGGCGATATGAAGAACGTCACCCTGTCAGCGCCCCTTTCGTTGAACCTCATGGAGCCGTCCGGGAAGGTCTCCGCCTCCATGATGACCTCGAAGACCGCCTCTTTCATGCCGAGGGTCGAAAGCTGCCGCTCTATCCCGGCCTTGAATGCCGGCGCCGCTGCCTCTCTCTCGGAACGCAGCTTCAAGGCCGCGGCCTCCGCCGTCTTTCTCGCGGCGGCGGCCTTCTCCTCGAGCTCCCTCAGTCTGCCGTCGAGGTCGTCGAGCCCTGAAAGCTCGCCCTCCATGGCGTCCTTCCTGGCGAGCACCTCTTCGAGCGACGGGCCGTACTTCTTCTTGAGCCTGTTGAGAGTGTCGAGCCTCGCCTCCACCCGTTCCAGGGCGTCCGGGTCTGCCTCGACAGAACCCGCGTAGTCACGGAGGAACGTACCGGCGTCCTCGAGCTGGAAGAGGCTCGTCTCTATGGCCTCGGTGGTCTTAACGAGCCTTTCGTCAAAGGCCGAGACCTCCCTCAACGCCTTTGCCAGCGCGCCGAGCCTCTCGGTTATGGAGCCCGCATCCGAGTATATCTCGCTCTCGGCCCCGTATGTGACCGACTTTATCTTCTCCGCGTGCCTGAGCCTTTCGGCCTCCTTCTTCAGCTCCTCGTCCTCTCCGGCGGCGGGCGCGGCCGCGGTTATCTCTTCGAGCTGAAAGCAGAGGAAGTCCTTCCTCCCGGCGGTCTCCTTCGAGTCGGCCACGAGGGCGTCGTACTCCCTCTGCGCCGTGGCGTACCCCCGGTACGCGGCCGCCATCTCCGCCCTCAGCTTCTCCACGTTGCCGAAGGCGTCGAGCACCTCCACGTGCTCCTCCGGGCGGGTGAGCGACTGGTGCTCGCTCTGGCCGTATATGTCGATGAGACGGCTGGCCACCTCGGTGAGCGTCACGAGGGTGGCGAGGCTTCCGTTGACGTATATCCTGTTCCTGCCCGCCCTCTGTATCACACGCCTTATGACGAGCTCGCCGTCGTAAGGTATGCCCGCCTCTTCGAGCACGGCCTTCACCTGCTCGGAACCGGAGGTGTCGAAGGCCGCCTCCACCTGCGCCTCTTCGCTACCCTCCCGTATCAGGCCCCCGGAAGCCCTGTCGCCGAGCAGGAGCGCTATGGCGTCCATGATGATGGACTTGCCAGCGCCCGTCTCGCCGGTGAAGATGTTAAGGCCGGGGCCGAAGGAGATATTGAGGCCCTCGATTATGGCGAAGTCTTTTATACCGAGCTCTAAAAGCATATACTCCTGTACGCCGGTGGCCGGGAAGAGGACGCGGGACTAACGCCTGACGGAGCCTGTTTCCCACATGAGCCTCTCCCTCAGTATATCAAAGTAGCTCTTTCCATCATACTTTATCAGATAGACGTTCTGCTCCGCCCTGCGTATCGTTATGCGGTCCCCGCCGCCGATGGGCACGTCCACCTGCCCGTCGAGTATGAGGCCCGTGCGGGGCTGGTCCGGGGGCATCCTCACCTCCACGGTCATCCAGTCCGGTATGACGACCGGGCGGTTCGTAAGGTTGAAAGGGCAGATGGGCGCCACTATTATCGAATGGATGGACGGGTAGAGTATCGGGCCGTTGGCCGAAAGCGAATAGGCTGTCGAGCCCGTGGGTGTGGCGATTATCAGGCCGTCGGCCCTGTAGGTGTTGATGTACTCCTTGTTTATGCGTGTCTCAAGGCGCACCAGCCGCGCGTTCTCGCCCTTGATGACCACGTCGTTCAATACACGGTAGCGCGCCGGGGCCCTGCCCCCGTCCACCTCGACATCGAGCTGCATCCTCTCGTCGGTCACGTAGTCGTCGGCGAATATCCTTTCAAGCAGAGGGAATACCTCCTTGACGGTTATGGCGGTCAAAAAGCCGAGGCTGCCGAGGTTCACGCCGAGGATGGGCACCTTCCTGCCGTCGAGCAGACGCACCGCGTGGAGCATGGTGCCGTCCCCGCCGAGCACGACCATCACGTCCATGTCGCCGGGAAAATTGCCCGGAGCGCACGAGTGCAAAGGCTCGATTATCTCCGTGAGGCCGGCCTCGCAACAGACCTCACCGCCGCGGGCGGCGACCCACCTGACTATCTCGCCCCCGAGCTTTATGGCATCGGGGTTGCTCGCCTTTACGACAAGCCCTATCCTCTTCACCCAGGACCTCCGGTTACTTTTGTGGTTCTATTATGACCTTCAGGGACTCTCCGGCCTCGCTTACCAGCCTGAAGCCTTCCTGCGTCTCCTCGAGCGGCAGCCTGTGCGTTACGAGGTCGGCTACCGGCACCCTTCCGCTCTCTATGAGATCGAGGGCGGCGAGGCTGTCGCCAGGGGGAGAGGCGTACGAGTTCACTATGGTGATGTTGTCTCTCCAGAGGTCGAAAAGCGGCATCGGGTAGGTCTGGCCCGGCTCCTTCGGCGCGAAGAAGAGGACGGTGCCCGCCCTCTCCACGCTCTCGAGCGCCTGGGTTATGGCCGAGTCCGCGGCGGCGCAGACGACGACTATGTCCGCCGGCCGGCCGAGCTTCTCCTTTATGACCTCGGGCACGTCCTCGTGCGCGCTTACGGCGTAGTCGGCCCCGGAGTCCATGGCGGCCTTGAGCCTGAATGGGTTTATGTCGGTCGCGGTTATCATGCCCGCGCCGAGCGCCCTCGCAAGCCTTATGTGCAGCAGCCCTGACATGCCGCTGCCCACGACGAGCACGGACTTGCCCGGCTCCATGCGGCAGGCCCGCAGCGCCCTTATCACGCAGCCGAGAGGCTCCGAGAAGCTGCCCTCCTCGAAGCTCATGGAATCCGGCAGCTTGAAGACGCCCCTGTCCACGTTGATGGCCGGCACCCTCACGAACTCGGCGAACCCGCCGGGCTCGAAGTTGGTCGTGCGAAGGGTCTCGCAGACCGAGAAGTTCCCGGCGAGGCAGAACCTGCACGTGTTGCAAGGGACGTGATGTGCCACGGTGACGCGGTCGCCTGTCTTGAACCTCTCGACGCCCTCGCCCGTCCGGGTCACGACGCCGGCTATCTCGTGGCCGAGCACGAGCGGCGCCTTCTTCAGGCGGTACCACTCCATCACGTCGCTGCCGCAAATGCCGCTCGCCTCTATCCTTACCAGTATCTCTCCCGGGCCGGGTTCGGGCACGGGCATCTCTTCTATGCGTATGTCCTTGTTATTGTAGTAGACCGCAGCCCTCAACACCACCTCCGCTTTGTAGTTTGCGCGCCCCCGGGCCGCGTCCTATACGCAAGCATTCGCCCCTTCGTTCGCCAGGCTCTTGAAGAGGTCGTAGGCCGCGTCCACGCCCATGTCGTTGTGCACGACCTCGCGCACCGTGCGGATCATGGCCACCGGATGGTCGGACTGGAATATGTTGCGGCCCATGTCCACGCCCGCCGCGCCGCGCGCTATGGCGTTGTGCGCAAGCTCGATGGCCTCCCTCTCCGGTATCTTCTTGCCGCCGGCGATGACTATGGGCACCGGGCAGTTCCTGACGACCTTCTCGAACTCGTCGCAGTAATAGGTCTTGACTATGTTCGCGCCGAGCTCCGCCGCTATCCTGCACGCAAGCCCGAGGTAACGGGCGTCCCTGACCATGTCCTTGCCGACGGCCGTAACGGCGAGCACGGGCACGCCGTACTCCTGCGCCTCGTTTATCAGCTCCGCGAGGGCGAGCAGGGTCTTGCGCTGGAGCTCCGAGCCGACGAAGATGGACAGCGCAACGCCGGCGACGTTGAGCCTCAGGGAGTCCTTCATGGAGACCGTGGTGCCCTCGTCGGCGAGGTTGCCGAGGATGCTGGTGCCGCCGGATACGCGCAGGACTATCGGCACGCTCACATCGGCGGGCACGCACGACCTGAGCACGCCCCTTGTGAGCATGAGCGTGTCCGCGTACTCGACAAGGGGGGCTACTGTCTTGCCCGGCTCCTCAAGCCCGGTGGTCGGCCCGAGGAAGTAGCCGTGGTCCACGGCAAGCATGACGGTCCTGCCGGTCTCCGGCCTTATAATCTTCGCTAAACGGTTTTTCATGCCCCAATCCATAAACAGACCTCCTTTGATTTTTCATTTAAGATCCGGCCGATAACGTCAAAGAGAACAGGCCCGTACGGAAAGGGTACGGGCGGAAAACAGTCCTAAAACAAACGTTTAGATAGGATATCAAGGCGGGCGCGCCGCGTCAACTGAATTTACCCCCGCGCGATGGAGAAAGCACGGGAGAAACGGGGATGAAAGGTCAGGCGAGGAACTTGTCCCGGCACTCCTCTGAACAGAAGTACTCCACGCCCTCGCCGGTGCGCACGGAGACGGCGGTTGAGACGGGGACGTAGCTGTTGCAGACCGGGTCGAGGACCATCTCCTCGCCGGCGGCCTGCTGCGGCCCGCCGCCGCGCTCCTCGGCCTCGCGCTCGCGCTGCAGCTTCGCGATGAAGCTCTTGCGGAGGTAGCGGATGACCAGAAAAACTATAAGAAGTATTATTATGGGTTTCACTGCTTTTCCTGCACCTTCCTTACCCACCCCCCGCCCTCGAGCCCCCTGAGAAGCTCTCCTGCCGTCCTGCCGAGCACGGGGTGTACGAACTCCGGGGCTATCTCGGCCAGAGGCGCAAGCACGAACGCCCTCTCGTGCGCGCGCGGGTGCGGCACCGACAGGCCCTCGGCCTCCACGACCGAATCACCGTAAAAGACGATGTCGAGGTCTATCACCCTCTCGCCCCACCTCTTCGCCGATGGCGTCCGGCCCATCTCCCGCTCCATGCCCTTTAACAGGCCGAGCAGGGCGCCGGGGGCAAGACCCGTACGCACCTCGATGACCGAATTGACGAACGGCCCCTGCTCGACACCACCCCACGGCTCGGTCTCGTAAAGCGCGCTCTGGACGGCAAGCTCAACCTCACTTGACCCGGCAAGGAGCGCCACAGCCCTGCGGCAGTTCCCCTCCCGGTCGCCAAGGTTGGAACCTATTGATATGAATACCCTTTTTCCCATACCTGAAATAACAAAAGACCCGACACCCTATTTTAACAGAGCCAGGCCCTTATTGGTATAAAATAACGGAGGCTGGAAGTCTCTTGAGAGAACCTTTTTATAAAAAGTCCTGCGGACGCCAATTATGAAGAGCAAGCGGTATTAACCAATCGCAATTGGCAGATAAGTGCTTGTTCAGCTTTGCCGGCCGCAGGACTTCTACAGAAAGTTTCCCCCAAAGAACTCTTCAGCGTCTGCCATTTAAAACTCGAGGGCGAGGTTTTCGAGTCTTTTTTTCATCTCCTCGACCACTCGATATTCATCATCCTTGTCCTTTGCCGCGAAGGTGGCGGAGAAGCGGAGGTAGCTGCCCACGTCGTCCCACGGTACGGTCGATATGTGCGCCTCTTTTATAAGGAACTCCGAGACCTCCTCGGCCGATGAGAAGACGGGCCCCTTCTTCGTCTTCCGGGGAGCGGCCACGTAGAGGTAGAACGAGCCCCCGGGCATGGCGGCGGCAAAGCCCACCTCTTCGAGCGCGTCCACCATGAGCTTGAGCCTCCTCTTGTACTTCGCCGCGATCTTCTCGGTTATCTCCGGGTGTTCGAGTGCGTAGATGCCCGCCTTCTGTATGGCGATGAACTGTCCGGAGTCGTAGTTGTCCTTCACGTGCGCGAACGCGGACACGACCCCGGGGTTGCCGGCCACGAAGGCTAGCCTCCACCCCGTCATGTTGAAGGCCTTGGAGAAGGAGTGTATCTCGATGCCCACGTCCTTTGCGCCGTCCACGGAGAGGAAGCTGAGCGGGTCTGCGTCATAGGAGAGCGCGGCGTAGGCCGCGTCGTGCACGACTATCAGCCTGTGCTCGCGTGCGAACGCCACGACCTTCTCGAAGAACTCCGGCGTGGCCCCGGCGCCGGTGGGGTTGTTCGGGTAGTTGATGTAAAGGAGCTTGGCGGCCTTGAGGTCATCGGCGCAGACGGCGTCGAGGTCGGGCAGGAACCCGTTCTCCTCGCGCAGCGGCAGGTTTACGGTGCGGCCGCCGTTCCACTCCGTGTGCGTGGCCATCACGGGGTATCCTGGCACGGTCATCAGCACCGCGTCGCCGGGGTTTATGAACGCATCCGGCAGCATGGCGAGCGCGGGCTTGGAGCCGATGGAATGGACGACCTCGGTGGCGGGGTCGATGCCCACGACGCCGTAGACCTTCTCGAGGTACCTGGCGGCGGCCTCCTTGAGCTCCGCTATGCCGTTGTCCGCGTATCCCCTGTTCTCCGGCTTGGAGCACTCGTGCTTCAATGCCTCCACGACTATCGGGAAGGCCATCTCGTCCGGCTCACCGACGCCGAAGTCGAGCAGCTCTGTTGCCGGGCTCTTCTTCCTGGCCTCCGCCTTCGCCCTCTTTATCTTCTCGAACTTGTATGTCTTCGTGGACTTGCCAAAAGTCGTGCCACCTATCCTCTCGGCGAAGAGCCCCTGAATGTAATCCTCCGGCATAATCTTATACTACCTCCTTGCAGTTGCGGTTAAAGAGTGGTTCGGGCCGTGCCGGCCTCTCTGGCGGCCACGGTGTTTCTGAGCGTCCCTATGCCTTCTATCCTTACCTCCACTATGTTGCCGGGCTTCATCTTGCCCACGCCCGACGGCGTTCCCGTGGCGATTATGTCGCCCGGCAGCAGCGTCATCACGTGGGATACGAAACTTACGAGCTGAAAGACATTGAATATCATATCGGACGTGGAGGTGTCCTGCCTCTTCTCCCCGTCAAGGTACGTCTCTATCCTCACGTCCAGAGGGTTTATCGCCGTCTCTATGCACGGCCCGACGCACGCGAAGGTGTCGAAGCCCTTGGCGCGGGTGAACTGGACGTCCTTGCCCTGAAGGTCGCGCTCGGTGACGTCGTTAAAGCACGTGTAGCCGAGCACGTATGACGCCGCCCTGTCGACGGGCACGTCCCTGGCCGTCTTTCCGATAACCACGGCGAGCTCGCCCTCGTAATCCACCCGCCTCGACATGTGCGAGGGGTAGACTATCGCGTCGTCCGGGCCGATGACGGATGTCGACGGCTTCATAAAGAGCATCGGCTCCTCGGGCAGCGCCTTGTTGAACTCCGCGGCGTGCGCCTTGTAGTTGATCCCTATGGCCACGACCTTCGATGGCACGGCAGGGGCAAGGAGCCTCACGCCGGCGGCCTCCCACCTCTGGCCCTTCTTTATCTCCTCCAACGGTGTTACGAACGGGTCCCCGTCTATCTCGAAGACAGCACCGTCCTCGATAACGCCCCAGTGGACGGCCCCTCCGTTGCCCGTGGTAAACCTGCAAATCTTCAAAACTTCATCCCCTTACTTTTTCTTCCGCGCCTTCCTCGCGTTGTCTGCGTCGACCATGGCCTTGAGCTTCAGGCGCAGCGCATTTATCTTTATGAACCCCTCGGCGTCCTTCTGGTCGTAGACCGTGTCCTCCTCGAAGGTGGCGAAGCCCGGGTGGTAGAGCGACTGCTTCGCCTTCCTGCCCGCCACCGTGGCGCTCCCCTTGTACAGCTTTATGCGCGCCACGCCGTGCACGCCTGCGGTGGACGCGTCCACGAGCTTCTGGAGCGCCTCTCTCTCCGGGGAGTACCAGTAGCCGTTGTAGACGAGCGTGGAGTACCGCTGGGTCACGCTGTCGCGCAGGTGCATGACCTCCCTGTCCATGGTGATCGACTCCACGGCCCTGCGCGCCACGTGAAGGATGGTGCCTCCGGGCGTCTCATAGACCCCGCGTGACTTTATGCCCACGTAGCGGCTCTCGACCATGTCCACCCTGCCCACGCCGTTATTCCCGCCGAGCTCGTTGAGGAGCGCAAGCAGCCTGGCCGGGGAGAGCCTCTTGCCGTCCACCGATACCGGGTCGCCCTGCTCAAAGCCTATCTCGACGTAGGTGGGCTTGTTCGGCGCCTTCTCCGGCGACTTAGAAAGGACGAACATGTCCTCCGTGGGCTCCGTCCACGGGTCTTCGAGTATGCCGCCCTCGAAGCTTATGTGGAAGAGGTTCCTGTCCGAGCTGTATGGCTTGCTCTTTGTAACGGGCACGGGTATGCCGTGGGCCCTGGCGTAGGCGATCAGGTCCGCCCTGCCCTTCATGTCCCACTCCCTCCACGGGGCGATGACCTTTATGTGCGGATCTATCGCGTAGTATGTCAGCTCGAACCTGACCTGGTCGTTGCCCTTGCCCGTGGCCCCGTGCGAGACGGCGTCCGCGCCCTCGGCCTTTGCGATGTCCATCTGCGCCCTGGCTATCAGCGGCCTGGCGATAGAGGTGCCGAGCAGGTAGTTGCCCTCGTACACGGAGCCCGCGCGCAGCATGGGGAAGACGAAGTCCTTTACGAACTCCTGCCTCAGGTCCTTTATGAACACCTTGCTGGCCCCGGTGCGCAGCGCCTTCTTTCTGATGTCGCCTATCTCGACCGAGCCCTGCCCTATGTCGGCGGAAAAGGCTATGACCTCGCAGCCGTACCTCTCGATTATCCACTTCATTATCACCGACGTGTCGAGCCCGCCGGAGTACGCCAGCACCACCTTCTTAATATCGCTCATCCGTTCGTCTACCTCTTCACCTGAGATTCCGACGCCACGGCGCCGGTTTTGTCCACGAGCAGCCATTCGAGTATAGCCTTCTGTATGTGCAGCCTGTTCTCCGCCTGGTCCCAGACGACCGAGTTCGGGCCTTCGAGCGCCTCTTCGGTTATCTCCTCTCCCCTGTGCGCAGGGAGGCAGTGCATGACGATGGCGTCTTTTTTAGCGCGGGAGAGCACCGAGGCGTTTATCTGGAACCCGGCAAAGGCCTTCTTCCTCATCTGCGCCTCTTGCTCCTGTCCCATGGACGCCCAGACGTCGGTATTGAGCACATCCGCGCCTTCGGCGGCATCGTCTACGCTGCCGGTGATGACGACGTTCGGGTGCTCTTCAAGGCGCGCGGCCTCGACAAACCCCTTCTCGGGACGGTATCCTTCCGGGCACGCCAGCTTGAGGTCGAAACCGAGCGTTATCGCCGCCTCAATCCACGAGTTCGCCATGTTGTTGCCGTCGCCTATCCAGCAGGCCGATATATCCTCGTAGCCGCCTTTTTTCTCTACTACCGTGAGTATGTCCGCGAGCACCTGGCACGGGTGGTGCAGGTCCGTAAGGCCGTTTATCACCGGCACGGTGGAGTAGCTCGCGTACTCCTCGATTATCTCATGCCCGAAGGTCCTTATGACGACCGCGTCCACGTAGCGGGACATGACGCGCGCCGTGTCCTTTATGGGCTCTCCGCGGCCTATCTGGGAGTCCCTGTGGCTTATGAATATGGCGTCCCCGCCGAGGTGGTACATGGCCGTCTCGAATGAGACGCGAGTGCGCGTACTCGATTTCTCGAAGATGAGCCCGAGGGTCTTGCCGCGAAGGGGGTTGTACGGAATGCCCTTCTTGTGCCGCTCCTTCAGGGAGGCCGCCCTCTTCAAAAGGCCGTCTATGTCTTCTTTCGTAAGCTCTGCTATGGATAAAAGATGCATCTTTCGAGTTCTCCGTTTATTGGACGGACTGATGACCCATCCACGATCATCATCCGTTGCGACACTCTACATGACAGACGGGAGGGTGAAAAGCCTTCTATCACCCCCACCATGTCCCTCCCCCGTCAAGGGGGAGGGGATTTTATTCGGAAGTATCCTGCCTGCGCCACCCCCTCGAAGGGCTTTATTCGGCAACCAATGAGCCTCATCGCAGTATACTGCGACATTTCTTCCTAATTCTCCCCTCCCTTGATGGGAGGGGATTAAGGGGAGGGTGAGCAAATCTCTCTAATCTTTTCCAAAACCCCTTCTATATTGCCAAGCACTTCGTTGTTCCAGAACCGCACTACACTGTAACCCTGTGCCTTGAACCAATCGTCTCTCTCCCTGTCACCCGGGTCTTCGGCGTGCTGTCCACCATCCACCTCTATGACAATCTTTCTATCGTGGCAGATAAAGTCAGCTATGTATCTTCCGACAGGCTCCTGCCGCCTGAACTTGAGCCCCTCGAATTGTTTGGACCTTAAGTGTTTCCACAAAAACTTCTCCGCATCGGTGGGGTTCTTCCTGTGGTTACGGCGATTCTGAATAATCTCCTGTCCGCCACATCCACCCCCACCCTGTCCCTCCCCCGTCAAGGGGGAGGAGATTTTATTCGGAAGTATCCTGCGTTTTATTTTTCATTATCACTGGAAACTCATAATGAATCTCTCCGGGCTAAAGCCCGGAGTTTCTATCCTTTTGTCAGCAAAAGAAATCCACCACTACACCCCCTCGAGCACTTCCTTCAATATCCAGACCATCTCGTCCACCTCGTCCACGGTGACGGTAAGCGCGGGTATGAAGCGCAGCGTCTTTCCGGCTATGCAGTTTATGAGCAGCCCCCTGGCCATGCACTCCAAGACGACCTCACCGCCGTCTACGCCACAGAGCTCGGCGGCGACTATGAGCCCCTTGCCCCGGACGTCCTTTATGAACGGGAACGCCTTCTTTAGCCCCTCGAGCTCGGAGAAGAGGTACGCCCCGGACTCTTTGCAATTGTCGAGAACGCCGTCGTTGATTATCGTCTCCACGGCGGCTATTCCCGCGGCCGTGGCAAGCGGGTTGCCTCCGAAGGTGGACGCGTGGGAGCCGGGGGTGAAAGCGGCGGCGACCTCGTCCGTGGCGCACATGGCCCCGATGGCCACGCCTGCGGCAAGCCCCTTGGCGAGCGTCATTATATCGGGCGTCACATCGTAGTTCTCGTAGGCGAAGAGGGTGCCCGTCCTGCCCACGCCGACCTGCACCTCGTCGAATATGAGGAGCGCGCCCACCTGCCTGCAGACGGCCTTCAATTCTTTCAAATAGTTTTGGGAGGGGACGATTACTCCGCCCTCGCCCTGTATCGGTTCGACGAGCACGGCCGCGGTCCTCTCCGATATCTTGCGCCTTACCGCCTCGATGTCGTTGAAAGGGACGTACGTGAACTTCTCGAGCAGCGGCTCGTAGCCGGCTTGCACCTTCTTCTGGCCGGTGGCGGCCAGCGTCGCGAAGGTCCTGCCGTGGAAGGACATCTCCATGGAGATGACCTGCGTCCTGTCGTCGTTGTGGGAGCTGAAGTGCTTTCTGGCGAGCTTTATCGCGGCCTCGTTCGCCTCAGCCCCGGAGTTGCAGAAAAAGACCTTGTCCGCGAACGAGTTGGCGGCTATGAGGGCCGCAAGCCTCGACTGCGGCTCTATGTGGTAGAGGTTCGAGACGTGCAGCAGCGTCTCCGCCTGCGCCTTTATGGCGGCCACGACCTTCGGGTGGCAGTGGCCGAGGTTGCAGACCGCGAGCCCCGAGACGAAGTCGAGGTACTCCCTGCCGTCGGCGTCCCAGACCCTTGTGCCCCTGCCCCTGACGAGCGCTATGGGGAACCTGCCGTACGTGTTCGCCACGTGTGCGGCGGTAAGGCCGATTATCTCCGTGTTGTTCATCTCACCTCACCGTACGGCCGGTCTTCGCGCTGTAGTTCTTGAGCCCGATGGCGGTGCCCACGCCCGCGTCCGTGAAGACCTCGAGCAGAACGGCGTGCTCCACCCTTCCGTCTATTATATGCGCCCTCTCGACACCCGAGGCCACGGCCTCCATGCAGCACCGGAGCTTGGGTATCATGCCCCCTGTGGCGACCTTCCGGGTAATCTGGGCGCGCGCCTCCGAGAGGGTGAGCGTGGAGATGAGCTTTTTCTGCTTGTCCAGCACGCCCGCCACGTCGGTAAGGAGTATGAGCTTCTCGGCATTGAGCGCGGAGGCTATCTTGCCGGCCACGGTATCGGCGTTTATGTTGTAGCTCACCCCCTCCTCCCCGCCGCCCACCGGGGCGATGACCGGGATGAAGCTGCTCATCTCGAGGGTCTTTATGACCGATGCGTCCACGGACTCCACCTCCCCGACAAGGCCCATCTCCTCACCCTTTATCTTGAGCCTCCTGGCCTTTATCAGCCCGCCGTCCTTGCCGCCGAGGCCCACCGCGCGCCCGCCGTAGTGGTTTATGAGGCCGACTATCTCCTTGTTTATCTTGCCGACGAGCACCATCTCCACCACGTCCATGGTCTCGTTGTCTGTCACCCGGATGCCCTTTACGAACCGGCTCTCCTTGCCGAGCCTCTGGAGCAGGCCGCCTATCTGCGGGCCCCCGCCGTGCACGATGACGGGGTTTATGCCGATGTACTTCATCAGCACTATGTCGCGGGCGAAGCTCTTCTTAAGCTCGTCCTCGACCATGGCGTTGCCGCCGTACTTTATGACGATGGTCTTGTTGTAGAACTTCCTGATGTAAGGAAGAGACTCGAAGAGTATCCTTATCTTTTCGATATGCTTTTGCACGGCAACTCCGTAAAATAAACTACCCCGCCTAAGGCAGGGGCATCAAAAACCTGTTCGATCTTTGCGCCGCAAGCGGCGGGGAAACGTCACTGAAAGATTGAAACACCGCGCCGGGGCCGCGGCCCCGGGAGCGTCCACCCCCGTCCGGTCGCGCCCGCCACGGCTTTCGAGGGCCCTTTTACAGGATGTAGCGCGACAGGTCCTCGTCCTTTACGATGTCCGAGAGCCTCTTCTGCACATACTCCCTGTCGATAACCACGCTCTTATCCTGCATATCGGGCGCGTTGAATGATATCTCGTCGAAGACCCTCTCCATGACCGTGTGGAGCCTCCTTGCGCCGATGTTCTCCATCCTCTCGTTGACTATGGTCGCTATGGACGCTATCTCGCTTACCGCGTCGTCCGTATAGGTGATCCGCAGGCTCTCGGTCTCAAGCAGCTCCTTGTACTGCTTGAGGAGGGCGTTCTCCGGCTCGGTGAGTATCTTGACGAAGTCCGCCTCGCCGAGCGGGCCGAGCTCCACCCTGATGGGGAACCTGCCCTGGAACTCGGGTATGAGGTCCGAGGGCTTGGCCAGGTGGAACGCGCCCGAGGCGATAAAGAGGATGTGGTCGGTCTTGACCATGCCGTACTTGGTGTTCACGGTCGAGCCCTCGACTATCGGCAGCAGGTCCCTTTGAACGCCCTCGCGGGATACGTCCGGCGAGGCCCCGGCGGCCTGCCGGGCCGCTATCTTGTCTATCTCGTCGATAAAGACGATACCCGACTGCTCGACCCTGTGCACGGCCTCCTTTATCACCCTGTCCATGTCGATGAGGCGCTGGGTCTCCTCCTGCGTTATCAGCTCGTACGCCTCGGGGACCTTCACCTTGCGCTTGCGCGTCTTCTTCGGGAAGATGTTGGAGAACATGTCCTTGAGGTTCATGTCCATCTCCTCCACCCCGGCGGAGGAGAGTATCTCTATGGACGGCATCTTCTGCTGGTCGGCCGTCTCTATCTCTATGGACCTGTCGTCGAGCTTGCCCTCGCGAAGCAGCACGCGCAGCTTGTCCCGTGTCGACTTCTGAAGGTCCCTCTCCTTTGCGACCCTCTCGGCGTCGGGCTCGCGCCCGAAGGGAGGGGAGGTCACGGGGGGGAGCAGATAGTCGAGGAGCCTCTCCTCGGCCACGTCCTTCGCCTTGACCTGCACGCGCACCTTCTCCTCGTCCTTGACCATCTTTACCGAAAGCTCGGTAAGGTCGCGGATGATCGACTCGACGTCGCGGCCCACGTAGCCGACCTCGGTGAACTTGCTC
Organism: Thermodesulfobacteriota bacterium; assembly: GCA_046757705.1. GTDB lineage: Bacteria > Desulfobacterota > GWC2-55-46 > GWC2-55-46 > GWC2-55-46 > JBHHYT01. Next base: position 21,089 of record JBHHYT010000020.1, read on the forward strand.
GCCTCGACCTTTATGAACGGCGCCTGCGCGAGCTTTGCCAGCCTCCTCGATATCTCGGTCTTGCCGACACCCGTCGGGCCTATCATTATTATGTTCTTCGGGGATATCTCGTCGCGCAGCTCCGCCTTCACGTGCTGGCGCCTCCAGCGGTTCCGCAGCGCTATGGCAACGGCCCGCTTGGCATCCCTCTGTCCGATTATGTATTTGTCGAGCTCGGAGACTATCTCCCTCGGTGTAAAGCTCTTCATCTTATCGCAGTTCCTCTATTGTTATGTTGTCGTTGGTGTATATGCATATCTCGGCGGCGGCCTTGAGCGCCTGCTCGGCTATGTTTCTTGCGTCCATCTCCGTGTGGCGCAGAAGCATCTTCGCCGCGGCGGAGGCGTAGGGCCCGCCCGAGCCTATGGAGGCTATCCCCTCCTCCGGCTCTATCACGTCCCCCGCACCGGAGATCACGAAGGTATGCTCGGCGTCGGCCACCACGAGCAGGGCCTCGAGCTTACGCAGTATCCTGTCCGTCCTCCAGTCCTTGGCAAGCTCCACGACGGCCTTGGTGATGTTGCCGCGCGAGGCGTCGAGCTTCGATTCGAACTTGTCGAAGAGCGTCATGGCGTCGGCGGTGGAGCCGGCGAATCCCGCCAGAACGCTCCCCTCCCTCATCTTCCTCACCTTCACCGCGCCCTTTTTCATCACCGTCGAGCCGAGCGTGACCTGCCCGTCCCCCGCGATGGCTATCTTGCCGTTGCGCCTTACCGCTATAACGGTCGTGCCGTGAAAATTGGTGCCTGACAAAGAGACCTCCACTTCAAAACATTATCGGCCGCCGGCATCCGGCAGGCCTTTCATCTACCCCTTGGCGCCCCTGCGGTGAGCCCTCGGGTGCGCCCTGTCGTACGCTTCCATGACAGAGACGGTGCTGACCCGGGTGTACCTCTGCGTGGTGGAGAGCTTGCTGTGGCCGAGCATCTCCTGGATGGCCCTCAGGTCAACGCCCGCGTCGAGCAGGTGCGTCGCGAAGGTATGCCTGAGCGCGTGCGGCGTGGGCGTCTTGTTTATGCCGCTCTCCAGCACGTAGCGCTTTATCAGCCTCTGGACGCTCCTCTGTGAGAGCCTCGCGCCTTTGCCAGCCCCTCTAAAGAGCGGCCCGTCGGATGCGCCCGTGCTCTCCATGTACGCGCCGAGCGAGCCCCTGGCGTGCTCGCCGAGGTACGCTATGCGCTCCTTGCCCCCCTTGCCGAGCACCCTGATGGTGCCGCAGGCCAAGTCCACGTCCTTTACGTCGAGGCCCGTGAGCTCGCTGACCCTGACGCCGGAAGAGTAGAGCACCTCGAGGATCGCGAGGTCACGCAGCGCCGCAGCCAGGGACGGCCCATTGGCGGCGGCGGCCTTTGCCGGTGCCTCGACGAGGCACTCGGCCTCCTCCACGCTCAGGACCGGCGGCAGGTACCTCTCGACCTTCGGGGTCGGAACGAGCTCCGCCGGGTTCTTCTCCACAATCCCCTTCCTCACAAGGTACCTGTAGAACGACCTTATGGAAGAGAGCTTGCGGGCGACGGTCACCTTCCTGCAACCGCCGTGTAGCGCGTAGACGAAGGCGGTGACGTCGGCCTCTTTAACGGCCAGAAGGCCGGGCCGCAAGGCGGCGCCGTCCTTGTTGCGCGCCACGGCGTCGGGGCGCGCATCCCCCCTGCCCCCATCGCCCCCGGCGCCCCCGAGGGCCCCGCTGTCACCACCGGCCCCGCCCGCCCCGGCGGCCCCGGCGCGGCGGACAAGGAAGCCCTCGAACTGCCTCAGGTCCCTCTGGTATCCGAGCCTCGTATTGACCGAGGCGTTCCTCTCCACCCAGAGGTATTCCATGAAATCGGAGACCGGGTCTCGCATCCTTGCCTTATACCACCAATGGATGGAAGCTTCAACGTATTTCTTGTGCGGCCCTGAGGTGATTCCCCCTTTAAATTCAACGCAAAACAGGAGTCTACCGGCGCGGCCTCGGGGCTAATGTATGATATTGCCTATCCTGCCGAAACGGACCCAGTGGCTGTTCTTGTTCCACGACCAGTAGATGATGAACGCCCTGCCCTTTATGTCCTTCATGGGCACGGGGCCCCAGTACCTCGAGTCGTAGCTCCGGTCCCTGTTGTCCCCCATGACGAAGACGTGGCCATCGGGCACGGTGTACGGGCCGAAGCGGATGTTCTTCACGGAGAACTCCCCGTACAGCCCGCCCTTGTGTATGCCGTAGGGGTCGTCTATCTTCCTGCCGTTGATGTAGACCACCTTGTCCCGCATCTCTACGGTGTCGCCGGGCAGCCCTATGACGCGTTTTATGTAGTCCTTCGACCTGTCGCCGGGGAAGCGGAAGACGATGACGTCCCCGCGCTCCACGCCGCCCCAGACGTTTGCGAGCCGTGTCTCGAAGAACGGCACGGTTACGCCGAGGACGCGTATCATGGCCGGTTTGGGCACCTGCACGCCGTAGGCGAACTTGCTCACTATTATGTGGTCCCCGATAAGTAGCGTATCCTCCATGGACCCGGAAGGTATCTTGAATGCCTGTATGACGAACGTCCTTATGACGAGGGCGAGGACGAGGGCTATTACGACGGCCTCTACTATCTCCCTTACCTGCTTCTTCCTTGACTTCTCTGTTTTGGTCATTTACCTCTTCCCTGAAAGTTTTAGAGAGCGCCCTCAGCTCACCTTCAGGACGGCGAGGAAGGCCTCCTGCGGAAGCTCAACCTTTCCGACCTGTTTCATCCTCTTCTTGCCCTCTTTCTGCTTCTCTATGAGCTTGCGCTTGCGCGTTATGTCCCCGCCGTAGCACTTTGCCGTGACGTTCTTGCGAAGCGCCTTTATCGTCTCCCTCGCTATCACCTTCGAGCCGATGGCGGCCTGGATCACGACCTCGAACATCTGCCTCGGTATAAGCTCCTTCATCTTCTCCGCCAGGTCCCTGCCCCTGGTCTGAGCGCGCTCCTTGGGCACGATGAGCGAAAGGGCGTCGACCACCTCTCCGTTTATGAGCAGATCGAGCTTCGTCAGGTCGCTCCTTCGGTAGTCGAGGTACTCGTAGTCCATAGAGGCGTACCCCCTTGTAAGGGTCTTCAACTTGTCGTAGAAGTCGAGGACGATCTCATTGAGCGGGATCTCGTACTCGATCATGACCCTCGATGTCGTCAGGTAATGTATGTCCTTCTGCACCCCGCGCCGGGCCTCGCACAGGCCGAGCACCGCGCCGAGGTACTCGGAGGGCAGGTGCAGGGTGGCCTTTATGAACGGCTCCTCCACCTTCTCGATGTGCTGCGGGGGCGGCAGGGACGAGGGGTTGTCGACCATGACGACCTTACCGTCGGTCCGGGTTACGCGGTATATGACCGTTGGCGCGGTCGTGATGAGCTCGAGCCCGTACTCGCGCTCGAGCCTCTCCTGGATTATCTCCATGTGGAAGAGGCCGAGAAAGCCGCACCTGAAGCCGAAACCGAGCGCAAGCGAGGTCTCCGGCTCGAAGGTGAAGGAGGAGTCGTTCAGGCGCAGCTTTATTACCGCCTCCTTGAGGTTCTCGTACTGTGCGGAGTCGACCGGGTACAGCCCCGAGAAGACCATCGACTTGGCTGCCTTGTACCCGGGCAGGGGGGCATCGGTGGGCCTTGCCGCGTCCGTGATGGTGTCACCGACGTTGGTGTCCCTTACCTCCTTTATCCCGGCTATGACAAAGCCGACCTCTCCGGGGCCGAGCTCCTTGACCTGCTTTGGCAGGGGAGCGAAGACGCCGACGTTGTCGACCTCGAAGACCTTTCCGGCGGCCATGAACTTTATCTCCATGCCCTTCCTGACGAAGCCGTCGACGACCCTTATCTGCACGACCACGCCCTGATAGGTGTCGTACCAGCTGTCGAAGACCAGCGCCTTCAAAGGGGCCTTCGGGTCGCCCTTGGGCGGCGGTATGTGCTTTACTATCGCCTCGAGCGTCTCCTTTATGCCCCTGCCCTCCTTGGCGCTGGCGAGCACGGCCTCGGAGGCGTCGAGCCCGAGTATCTCCTCTATCTCCTCCTTTACCCTCTCCGGCTCGGCGCCGGGCAGGTCTATCTTGTTGAGCACCGGGAATATCTCGAGCCCGACGTCCACGGCGGTGTACAGGTGCGCCAGCGTCTGCGCCTCCACCCCCTGGGACGCGTCGACGATAAGGAGCGCGCCCTCGCAGGCCGAAAGCGAACGGCTGACCTCGTAGCTGAAGTCCACGTGGCCGGGGGTGTCGATTAGGTTCAGGATGTAGGTATTCCCGTCGTCGGCCTTGTACGAAAGGCGCGCGGTCTGCGCCTTTATGGTGATGCCCCGCTCCCTCTCGAGATCCATCTTGTCGAGGAACTGGTTCATCTTCTCCCTCTGGGTCACCGTGCCGGTGTACTCGAGGAGCCTGTCGGAAAGGGTCGATTTTCCGTGGTCTATGTGCGCTATTATCGAAAAGTTGCGGATCTTGTCTAACTCTGTCACGTAATCCTTCTCCGGCCCGGCTTTCCAGGCCAAAACGGGTCCTCCGGCGGCCTTCTACCGGCCTTCGGCCCGGCGCAAAAGCGCGCGGGGCCTCGCGGTTTTCCCTTTAAAATGCAAAAACCGTAATAAGATATTGTAATTAATCGCACCGGTTTTGTCAAAAGAAAAGACCCGGCACAGAACGAGACGATGGAGGTTCCCTGTCTGTAAAAATATACGGGTGATTGGAGCGAGCGGCGCTTTGGGTAGCGGCGGGCGAGCGGGGCGGGGATGTGCTTGGCGCGTAGCGTTCTTAAGGGGCGCGCGAACGGGGCGGAGAAGGCGCTTCTGAGAGCCTGATCACCGGTTATTCCTAAAAACAACAAAAACCTTCCATACCTTCATGCCGAGGGAACGAAAGCTACCGAAGAATCTCGTGTTCTGTCGGCAGATGTGACACGGGATTCCTCACTACGTCCAGAATGACAGGCACTTAAGGATAATCAGCCCGCTCCCCGGGCCGAGGGAGAGCAAACCTCCCCCTTTCCTAAAGGGGGACGGAGGGGGATTTGTAATCGCCATCGCGAGGGGCAGGAGACGGCAAAGCAATCCCCCCGCCTACGACGCCCCCTCCGGAGTGGACGCGGTTATCCAGTCGAGATACTCCGGCAGGCCGTTGTCGATGGCAATGGAGACGACCTCCGGGACCTCGTAGCTGTGCAGCTCCTTTATCCTGTGGCCGAGCCTCTCAAAGAGCGCGGCGCGGGTCTTGAATACGCACAGGACCTCCGCTTCGTCGCAGAGCTGCCCCTTCCACCTGTAGATGGAGCGCAGCCCCGGCACGATGTTGCAGCAGGCGGCGAGCCCCTCCTCCACCACCGCCCTGGCGATGGAAGCGGCCTCGTCCGCGTTGGGCGCTGTCGATAAGACCACGACGCAGGAGTCCTTCATCTTCATCCCTCCGTTAGCTTTTTCCGGATTTGAACGAGTACGGCGAAGTTAACATCTTTGCAGTGGCGGGTCAACACCGGACCTCAGTCCGCACCCTCTTCCAACATGCGCTCGACGTCCTGCTCCATCCTGCGCCTGTGGGTGCCCGCCCAGTAGACGCGGCCGCACGAGGGGCAGGCCGAGAACCCCTCCTGCGTCTTGAGGACGTAGGGCGGGACCTTTTCAGCGACAACGGCCTTGGCCTCCCGTTCGAGCGGGCGGTTACACCTCAGGCAGCGGTCGAGCACGGGGGTGCGGGGCAGACCGAACCGGTCGGCGACCTGACGGAGCTGGGCGCCCACGTGGTCGCCCTCGACGAAGAAAGACCGCGAGCGCGCCTCACGCCTTTTGACGAGGAGCGTATCGCGCGTGAGTATCACCCTGCCCTCGGCCACGGCCTTATCTACGAGCGCCGAGTCCTCGATCTCCGGGAAGAACTCCACGTCCGCCCCGAGAGTCCTCATCCAGCGGGCGAGCTTTCCGAGCATGGCGTCGGCGATGAACCGGGTCTGCGTCGAGGACCGGCCCCCGTTCATGGCAGCCCCGCCATAAGGGCCAAAGGGCCTTTGCCATTATCTGTTCCGGCAGTCTTCATAAAAAAAACCGTCTATACTCTTTACCGTCCCTTCCCTATCGAAAGGGATAGCGCGTAATCGTCATTCTGAGGGGCCTGACGCGACGAAGAATCTCTCATCTGTAAAGACGGGATTCTTCCGCTCAGAATGACGGCAAATACGTGAAGGTGGATACGGCGCAAGAGAACCCGTCCTTCAGGAGCAAAATGCCTTCCGGGGCAATGACTACACCGTGCTAAAGCCCGGAGTTTTCGCGCTTCCCCTCCCTCGATGGGAGGGGATTGAGGGGAG
>JBHHYT010000021.1:0-27367 GCA_046757705.1 Thermodesulfobacteriota bacterium
CACCACCTCCTCGCTCCTCAGGACCGTGGAGTCCTGCGTAATCTCTACGTCGCCCGTGGCGTAGTATGTATCTGTGCTCCTGTCGTAACGGATGTTGTCTGCGTCTATCTCCACCGGGGCGTCGCTCAGGAAGAAGCCTTTGCCGGAGCCCCGGGCGAGCGAGGGCGCGGCCCACAGGCAGAAGAGCGCGCAAAGGAGCGGTATTATGGACCGGGTCGGTTTTGGCATAGTTTCAAGAGATTTTTTCAAGTTTTACGGCGGACGGGGCCAAAAGCAGCCCGGTGCTTCCGAATACCGGGGCAATTTGCAAAATTAGCATACAAGAGGGGCTTTTACAAGGGATATGGGCCGCCACCGGGCGTTCGGGGGGGCTATTTAGACGGGCAAGGGGGCGTCCCTGCGGGGCAGGGGGCTATACCTTTCTCTTGAGCCTCCTCAGAAGGTAGCCGCGTGCCTCTCCGACGGTGAATATGGAGCCTGTGACCACCACCGCGTCTCCGGGCCCGGCCTGCGCGAGCGCCGAGGCGCAGGCGTCCCTTACGGAGCCCGCCTCGACAAGGCGGGCGTTGGGCCTCTTCAACATCCTGCGCAGCAGGGACACAGGGGCGGCCCTTTCCATCTCCGGCGCGGCGAGGATTATCGTATCTGCCATGGGGGCGAGCGGCTTCAGAATCCCGGCGATGTCCTTGTCCTCCATGACCCCGGCGACGAGGATGAGCCTCTTGAATTTTTTCAGCGTGCCCATCCCCCGCCCGCCGGTCCAAGACCTGTCCTGATATGGTCTTGATACCCCGCTGCTTGCGGCGGGGGACTTTATCAGGAGACCGGCCAGCGCCTGCGCCAACGCCCCGGCCCCGGCGGGGTTGTGGGCGGAGTCGAGTATCACCAGGGGGCTGCGGCAGACGGCCTCGAACCTTCCGGGCCATTCGGCCTCTTTGAGCCCCTCTCTTATCGCCTTTACGGGGACCTTGAGGCCCCGTCCGGCTATCACCTCGATGGCGGCGAGGGAGGCCGCGGCGTTCACCGCCTGAAAGGGCCCTCTCAGGCCGAGGGCCAGGCCTTTGATCTCCTTCTCTATCCCGGCATACGATACCGTGCCGCCCTGAGGCGTTACGGCGAAGTCCCTGCCGAGCACGTAGAGCGCGGAGCCGGCCCTCCTCGCGGCGGCCTTTATGACCCCGAGCGCGGTGGGCCTCGTCTCGGTGGTTACCACAGGCACCCCCGGCTTTATGATGCCTGCCTTCTCGGCGGCTATGCCGGCAATCGTCGTGCCGAGGTACTGCGTGTGCTCGCGCCCGACGTTGGTTATGACGGAGACCAGCGGGGTAACCACGTTGGTCGCGTCCCACCTGCCGCCCATGCCCGTCTCGAGCACCGCCACGTCTACCTTTTTTTCTCTGAATATCACGAAGGCCATGGCGGTCGTGAACTCGAAGAAGGATGGGCGCGCCAGCCCCCCCTTGAGCCTCCGGAGCGCCGAGCGCACGGTGCGCGCGGCGCAGGCGATCTGCGCGTCGGTGGCCTGCCTGCCCGAGACGCGCATGCGCTCGTTGAACCTCGCGAGGTGGGGGGAGGTGTACAGGCCGGTCCTGAACCCGGCCCCGCGCAGTACGGACTCGGTCATTGCGGCGGTCGAGCCCTTGCCGTTGGTCCCGGCTATGTGTATGGAGGGGAAGGCGGACTCCGGGGAGCCGAGCGCGCCCAGGAGCGCCTCCATGCGTTCGAGGCCGGGCTTTATGCCGCCGGTCTGGAGCGAGTAGAGGTAATCGAGCGTCTCTTTTGTGGAAGGTGTCTTCATAGACGGCGCGGCGCGCGGACGTCAGTTGGTGAGCATGGCGAGCAGGCGCGATAAGGTCTCCTTCATCTGCTTCCTGTCCACGATCATGTCGAGTGCCCCGTGCTCGAGAAGGTACTCCGCGCGCTGGAAACCCTCTGGCAGCTTCTGCCTGATGGTCTCGGCTATGACGCGGGGCCCCGCAAAGCCTATGAGCGCCCTCGGCTCGGCCATTATTATGTCGCCGAGCATGGCGAAGCTCGCGGTCACGCCTCCCATCGTCGGGTCTGTGAGCACGGATATGTAGGGGAGCCCAGCCTCGCTCAGCCTGGCGAGCGCGGCGCTCGTCTTGGCCATCTGCATGAGCGAGAGTATCGACTCCTGCATCCTTGCGCCGCCGGACGACGAGAATATCACGACCCCGCACTTCTGCTCGGTGGCGCGCTCCACGAGCCTTGTTATCTTCTCCCCGACGACCGAGCCCATGGAACCGCCCATGAAGGCGAACTCGAAGACCCCGACCATCGCCTTGCGCCCGCCTATCAGACCCTCGCCGGTCACGATGGAGTCCTTCATCCCCGAGGACTTCTGGGATGACTTTATCCTGTCGCGGTACCTCTTGAGGTCCTTGAAGTCGAGGGCGTCGACCGGGCCGATGTTCGCGTCGTACTCGACGAAGGTGCCGGGGTCGATGATCACCTCTATGCGGGTCTGCGCCGATATGCGGAAGTGGTAGTTGCACTTGGGGCAGACGTCGAGGTTACGCTCGGCCTCTTTCTTGTATATTATCTCGCCGCAGTTGTCGCACTTGACCCACAGGCCGACCGGGACCTTTACGCTCTTGCCCTCGTCGCTGCCGTTGGAGAGTATCTCTTTTTTAAACCATCCCATCTCTTCGCCTCACAGTTGCAGGAAGGCACCGGCCTTCTGCCTTATCTCCGGCAGGTGGCAGATGCCGTCTATCTCGCCGTTTTCGTACGCCTTGAAGAACGCCTTTACGACCTTTTCGTCGAACTGCACGCCGGAGAACTTCTTCAGCTCCTTGAGCGCCACCTCGCACGGCAGCCCCTCCCTGTACGGGCGGGTCGTTGTCATGGCGTCGTATGTGTCCGCCACGGCGATTATCCTCGCCACCAGCGGTATCTTGTCGCCCTGGAGCTTGCCGGGGTACCCGAGCCCGTCGACCCTCTCGTGGTGGTAGAGCATCCCCGGCACTATCTCCTTGAGCTGCGGTATGAGCTTGAGTATCTCCGCGCCGTACTGCGGGTGCATCTGCATGGCGAGCGCCTCCTCCCTGTCCAGAGGCGCCCCTTTCCGGAGTATCCTGTCCTCGATGCCTATCTTGCCTATGTCGTGGAGTACCGCGGAGAGCTTCAATATCTCCAGCGAGCGCTCCGTCATCTTCAGGTACTTCGCTATGGCGAGGCAGTAGCCGAGCACCCTTCTCGTATGGCCGCCGGTGTACGGGTCCCTTTTTTCTATAGCCTCCGCCAGGGCGCCGGAGGTCGCGTAGAAGGTATCGAGTATCTCCTCGTAGAGCCTCGCGTTGTCGAGCGCGATGGCGACCTGATTGGAGAACATCTGGAAGAGCTTCAGGTCCTCGGCCGTAAACGACCCGCCCACCCTGTTTATCGCCTGAAGCACGCCTATGGTGTTGCCCTTTATCCTTACCGGCACGCAGACCATGTCCCGGGTCTTGAACTTGCTCCTGCGGTCCATCTTGCCCTGGAACCGCAGATCCTTCGAGACGTCGTGTATGATAAGAGGCTTTCCGTGCTTGGCGACCCAGCCGGCTATGCCCTCTCCGATACAGAGGCGTACCTCCTTGAGCCTCTTGCCCTTCTCGCCGAGGGCGACCTCGAAGTAGAGCTCGTTCTTTTCCCGGTCAACGAGCAGCAGAGAGCCCGTCTCCGCGTGCATGAGCCTGGTGATGGCCTCCATGGCGCGGTGCCTGACCACCGTCTGGTCGAGCGTGGAGATAAGCAGGTTCCCGACCTCGTTGAGGGTGGAGAACTGCTTTAGCCTGCCGTCGAGCTCGTTTACGAGGTCCGCGCGCTCCATTATAATGGAGAAGTGCCTTGAAAGCGAGGCCATTGTGCGCAGGTCCCCTTTGGTGAAGGGCTCCCCGTTCGCCCGGTCGAAGACCACCACCACCCCGATGACCCGCCTCTTCCTCTTTATCGGCACTGCGAGTATATGGCCGGTCTTTCTGTGCCCCGCGCCGTCCCCGGCGCCGCCGTTTATGCAGGGATTTGCGCTGAGCGCCACCTCCATGGCCGCGGCCCTGGCGTCCTTGCCTCTGGAGCGCGCGGTGCCGCCCCTGCTCGCCTCGGCCTCGAGCGAGCCGGTCTCCGGGTCCACGAGGTAGAGCTCCCCGGCCCTCGTGTCCATGGCCTTTATGGCGAAGTCGAGGAGCTTCGAGAGGATGGAGGAGCGGGTCTCGCCCTTTACCGCAAGGCCGCCGAGCTCGCGGTATATCTTCACCTCGATGCCCATGACATCGAGCCTTTTCTTATAGAGCGCGAGCTTGCCCTGCAGGTGGGTTTCCTTTTTGGCCATGAGTCCCGTTCCGGCAGGGCGTCTTAACTTCGCATACCAGCGTTGCTCCTTGGCCTGCCTTGTTCTGACGCCCTGCCGCGCTTTGGCTGCAGCGTTAGCGGCGGCTGATGCCGTCCTTCAAACCCTTGACGAAACCGCTGAGCTCTCTGATGAGCGGCTTCTTGCCCGAGTTCCTGGCTATGATGTTGACTATGGCGCTGCCGACTATGACGCCGTCGGAGTAGCGGCAGACCTCCCGGGCCTGCTTTGCGCTGGATATGCCGAAGCCCACCCCTACGGGCAGGCCGGTAAACTTCCTTACCCTGTCCACATAGGTTTTTATGTTCGTGGAGAGCTTCGCGCGCGCGCCGGTCACGCCGGTGACGCTTACGAAGTAGATGAAACCGGAGGCCTTCCCGGAGACCAGCCGCATCCTCTCCTCCGTGCTCGTGGGGGTGAGCAGGAATATCAGGTCTATCGCCTCCCTGTCGAGCTCGACCTTGAGCTCGTCCGCCTCCTCCGCCGGGAGGTCCACGACGAGCACGCCGTCGACGCCGGCCCTGGCGGCCTCGCGCGCGAACCTTTTAAGGCCGAAGCTGAAGATGGGGTTGTAGTAGCCGAAGAGCACTATCGGCACCCCGGTCTCCTTGCGGACGTCCCTTACAAGGGCGAGGACGTCGGGAAGATGGGTCCCTCCTGCCACCGCCCTCTCGGAGGAGGCCTGTATGGTGGGGCCGTCCGCCATGGGGTCCGAGAACGGTATCCCGAGCTCTATTATGTCCGCGCCGGATCTTTCAAGGGCGAGGATGATATCCCTGGTGGTCGGGATGTCGGGGTCTCCGGCGGTAACAAAGGTTATAAGCGCCTTCTCGCCCCTCTCCCTGAGCCTTGCGAACGTCTCTTTCAGCCTGCCGGTCTTCTTCTTTATCATGTCCTGACTCTGTCCTGGATTTTTCAAGCCCCCCCCGCACGCCCCCCGTGCCGCCCCACTTATCGCCTTTGCGCAGGGCAGGGCGCGCGGTTCACAGCTTGTAGTTGAACTCCCTTGATACGGTGTCGAGGTCCTTGTCACCCCTGCCGGAGAGGCAGACGATGATGTTCTTGCCCTTGCTCATCTTCTTCGCCGCCTTCATGGCGTAGGCCACGGCGTGCGAGCTTTCGAGGGCGGGTATTATGCCTTCGGAGAGCGTAAGGGCCTTGAACCCCCCGAGCGCCTCCTTGTCGGTTACGGTCACGTACTCCACGCGCTGGGTGTCGCAGAGGTAGGAGTGCTCCGGGCCCACGCCGGGGTAGTCGAGCCCGGCGGAGATGGAGTGGGTGTCTATTATCTGCCCCCATCTGTCCTGAAGGAGGTAGGTCTTGTTCCCGTGGAGCACGCCGATCCTGCCGCCCGTTATGGAGGCCGCGTGCTTGCCCGTCTTGAGACCGAACCCCCCGGCCTCGACCCCGGTCATGGCAACGCCCGTGTCCTTTATGAAGGGGTAGAACAGCCCCATGGCGTTGCTCCCTCCGCCGACGCACGCGATGAGCAGGTCGGGGAGCTTGCCGATTACGGACTTCGACTGCCTGCGGGCCTCCTTGCCGATTATCGACTGGAAGTCCCGTACGAGCATGGGGTAGGGGTGCGGGCCCGCCACCGTGCCGATGATGTAGAAGGTGTTGCCCACGTTGGTGACCCAGTCGCGCAGCGCCTCGTTCATAGCGTCCTTGAGCGTGCGGCTCCCGGAGGTTACGGGCGTGACCTTCGCGCCGAGGAGCTTCATCCTGAAGACGTTGGGCATCTGCCTCTTTATGTCGTCTTCGCCCATGTAGACCTCGCACTCGAGGCCGAACATGGCGGCCACGGTGGCGGTGGCCACGCCGTGCTGGCCCGCCCCCGTCTCGGCTATCACCCTCTTTTTCCCCATCCTCTTGGCAAGGAGCACCTGCCCGATGGTGTTGTTTATCTTGTGCGCCCCGGTATGGCAGAGGTCTTCCCTCTTGAGGTATATCCGCGCCCCTCCGACCTTCCTCGTAAGCCTCTCGGCGAGGTACAGGGGGGTGGGCCTGCCGACGTACTCCTTCATGTAGTAGGCGAGCTCTTTCTTGAACCCCGGGTCGTTGCGCCACTTGAGGTAAGCCTTCTCAAGCTCGTTTACCGCCGGCATGAGCGTCTCAGATATGTAGCGCCCCCCGTAAGCGCCGAAGTGCCCGAGCCTGTCCGGGGTCTTTCTCATCGTCTTTTTTTTAGCCATCTCCCTGTCCCGGCCCCCTAAACGCGGGCCGCCTTTCTGACCTCTTCCATGAAACGTTTTATCTTCTCCTCGTCTTTCCTGCCGGGGGTGGATTCCACCCCTGAGCTGACATCCACGGCGTAGGGGGCCACCCTTCCTATGGCGGCGGCGACGTTCTCCGGGTTCAGCCCGCCGGAGAGTATTATCCTGCCCGCGCCCTCGGCCTGTACCGCGAGGTCCCAGTCGAAGGTCTCTCCGGTGCCGCCGGGCACGCCCTTCCTGTAGGCGTCGAGCAGCAGGGCGGAGACCCTGTACGCGCAGAGCCTCTTGAGCTGCGCCTGTCCGCCCATCCTTATAGCCTTTATGACGGGGGCCCCGGTGGCCCTTTTCACCTCTTCGGCATCCTCGGGCCCCTCCTCACCGTGGAGCTGGACGCAGTCGACGCCCGCCTGCGTGATTATCTCTCTTATATTCTCCGGGGCCTCGTTGACGAAGACACCGACCGTCTTTACGAAGGGGGGAAGCTCTGTGGTGATACGCCCCGCCTCCTCGGGCTCGACGTACCTCGGGCTGTTTTGCCAGAAGACGAAGCCAAGCGCGTCGGCGCCTGCCTCGGCGGCCACGAGCGCGTCAACGACCGTGGTGATGCCGCATATCTTTACCTTAACCCGTTCCACGCAGCTCTCTCAGCTTTGCGCGCATGTCCCTTTCGCGCAGTATCGCCTCCCCGATAAGGAAGGCGCTCGCGCCCGCCTCTTTGAGATGGAGTATGTCGGCGTGCGAGCTTATCCCCGATTCGCTTACTATGGCGCACCCCCCGGGTATCTTCGGGGCGAGCCTTACGGTCGTCTCCATGTCCACCTCGAAGGTCTGCAGGTCGCGGTTGTTTATGCCGATTATCCGCGCCCCGGCGCCGAGCGCCTTTTCTATCTCGGCCTCGTCGTGCACCTCCACGAGCGAGTCCATGCCCATGGAATCGGCCAGTTCGATAAGCCCCTTCAGCAGGGCCGGTTCGAGTATGGCGGCGATGAGGAGTATGGCGTCGGCACCCGCGCCCCTCGACTCATAGACCTGGTACTCGTCGAATATGAAGTCCTTGCGAAGCACCGGTATCTTCAGGTTCCTCGTTATAGCCACGAGGTACTCGAGGTCCCCCTTGAAGTACTTCGACTCCGTTATGACGGATACCGCCGCGGCCTTCGTCGTCTCGTACTGCCGGGCTATCTCGCAGGGCATGAAGTTCTGGCATATGATGCCCTTTGACGGGGATGCCCTCTTGACCTCGGCTATTATCCTTATGGCGTCCGGGCCCCCCTTGAAGGCGACGGCCTCGAGGAAGTCCGCGGTGGTCTTGCCCCGGGCTATCTTATCCTCTATCTTCTTGAGGGGGTAGTACTTCTTGAGCCCCTCGACCTCTATCTTCTTGTCCCTTACTATCTCGTCGAGTATCATTGGTTTGTCAACCTCTTGAGCGCTTCGAGCTTGCCGAGCGCGGCCCCGGAGTCTATGGAGCCGTGGGCTACGGCTATGCCCTCGGATATGGAGTTCGTAATCCCCGCCGCCGTCAGCGCCGCGGCGCTGTTGAGCAGCAGGATGTCCCTTGCGGGGCCCTTGCCTCCGTTGAGCACGTCGAGTATTATCTCCGCGTTCCTCTCCGGCCCCCCGCCCTTGAGGGCCCCCGGGGCGCACCTCTCGAAGCCGAAGTCCTCCGGTTTGATGTGATATGTTCTTATAACACCGTCCTTGAGTTCTGTGACCCTGGTCTCACCGGTCAGGGTAATCTCGTCGAGCCCGTCCTCCCCGCGCACCACGAAGGCGTGCTCGGAGCCGAGGTTCGCGAGCACCTTGGCGAGTATGTCGGTAAGGGCGGGGTCGTATACGCCGAGCAGCTGGCGTCTGGCGCCCGCCGGGTTGGTCAGCGGGCCGAGTATGTTGAATATCGTCCTGATCCCTATCTCGCGCCTTACCGGGGCGGCGTACTTCATCGCGCCGTGGAGCAGGGGGGCGAAGAGAAAGCAGATGCCCGCCTCCCTGAGGCACTCCTCGACGCGCGCGACCTCGGCCTCTATGTTCACTCCGAGGGCCCTCAATACGTCGGCGCTGCCGGAGCGCGAGGATACCGAGCGGTTGCCGTGCTTGGCCACGGTCGCCCCGGCCCCGGCCGCAACGAAGGCGGAGGCGGTGGAGATGTTGAAGGTCATGGACTCGTCGCCCCCCGTGCCGCAGGTGTCGAGCACGTTGCCCGCGGGCGCGTCTATTCGGGTTGCCTTGCCCCGCATCACCCTTGCGGCGCCGGTTATCTCGGAGACCGTCTCGCCCTTGAGGCGCAGGGCCGTGATGAACGAGGCTATCTGCGCCGGGCTCGCCCCGCCGGTCATCACCTCGTTCATCACGCCGGTCATCTCGGCCTCGGTCAGGTCCTGTTCCCTGACTACCTTCGATATCGCGTCCTTTATCGTCATCTCAATCCCCTTGTCCAAGCCTTTATCGTTAGGGAACCTCCGAATAATTCGTCCTTGAATTATTCGGAGACGAAAAAGAAAGATGCTATATTTCTTTTTCCCACATCTTCAATGGCTTTGGGCCATCAAAAAATGGCGGCACGTCCGTGTGCCGCACAAGGTCTGAATAAATCAGACATTCCTGAGGAAGTTGGCGAGTAACTCCATGCCCGACCTCGTGAGTATCGATTCCGGGTGGAACTGCATGCCCTCTATGGGAAGCTCCCTGTGGCGCAGCCCCATTATCTCCTCCATATCCGTCCACGCGCTCACCTCGAGGCACTCCGGCAGCGTCTCCCTCTTTACGATGAGCGAGTGGTACCTGTTGGCCTCGAAAGGGTTCTCGATCCCGGCGAAGACCCCCCTGCCGTCGTGGTAGACCATCGAGGTCTTGCCGTGCATCAGCCGGGCGGCCTTTACCACCTCGCCGCCGAAGGCGTGGGCGATCGACTGGTGGCCGAGGCAGACGCCGAGTATGGGGATCTTGCCCGCGAAGTGCCTTATCGCCTCCACGGAGATACCCGCCTTCGTCGGGTCGCACGGGCCGGGCGAGATGACGAGCCTCTTGGGGGCGAGCGCCTCGATGCCCTCTATGTCGATGGCGTCGTTCCTCCTTACCTCCACCTCCGTGCCGAGCTCCATGAAGTACTGGACGAGGTTGAAGGTGAAGGAGTCGTAGTTGTCTATCATCAATAGCATTTGAATTACCTGCCGCCGGTCTGTTGTCGTTCCAACCTGCCACGCAATCCACGGATGGATCGCCGGATTGTGAAACTTGAAAGGTTGAGCAATCTGTGAGGGCCGGACGGATTAACTTCGGCCAGGTCGTTGCTGAAAAAGCCATGGATGGACTTTTTCAGCTCCGGTCAGAAGAAGCCGTCCATGGCCGTGTGCACGGCCTTGAGCATGCCCCTGGCCTTGTTCTGCGTCTCCTCGAACTCTTTCTCCGGCACCGAGTCCGCCACTATCCCGGCGCCCGCCTGTATGTAGACCCGGCCGCCCTTTATGAGGAGTGTCCTTATGGTGATGCACATGTCCATGTTCCCGGCGTACCCGAAGTACCCCACCGAGCCGCCGTAGACGCCGCGCTTGCACGGCTCGAGCTCCTCGATTATCTCCATCGCCCTTATCTTGGGCGCCCCGGTAAGGGTGCCCGCAGGGAAGCACGCCCTGAAGGCGTCGAAGGGGCCAAGGCCCTTTTCGAGCCGGCCGCGCACGTTGGAGACTATGTGCATCACGTGCGAGTAGCGCTCTATGCTCATGAGCTCGTCCACCACCACGGTGCCCGCCCGTGCCACCCTCCCGACGTCGTTCCTTCCGAGGTCGACGAGCATTATGTGCTCGGCCCTCTCCTTGGGGTCGGCCAGGAGCTCCTTTTCAAGCTCGGCGTCCTCCTCGGCGTCGCGCCCGCGCCTGCGCGTACCGGCGATGGGCTTTACGTTCACGTCCTCTCCCTCCACCCTTACGAGTATCTCCGGGGAAGACCCGGCGAGGATGGTATCCCCGAAGCGGAGGAAGAACATGTAGGGCGACGGGTTGACCACGCGCAGCGCCCTGTATATGTCGAAGGGCTCGCACTCGAGCCCGGTCTCGAACCTCTGGGATATAACGGCCTGAATGATGTCGCCTTCGAGTATGTACCTCTTCGTGCGCTCCACCGCGGCGAGGAAGTCCTCCCGCTTGAAGTTGGATGAGACCTCCGGGGCCGCGGGCTCAGTCTGCGCCCTGCGGGGCAGCTGCGAGGTCCTGAGCCTCTCCACCAGGGAGTCTATCTTTTCCACGGCCTTCCCGTAGACCGTCTCGTGGTCGGAGTCCGGGCCTATGAAGGCGTTGGAGATGACCTTTATCTTGTGCTCCACGTTGTCGAAGACGAGAAGCGCGTCGGTGAATATGAAGAACATGTCCGGCATATCGAGGTCGTCCTGCGCGCTGTCCGGCAGCCTCTCTATGTGGCGGATGATGTCGTAGCCCATGTACCCGATGGCCCCGCCGTAGAACCGGGGCGCTCCCGGGACCTCGGCGGCGCGGAACCCGGACATCAGCTCCTCGAGTATCTCTATGGGGTTGCCCTCGCGCACCTCGGTACGGCCGCCCCCGGTTATCTCGACCTTGCCCCCCTTGCCTCGGACCACGGTCCTGGGCCCAGTGCCCAGAAGGCTGTATCGGCCCCACTTCTCCCCGCCCTCCACGCTCTCGAGCAGGAAGGCGTCGCCGCCGTCGTCTATCTTCATGAAGGCGGAGACAGGGGTCTCCGTGTCCGCAAGGATGTCCCTGTACACCGGCACGATGTTGCTGGTGAGGGCCTTTTCCTTGAAAACTTCTAACGAGGGGAAATGATTGGGGTTTTTCATAAGCAAAAAAAGATTATCACATGGGGCCGGGCATAGTCAACAGCAATGAATGTAGCCTGAAACGGCGGTTTTTAAAGAAAAAACGGAAATTGACGAAGAAAAACAAAAGGGTAAGAGCATTTACGGCACAGCTTGGAGGATATTCTGGCGACCGTGCGCACGTACAGGTATCAGGGGGAGGCCTCGCGGGCGGCGCCGAGGGTGCGGTGAGCTTTTTTGTTGACATAAGCGGTTGGTTTTCATAGAATTCCTGAATTAATAGTATTACAATGATCCCGTTGTCTTGATACGCTGTTTTTCCGCGCTGTGGCGCGGGCGATAATGCTCATATAATACTCCCTTCTTACGCAGTACTCTTGTCAACGCCTTCGGTGTATACACACTGAAAACCCTTTGTGAAGGTGATGGGGCCTTTTGCAAAGGCGCGTCTTTTTAAATTCTCCGGAGAATGTATGAGGCTCTTCCGACAAGGGCTAAAATCCAAGATACTTACCCTGACCATAGGGCTGTCTCTTATCGGCTTCGGCCTGCTCCTCTACCTCGTCATCAAGGAGGAGGAGAAGAGCCTGCTCCGCGAGAGGCTCAAGGCCAGCGAGCTGATGGCCCAGCCCATCCTGCATACCATCTACAAGGACATGCTCGAGGAGCGGGCGGACATGCCCCGGTTCCTCATAGAGGGACTCAAGACCATAAAGGGTGTGGAGAGGGTGCAGCTCATAAGGGCCAACGGCGTGGAGGAGGCGTTCAAGGACCACAAGACGCTCAAGGCCGTGGAGAAGGAGTACGGCGAGATAAAGCCCGAATGGACGGTCGACCACCTGAACAACCTCAACAACGTCGCCCGGGGCATACAGAACCAGGAGTTCAAGAAGGCGCTCCAGGCTTTCAAGAAGGGCAAGAGGGATTCGGTCTACTATATAGAGAAGGAGGGCGACAGGAGCATTTTCACCTATCTCGTGCCCATACGCGCAAGGCCCAAGTGCGCCTCCTGCCACGTGCACGAGGAGGCCGCAAGGGGGGTGCTCATGATATCGACCTCCCTCGACGAGATGTACGGCCTGCTCGCAGGGAGCCGCAACAAGTGGATACTCTACGGTGTGCTCACCGTGGCGGCCACCACCGTGCTGCTCGGCCTTCTCGTCTCCGGCGTCATAACCCGGCCCGTGGACAGGACGGTCGACATGCTCAAGGCCATTGCCGAGGGCAAGGGGGACCTGACCAAGAGGCTGGAGGTGACCTCGGACGACGAGATAGGCATGCTCGGGAGCTGGTTCAACAAGTTCGTCGACGGCATGCAGAACATGGTCAAGGAGATCTTCGGCATCTCGCGCGAGGTCTCGGCGGCCTCCAACGAGATTGAGGCGTCGTCGAGGGAGATAATCAGCGCCGTGCAGAAGCAGCTGCTCGCCGTTGAGGACACGTCGAGCTCGATAAAGGAGATGGACGCGTCGATAAAGACGGTGGCCGAGGAGGCGGACGCCCTGAGCACCTCCTCGATAATGGTCTCGGAATCGGCCCACGCGATGAGCTCTTCGGTCGACGTGGTCAAGGTGAACATAGACAAGCTCTTCTACTCGGCCTCCTCCACCACCTCGTCGATAAACGAGATGGCGATATCCATCAACCAGGTCGCCTCGCACGTCGACGAGCTGTTCAAGAAGACCGAGGAGGTCGTCTCCTCCATCATAGAGATAGGCTCGAACGTAAAGGACGTGGAGAACTACTCGAGGACGCAGGCCGAGCTTGCCGAGAAGGTGAGGGAGGACGCAGAGGACCTCGGCATGGGCTCGGTCGTAAAGACCAAGGAGGGGATAGAGAAGGTAAGCCAGGAGGTCGCCTCCACGGCCCTTGTGGTAAACCGTCTGGGCGAGAGGTCGAAGGAGATAGGCAAGATACTCACGGTCATCAACGACATCGCGGATACCACGCACCTGCTGGCCCTGAACGCCACCATACTCGCGGCACAGGCCGGAGAGCACGGCAAGGGGTTCGCCGTCGTCGCCCGCCAGGTAAAGGAACTCGCCATGAAGACGACCTCGTCCACCAAGGAGATTGCCGGGCTGATAAACCAGGTGCAGAGCGAGGTGGCCGTTGCCGTGGACTCGATGCAGCGCTCCAGCGAGAAGGTCGAGGACGGCGTGCGCCTGTCCAGGGACGCGCAGGACGCGCTCTTCAAGATACTGGACTCTTCACGCCGCTCCTTCGAGATGGCGAAGATGATAGAGAAGGCCACCATAGAGCAGACCAAGGGCACCGGGCAGATAATCAGCGTGGCGCAGATGATAAGCTACATGGTCGGGGACATAAAGAACGCTGCCAACGAGCAGTCCCAGGCCGCGAAGGAGATATTGAAGGACACCATGCAGATGAAGGAGTTCATGGAGAAGGTCAAGCTCTCCACCAACGAGCAGTCGAGGGAGAGCAAGCAGGTCTCCGAGGCCATATTCAACGTGGTCGAGAAGATAGAGAGGGTCGCCGGGGCGACCTCCGAGCAGATGAAGTTCTCCAGGAGGATAGTGACGGCGGTGGAGACCGTCAAGCAGGCCGCCGAGGACAACGCGGCGCTCGCTTCCCGGCTCGAGAAGACGGTAAAAGAGATGAACAAGCAGGCCGACTCTCTCAGGAACAACGTCGGTAGCTTCAAGGCCTGACAGGTTGCCGGAAGACGCAACCCGCAGGGCGATACACGGATGCATTACCGGATAGCGGGACTGTAAAGTCGGGCTATCCGTGAGACCCGGCCCGATCCGCTTCGGCCAGGTCGTGGCGGAAAAAGCGGGGCATGGGCTTTTTCCGCATTCAGTTCGAGTAACCGCAAGGAGGATCCAGATGAGGAAACTGTCCGTTTTATCCGTTTTTGTTCTTACCGCTTTGCTCTTGCCCGCCCTGTGCGGCGCGAAAGAGATAGACTGGGATAAGGTCGGTTCCACGCGCATAGTGCTCTTCTACCCGGGCGTCGCCTCCTGGGAGTTCCTCAACAGCGAGGACCACCGGCTCGGCAGCAGGGACATAAAGAGGGTCAGGAAGGACTGCAGGCACTGCCACCTCAGCAAGGAGGGGGAGCTGGACCTGAAGGCCGACGAGATAGCAGGCGGCACGATAAGGATGAAGAGGTCCCACAAGCCTTTCGAGCCGGAGCCGATACCCGGAAAGGCAGGCACCATGCGCGCGGACGTAAAGGCGGCATACGACAGCGACTACCTCTATGTGAGGGTGGAGTGGGCGTCCAAGGGCATGGGCTGGAGGCACAAGAAGGCCCCCGGCAGCGTACCGGACAGGGTCTCCATGCAACTCAACGCCAGGGACAAGTACTTCAGGAAGTACGGCTGTTTCATAGCCTGCCACAATGACCTGAACACCATGCCGGATAGCCCCTCGAAAAAAGCGGTCAGGGCCGACGCCTACTACCGCAGGCTCGGCAGGGACGACGTGAGGCTGTACGCCTTCTATACAAAGGCCTCATGGTCCGACCACAAGCGGTCCAGGGAGCTTGACCGGCTGGTGAAGGTGCATGGCAGGATGGACCTGCGTTCCATCGAGCTCGAGGACGGAAGGGCCGTGCCGCTCAACGGCTGGGTATTCAACGACAGGGTGTGGGAGGACGCCGGCGCGCAGGGCTCCGGGGTGTGGGCCAAGGGGAAGTACGTGACGGTCTTCAAGCTGCCCCTGAACTCAAGGAGCCCGTTCGACGTAAAGGTATCCGACGGCGGCACCTTCTCCACCGGGTTCGCCATACACGAGGACGGCGCGCAAAAGCGCAAGCACTACGTCTCGTTTCCCTATACCGTGGGCCTCGGGGCCGGTGGGGTGGACATACAGGCCGTAAAGCTCCGGTAGCGTATCTTCGGTTGAGGGAGGCCGGGTCCAACCCGGCCTCCCGCGCCACAGCGACGTGCCGCTACTTTTAATGGCTGCAGGCCGTTGAAGGTGTAAGGAAAAGAACAATCGCATCTCTCTTCTTCTTTCTGGATAATCCAGGGACGAATTGTTCAGAGGTTGCTCGACTTGAAAGACCGGCTTGACGTTGTTTCCGGGAGGCATCTTGTGTTGAAAGCTGACGATGAAAGGGGGGGGTTAAAGGGGCCGGGCGCCGCCTGCGCCTTCCTCCTTTTCTTCCTTTTGGCGGCGTTCGCGCCCGTGGACGCGGACGCGTTGCCTTTTTTCGCCCGGCGCATAGGCAGGGACTGCACCTACTGCCATACGCTCATCCCCAAGCTCAATGAGACCGGCAGGGTCTTTCGCGCCAACGGCTACCGCTTCATCGCGGAGGGCGAGTGGCAGGAGGTGCGGGATTGGAAGAAGTACCCCGTGGCCATCGAGGCCGAGGTAGAGGCCGCGTACAGCAAGCTTGATGCGAGCGGCGCGAAGACCGAGTCCTCTGACCTGAGGATCGAGGAGGTCGAGATATCCGCCGGCGGGCCCATCGGCAAGACCGGCAGGGTCTCCTCCCTCGTAATGGTCACCTTCGAGGATACGGGCAGCAGCGTTGACACGGTCATCCACAGGGCCTTCGTGCAGGTGAACGACCTCGTAGGCCAGAGCGGCTCCGGGTTGCTCAACCTGAGGGCCGGCAAGGCCGGGGTCGGTCTGCCGTTCCTCGACGTTACGAACGGGGCGATAATGAACCGGTATCTCGCGGACAGGACGCTTAACGTGCTCACCCACGGGCAGAGGGCGGTGGAGTTTAACGGCTCTTATGTGAAGGAGGGCGAGGATTCATCCTTTGCCCAGCGCTACTCCGCGGGCCTGTCGCGCGAAGAGGTATTCGACGACAACAAGCTGGCGGGCTTTTACGCCACGTACTCCTTTACCGTAAACGAGGCCTACAGCCTCGGCGGCATCTACAGGGTGGGCAGGGAAAAGCTCGGCGCAACCGATACGTCGTACAACAAGTACGGACTGGCCGGGGAGGTGGAGGCGGGCCCCGTGGTCTTCACGTCCGGGTTCTTCAAGGCCGACAGGAACGGCGCGCCCGGGAGGGAAGACTACATGGCCGAGGCGCTCTATCTCCCTTTCAAGAGGATCAGCTTCGGGGCGCGTTACGATTACCTCAAGGAGCACGGCAAACAGGGTGTCAGGTCACATAGCTTCATGGTGAGATACAATATGCTCAGTAACGTTTACGTGCAGATAGAGTACCGTGGGCTGAGCGACGACGACCACGTTACCGGCCCCAACGAGAGCGAGGACAAGCTAAGGGCGTTCCTTTTCGCCATCTTCTGATATCCGCACTCCCCGGCAGGCAAGGGCCCGGCCCCCTTGCTCCCCTTCGACCTCCGCCGGGGGGCGGTGTCAGTACCAACCAAAACAAGGCCGCCTCAAGACCGGGGTGGCAAGGTTCCTTATGAGCACAAGGGATGACATAGAGCATCTTGACGCGAAGCTCTCGAAGCTGAAGGTGGAGTACGAGCAGTACTTCATGAGACTCATAAAGCGCGAGCCCGTGAAGCTCAGGGCCGAGGTCGAGAAGATTATCCTCGTCTACAGCAACAAGAGCATATCGAACACCTCCATGAAGTTCAGGTACAACAGCCTTGTCGCGAAGTACAACTCGTACAAGCAGTACTGGGGGCGTACGCTCAGGGCCATAGAGGAGGGCACCTTCTGGAGGAGGGCGGAAGGCGAGGGGGGGCGCGTAAAGCCCGTACGCGAGAGGCCAACGCCGGAGAGGAGCGCACCGGAGCCAGCGCCGGCCGGGGCCGGGGCAGGGGGTGGCGACGAGGTCAAGGCCGTCTACGAGAAGTACATCGAGGCGCGCCGCGCGTGCAACGAGCCGACCGATGGCGTGACATACGAGAAGCTGGCGAGCACCATAGAGAGGTACAAGAGACAGGCCGAGGAGAGGTACAACGTGAAGGACGTGGACCTGAAGGTCTACGTAAAGGACGGAAAGGCGAAGCTCGCCATAACGCCGAAGAAGGGCAGGTAGACGGCCCGGTCCGGCTTGCAGACACCCTTGATGCTGTCTTGATTCAGATCCCCTGAAGTGACGACGGGGGCCGGGTCATAAAGACCCGGCCCCCGTTTTTTTTGGAAGGGATACTTTTTCCTCAACCATCTTTCTTCTTGCCATTCAGGAGCCTCTCGCCGGTTATTATCGTCTCGGCCATATCGACGAGCTTCTTCCGGTTTGCACGGCTCTGGTTGATGAGGATCCTTTGTGCCTCATCCTCATCTATGCCTTTGGCCTTTACGAGTATCCACTTGGCCTTTTCGATCTTTTTTCTCGCTTCGAGGTCCATGGTGAGCTTTTTTATTCTGGACTTGAGCCCGTTCAAGGTCTCGCAGGCTTCCTGGTCGGTCTTTTCTTCCGGCTCCTTGTTTCCCATCGTCTCCTCTCGGCTATATCCCAGGGCGTTTTAACCGCGCCTGCTTTCTTATCTTCCATCCGGGCCCGCCGCATGTTCTACATGCTGTAGTATGCCTGGGCCAGCAAATTCCCGCTCATGAATGATCCTTGCGAAGAGAAGCACGGATGCATGCAATCCGGTCGGTGAGACCGCCGCGAGACGGCTCGAAGCCTGTCCAAATGCTGTACCATCAATAATATTCTACGAGCCGTAGAAAGTCAAGCTCAAATTTTCTTCAACTATTCCGGTATGTTAGAGCCCCAGATTAAAAAAATATTAATTTTATGCTTGACTTCTTTAACGTTCAAGAGTATAAAGAACCTATAGCGCTATAATTCGAAGCAGGCAAAGGAACTACCTTTAAGCCTTGATGCTGAAGGTTTCATCTGGAGTGGTTTCTGTAGCCTACAAAATCCGTGTCTTTAAGCTCGTGTGGGGCTATAAGACCGGACCAAGCCCTTGACGCCTTGGTAGTGCCGGAGTGTATCCCGGCTGCCAGGGTTTTTTTTTGCACAAAAAAAGGGTGAAGTAATTCCGGGGACGTTGCCCATGACGGGCAGAATCGATTCCTGACAAGCCTTGACGCCTTGTATGCCGTATGCCGCGCACCGGTTAAGCGCTCATGGACACAAAAGACCGGGCCGGAAAACACCCGAGACGGGTTTTTTGAAGATGCCTCGAAGCACGGAACAACGTAACAACGGGTAAGACAAAAAGGGTACAAGGGATCAATAAACGAAAAGGAGAATTGTCATGAAGAGGTTTCTTACTGTAGCATTAGCGGCCGCGATAGGCCTCACGATGGCCGGCGTGGCTTCAGCTGCGACGGACGTTACCAATACCACGGCTTCTGGAGACATAGGCACCTACAACGCGGGTGACGCGGCCGGTGGCATCGCGCAGTCAAGGCACAACCTCGGTGCCTTCAGCATACACGCTGGCGCCAACGGCACGACCGGCATATGCGTATTCTGTCATACGCCTCACCACACCAACAAGGGCGGCACCAACCCCGCCGGCCTCGCCCCCCTGTGGAACAAAGGGACGGGTTCTGTGACCTACACCGCCTACGGCACGACGATCGCCGGCACGACCGTTCTGGACTCGGACATCGGTTCGGTCTCACTCGCCTGCCTGACCTGCCACGACGGTGTCAGCACCTTTGACAACCTCGTAAACGCTCCTGGTAAGGGCGGCGTGAACGCCTCCGGCGCGGTACAGGGCTGGACGTTCTTCGAGGTGGGAGAGCCCGGCATACTGAGCCCCACGATGAGTGACAACCCGATGATGTACGCCAGGACCAACATAGGCACCGACCTCTCCAACGACCACCCGATGTCAGTCGTGTACAACGGCGGCAGCGCGGCGTCCTTGAGGGACACCAGCACGACCATCAGCGCCATCGACCTCACGACCGGCCTTGCCGCCAGCTACGCCACGTTCGACGGCGGCAATCTGACCAAGAACCTGTGGGCGGTAAGCGGATTCGTCTCCAACACCGCGACGATCGCCGATCTGCTCAGGGGTCCTTCGGCGAACAGGGTCGAGTGCTCCAGCTGTCATGACCCGCACTTCAACAACAAGAGCTACAACGAAGTCGATCTTACATACGGCACCGATACCCTGGATGGCGAGGACGAGTCGAACGGCCTCTTCCTGCGCAGGGTCGGAGGCAACACCGGTTCAGGCGTTTGCAGAACCTGCCACGCCAAGTAACTGCGGTTTGAAGTGTTTGGGAGCGGGCCCGGGGCCCGCTCCCAAACGTTTTAATAAAGGATGGAGGCGAGCAACAGAGGCCGATGGAGGCCATATTTTTTTGATACTTGAAACTACAAGCTGTAGAATATTGCGTACGATGAAATCGCCATCAAAGAGAGAAAGCCGGTCAGGGTTTGGAAAGAAGTCAGATATTTTTCGGTCGCGATATTACATCCAGCACTATTACATGCAATAACAAAAGCGGTCGAAAATACAGGAGGAGAAAATGATTTCCAAGCCGAAGGACAAAGCTTGCGAGACGCTTTGCCAGCAGCTGCTCGCCCTCGAGGCACAGGTAAAGGTGCTCGACGCCAAGCTTGAAGAGAGAAAAAAAGTGGAAAGGGCCAAGTGGATACTCGTAAAATCAAAGGCCATTGAAGAGGAGGAGGCGCAAAGGATCCTCATCAACCGGAGCCGCGCGAGCAGGAAGAAGCTCGTTGAAATGGCGGAGATAATAATATCCGGGGACAGGATACTGAACCCCCAAAAATGAGACGCCGCCGGTAAGGGCCCCATTTCGCGTCTGTGCCAGGTCCTCACCAGGACCAGGGGGCATCTTCCGCCGGGAGGCGCGCCCCGCGGCCGCCGGAGCAAAAGCAGACAGGAATAGGAACGGGGGCCGGGTCATTGACCCGGCCCCCGTTCCTATCGTTCGATTAACGCCGTTCCCACGGATTCCCCCTGTCTGGAGATGGACAGGGGGTACGAAGGAGCCGGGCCAATGGCTTGCAGCCGAAGAGACCGCCGGCCCGTGCCGGCGGTCTCTCACCTCTTTTCACTCGCCCGACCCTAACGCGGGCAATGCGCTCACCATGCATCTTTTACGCGCTCAAACGCAAGACCTTTGCAGGCTTTTCCCCGCTTGCCACCTGCCCTGAAAGCTCTCTTTTCCCGTCCGGTCCATCCGGGCCGGCATCTTCTTCGATCTTGAATTTAGCGACTATCTCCCGGAGTGAGGCGGCAAGGGTCGACAGGCCTTTTGAAGCATGGGTCATCTGCTCCGTCAGGACCGAGGTATCCCTTGTAAGCCCGGCAACCTTCTCCATATCGCCGCTTATCTGGTCCGAAGCCGTTGACTGCTCCTCTACGGCGGAAGCGATGCGGTAGATCATCTCGTTCACGCTCTGTACCTTGGTCACGATTTCACCGAGGGAATTTTTTGCTTCCCCGGCCAGCTTTACCTGGGATTCGACCTCGCTGTCGCAGGCTTCCATGGAGATCACAGCGCTTTGGGTCTCCTGCTGTATGTTGCCTATCGTCATCCCGATTTCCTTTGTGGCCTTTACCGTCCTCTCCGAGAGTCGCCTGACCTCGTCGGCCACCACGGCAAAACCCCGTCCGTGTTCACCTGCCCTGGCCGCTTCGATGGCGGCGTTCAAGGCGAGCAGGTTGGTCTGGTCCGCGATGTCGTCGATAACCTCGATTATTCTCCCGATATCTTCCGAACGGGCGTTCAGCGAAGTCACCTGTTGGGCGGTTTCACGCACCCTTGAAGCGATCCCGTTCATGCCCTCGATGGTTCGGGTTATGACTTCACTGCCCTTGGACGCCACATGGGTTGCGTCGCGCGCGGCTTCAGCGGCTACCGAGCAATTCTTGGCCGCTTCTGTTATGCTCGCGCTCATCTGCTCTGAAGAGGCGGCCACCTGGCTCGTGAGCGAAAGCTGATCCTTGATGGCATTCTCCTTCATCTCCTCGCAGGCCGCAGAGAGCTCTTCCGCAGCCGAGGCCACCTGGGTGCTGAACCCCGCGACCCTGGCTATAATCTTTCTGAGGTTTTCAACAAAGCTGTTGAACCCGGCGGCAAGAAGGCCTATCTCGTCCCGGGATTCTATGTTCAATCTCTTTGTCAGGTCGCCGTCGCCCTGGGCGATATCGTCGATCCTCTCGACCACCTGGTTGATGCTTTTTGTGATGCGCTGAGACAGTATCAGCGCTACGACGCTGGCCAACACGAACACGATCAAGAGCCCGGCGAGGGAGAGGGTCATGGAATATTTTGAAAGGTCTTTGACCTCATTGATGTTCTTCGTGAAGTCGTTGTACCGCAGGTCGTGGTATTCCTTGAGAAGCGTGAAAAGGTTGTTGGCGGTCTCTCCCAGGCTTGAGATCTCCCCTGCAAGACCCGACATGCTTCCGTTGTTTATTATGCTCTTTGCGGCGAATACGCCTTTTTCAAGATAATTGTCGTACAGTCTGCCGATGGTCTCCAGTTCCCTGTCGCCCGCTATGGACTTGAGCTCCGAAATGTTTTTCCTGAAACCTTCCGATACTCTCTTGGCCTCGGTTATCGATTCCTCGTCTGAGTCGGTTATCGAGGTCATAAGGCTCTCTTTGGTCTTGCGCAGGCCGTCCATCAACCGGTTCGTAAGGTCGAGAGACGCGTATATTTCTTCGTGAAGTTTTGTGACATTTTTTTGTATCCTGAAGACGCTTACTACGGAGTAGACTGTAGGTATGGCGATCAGGATGGCGAGGACAGAAAACCCCACCAACAGCTTTTTTTTCATATTCATGTTCTTCTCCTTGGAAAGAAGAGTTTATTCAGCCGCATAAAACACGATACTCCTGTCTGGTGATGGAACGGCTGCCCGAGGGGCTCAAGCCGCAGGCTTGCAGCAAAGGGAACTGCCTGCCCCTGTCGGCGGAGGTTCACTCGATCTGCCGTGCGCCGTCTACCGGCAGGACCTTGACGGATGAATCCACTTCACTGGAGTCGATATACCCTACTGCGTTACTGTTGTTCTTCACGATTTCCTTGACCTCTTCCGAGGAGCTCGCCGTCCTGGGCGGCTGCCCTTTGCCTGAAAGCGCGTTCTTGAGATAATACTTCTCCATCGCGGCCGACCCCTTGTGCAGGACCGCCCCCGAGAATTTCTCTCTGAGCGGGTCACCCTGCGGAAGGTTCACTGCATCGATAATCCCTCCGGTATCCCATGATTTCTTTTTCAGCTTGTAGATATTCGAGAGGTTTCTCCTGCTTATCGATGAGACAGGGTTCTGGATGTTGACTACGACCGTAACCCCCGCAAAAGCTCCGTCTGCCGATATCAGCAGGCAAAATAAAGCCGCCGAGAGAGCAAGCAATGTTTTGATCTTCATTTTTTCCTCCTGTGGACTGCTCCACGCTGTCTAAAATATGAATATGACCGCCGCCCGTAACATCTGGACGGTATCCGTGTCCTGGGGAAGCCCGGCATCGTTCGCGAAGTTATGGTAGTGGTACTCGCCCTTTAAGATCACATTCCGGGAGATGTCGTAGCTGGCGCCGACCCCGTAGCGGCTCTGCTTGTTCTTCCATACAAGGTCGTTAGGGTCCTCGAAGTAGTCGTACATGACAAAAGGCGAGAGCTTCCCCATCTCATAGGTCAGACGGGCGTAATAGGTCAGACGGTCGAATTTTTTAGAGAAGATGTCTTTTACGATTTCACCCTGCAGAAGAAGGTTCCTCAGGTTCATCTCGATGTCAATGCCTAAAAGCTGCTCGCGTCCCTCGGTTGTCTTGTCGTTCTGCACAGTGTAGTAGGAGGCCCCTATCTTGTAGTCGTCAAGAAAGGTAAGGCGGACACGCGTGCCGAGCCCCTTGTCTTTGTTCATGTCCTCACCCGAGGCCTCCCGCCTTCCGTTTGAGATAAAGAGGTTGTAGTTCACCTCTACATTGTCCCCCAGGTAATTTCCGCTCACCACCACATTGGAATTGTCGGGGACGATCCGGTTCCCACTGTAGCCTTCAGGAAGCTCGTATATGAAAGGGAGCACTACGGAGGCGTACAGTGAGGTAATATAGCTCACCTCGTTGTATATGCCGAAGGGGGTAAGTATAAAGCCGGCCCTGGCATCGAGCAGGTCGTTGAAACGGTATTCTCCATAGGCCTCCTGTAACTTCCAGACCCCTTTCCCTCCGTCCTCGCTGGTAAATGTGTCTTCGGCCTGAAGGTTTATATGCGCCCTGTACCGCTCCTTTTCGGCGTCGAAGAGCAGGTTGAACTGCTCCTGCCTGAAGGCCGAGGACTCGCTCATTATCGATCCATCGGACATGGGCGCTTTCGACATGTAATTGTACTGAAGGTCCACATATCCGTTTATGCCCAATTTGAAGCCTTGAACCTCCATGCTTACCGCCTGCGCGGCGGAAGCGATGCACATGAAGGCCAAGAAACTTATAAGAACGGCAAACTTCTTCATTGGTTCCTCCTTAACATAGGTTTGAATACCCGGGATACAAAAAGCTGTATTGAATCCAAAGCATCGTCAAGGAGGCTTTAGGTTGTGGGAGTAATTCTATTTCGACACGGTGTAGAAATACTTTAAATTTTTTTTTTGACGTCCCGTTGCCTGTGGGATCTACCAGAACGGCCGGAAAACCCCGGGCTTTTAAGCCCGGGGATGAATGACCTCCCGGAGCAGCGGAGGCATTTTCCGTCCTCCCCCTTGATGGAGGAGGACGGAGGAGGGGGTGAAAAGGGTCTTTCACCCTTAAACAGGTCGCTTTAACGAGAGGCAGGGAGAGGAGAAAAACGGAAAAAATTGGCAGTAACCCGAGGGCGGGGGGCTTTTTGCCGGCCTTTTATCGAGCGTGCATCTCAGGTGGAGCATCACAAGCGGGAGCTCGAAGGCAGAAGGCAGGGAGAAGCTTGATAAGGACCGGAGGGGCATGCTCGTAAGGTCAAAGGCCGTCAGAAATAGGAACGGGGGCCGGGTCTTTGACCCGGCCCCCGTCTTTTATATCGGAAGCGTCTTTATCAGAGGCTGCGAGGATACCGCCTACCTGGCCTTTTCCTTGACCCTTATGCGCGCCTGAGAAAGCTCGTAGGCGTCGACCGTGGCCGCGTAGTCCGGGTCCTCAGGGGCGAGGCCCTTCAATGCCTCTTCCATCTCCGCGAAGGTCTTTCTGGCCTCCTCGAGGTCGATTTCCTCGCGTGTCTGTGCGGTATCCACTATGACGGTGGTCTTGTCCGGTAGGACCTCTGCGTACCCTCTGCCCACGGCGAATGAGTCGGTCTCGGAGCCCTTTTTGCAGGATATCTCGCCGGCCTTGAGTATCGTCAGGAACTGCGTGTGCCCGGCGAGCACCCCTATCTCGCCGTTGAAGGCGGGTGCCGTCAGCTCCTCAACCTCCTTGGAGAGGAGTTTTCTGGAGGGGGTCACTATTTCGAGCAGGAATGTCTCAGCCATTGTCTATAACCCCTTAGAGTGCTGCCTTGAGCTTGTCGGCCTTTTCGAGCGCCTCTTCGATGGTGCCGACCATGTAGAACGCCTGCTCCGGGATGTCGTCGTACGCGCCAGAGGCGATGTCCTGGAAGCCCTTGATGGTGTCCTTTATCGAGACGTACTTGCCGGGTGTTCCCGTGAACTGCTCGGCGACGAAGAACGGCTGTGAGAGGAACCTCTGTATCTTGCGCGCCCTGGAGACGACGAGCTTGTCCTCTTCCGAGAGCTCGTCCATGCCGAGGATGGCGATGATGTCCTGAAGGTCCTTGTACTTCTGGAGTATCTGCTGGACGTTACGCGCCGTGGCGTAGTGCTCGTCCCCGACGACCTGCGGGTCGAGTATCCGCGAGGTCGAGTCGAGCGGATCGACGGCCGGGTAGATGCCGAGCTCGGCAATCTGCCTTGAAAGGACGGTCGTGGCGTCAAGGTGCGCGAAGGTCGTGGCCGGCGCCGGGTCGGTAAGGTCGTCCGCCGGGACGTAGATGGCCTGGACCGACGTAATAGAGCCCTTGGTCGTGGAGGTGATCCTCTCCTGAAGCTCCCCGACGTCCGTGGAGAGCGTGGGCTGGTAGCCGACAGCGGAGGGGATGCGCCCGAGGAGCGCCGAGACCTCGGAGTTCGCCTGAACGAACCTGAATATGTTGTCGATGAAGAGCAGGACGTCCTGGTTCTCCTCGTCCCTGAAGTACTCGGCCACGGTAAGGGCCGTAAGGGCGACACGGGCCCTTGCGCCCGGAGGTTCGTTCATCTGTCCGTAGACGAGGGCGGCCTTGTTGATGACGCCCGATTCCTTCATCTCCTCCCAGAGGTCGTTGCCTTCACGGGTCCTCTCGCCGACGCCGCCGAAGACGGAGAAGCCGCCGTGCTGCATGGCGACGTTGTTGATGAGCTCCATGATGAGGACCGTCTTGCCGACGCCCGCGCCGCCGAACAGGCCGATCTTGCCGCCCTTGAGGTACGGGGTGAGCAGGTCGACGACCTTGATGCCCGTCTCGAAGACCTCTATCGTAGTTGACTGTTCCTCGAAGCTCGGGGCGGCGCGGTGGATGGCGTATGTCTTCTCGGTGTTCACCGGGCCGAGCTCGTCGACCGGCTCGCCTATGACGTTTATTATCCTGCCGAGCACCGGTTTGCCGACCGGGACGTTTATGCCGTCGCCGGTGTCAAGGGCCTGCGCACCCCTTACGAGCCCCTCGGTGGAGTCCATGGCGATGCACCTGACGGTGTTCTCGCCGAGGTGCTGCGCGACCTCGGTCACCAGGTTCCACTGCTCCGGGGAGAGCGAAGGGTTGGTGACCTTTACGGCGTTGTATATGGCCGGGAGCTTGCCCGGGGGGAACTCTATGTCGAGTACCGGGCCGATGACCTGGGTTATCTTGCCTATGTTCTTTTCATTTTCACCAATGAGACCCTGGGTGCTGCTACTATCGGCGTCTCCTGCGAGACCTCTGGTTGTTTTTGATTCTTCTTCGGACATGTTAAAAAGCCTCCTTGGAAAGGTGCGTATAAATCGGGTTTATCGGTTGCCGGCCGCCGGTGAACAAGGCCGGGGCACGGCGTAAGTATCCTACTTGAGCGCCTCTGCGCCGCCGATGATCTCCATGAGCTCCTTGGTGATGGCGGCCTGTCTGAGCCTGTTGTACTGTAGCGTGAGCCCGCCTATCATGGAAGAGGCGTTCTTTGACGCCGAGTCCATGGAGGTCATGCGCGCCCCGTGCTCGCTCGCCGAAGTCTCGAGCAGGGCGCGGAAGGCCTGCACCTCCACGTACTTCGGGAGAAGGTCCGCGAGGACCGCCTCCTTCGAGGGCTCGAATATGAACTCCACCTGCTCTTCGCCCTCCTCCTCTTCGCCCTTCGGGGGGGCTATGGGCAGGAGCTTCTGCACCACGGGCGTCTGCGTAAGCGCGCTCTTGAAGGCGCTGTAGATTATGTATACCTCGTCGAGCTCGCAGTTGAGATACGCGGTGATCACGTCCTCGGCTATCTTGACCGCGTCCGCGTAGCCGGGCCTGCCGCTGCCGATGTTGCGCGAGAGCAGTATCTTGAACTGGCGCTTCTTGAAGTGCTCGCCGGCGCGCTTGCCGATGAGGTACAGGCTCTTGTCCACGTCTTCCTTCTCGCGCAGGAACCTCTCGGCGGTGCGGAGCATCTGCGTGTTGAAGCCGCCGCACAGCCCCCTGTCAGAGGTCATCAGTATCACCCCGATGGTGGAGACCTCTTCACGCGGCGCGAGCAGGGGGTGGCTCTCCGGCGAGGTCTTCGAGGCCAGCGACGTGATAAGGGAGAGCATCTTCTCCGCGTACGGCCTTGCGGCCGTTATCTCGTCCTGCGCCCTCTTGAGCTTCGCCGCCGAGACCATCTTCATGGCCTTGGTTATCTGCTGTGTGTTCTTAACGCTCTTTATGCGGCGTTTTATGTCTTTAAGGCTCGGCATTCGTTTACCAGTTTATCGGTTATCGGTCGTCGGTTACCCGGCATCATTGCCCGCCAAAGGGCAGGGGGGCCGGGGTTACTTGGACTCCACGGAGAAGATTCCCTTGAGCTCTTCGAGCGCAGAGTTGAGCTTGCCCTTGAGATCGGCGTCGAGGGTCTTCTTCTCGCGGATCTCGTTTATTATCTCCGGGTGGCGCGACTCGAAGAAGGTGTTGAGCTCCTCCTCGTACCTCGTGAG
>JBHHYT010000022.1:0-27113 GCA_046757705.1 Thermodesulfobacteriota bacterium
GCTCGAGGGCGTCCCGGAATTCCAGGTGGTCGATCTTCTGGAGGAAATCGAACACGTCCCCCTTCTCTTGGCAGCCGAAGCAGTAGAAGAACTGCTTTTCGACGTCCACGGAAAAGGACGGCGTCTTCTCGGAATGGAAGGGGCACAGGCCGACGTAGTTCGCGCCCCTCCTCGTAAGTGGCACGTAGTCCGAGATTACCTGGACGATGGAGGCCCTGTCCCTGACCTCCTCTATTTTCTCCTTAGGTATCATTATATAGAATATAGACCGGCCCCGGGCTTACGGTCAGGGAAGGCCTGATTTATTCAGACCTTCCGCGGTACGGGGACGTACCGCCATTTTCAACGGCTGCAAGCCGTTGAAAATGTGAGAAAAGGGGGAATCGCATTCTTCTTTTTCGTTCCTGAATAATTAAGGGATGAATTATTCAGGGATTCCAGCGGATCGATAAAAAGACAATGGTGGATTTTTTTCTTCGGAAACCGGCTCCTGCGCGCCAGGCCCGTTACGCAAGCTCCACTACGGTGACCCCGGCGCCCCCGTGCGACGCTTCTCCGTGGTGGAAGCCCTTTACCTGCGGGTTTTTCCCGAGGTACCCGGCCACGGCCGCGGACAGCCTGCCGGTGCCCACGCCGTGTATTATCTCGACACTCGGCAACCCGGCGGCAAAGGCGTTGTCGATGAACCTGGTCACCAGCGGTATCGCCTCATCCGCCCTCATCCCGATGATGTTTATGGTGGCGGAGGCTTCCATATCCACATCCGCGCCGGACGAGCCGGCCTTGACCGGGGGCCCGGGAGCACCTGCGCCTATCTTCCTCAGCTTGCCCCACGGCGCCCAGACCTTGATGCCCCCGACGGCGAGCTCGGCCCTCTTGCCGTCGGCGTCCACGCTTACGACCTCGCCTTTGGTGCCTGTGCCGATTATGGCGGCCCTCTGCCCGACCTGCGGCCTGTAGTCCGACGGGCGCGCCCCGAGCCTCTCGAGCGCCCTCGCGCGGGACCTCTCCATCTCTATGGCGGCCTTGCCGGGGCCTATAGTAGGTTTTGCCTCCTTGAGCCTTTCGATTACGCCCCTCAGCTCGTCCTTCGCCTCCTTGACGACGCCCTCGGCCTTGCCGCGGGCCCTGGCGAGTATGGCGGCGCGCTCCGTACGCAGCCGCTCTACCGCCTCCCCGCGCTTCGCCTCAAGCTCGGCAAGCCTCTTTTTGAGGGAGGCCATCTCGTCCCTATCCTTCTCAAGGAGCCTGATGGACTCTATGAACGCCCCCTCCTTCTCGTCGAGGTTCCTGCGCGCGCGCTCTATCACCTGGGCGGGTATGCCGAGGCTGCGGGCGATGGACAGTCCGAGGCTCGGGCCGGGAACGCCGTACCGGAGCTGGTAGAGGGGCCTCAATGTGGTCTCGTCGAACTCCACCGAGGCGTTCATGTACGCCGGGTCGGCCTGGGCGTGGGCCTTGAGCATGTTGAGGTGCGTGGTGATGACGACGCTGGCGCCCCGCTCGCGCAGCGTCTGCAACGCGGCAAGGGCGAAGGCCCCGCCCTCGGACGGGTCGGTGCCCGCGCCTATCTCGTCTATGAGCACGAGAGAGCCGGCGGTGGTCTCCTCGAGGAACTCGCACATCCGCTTTATGTGCGCCGAGAAGGTCGACAGGCTCGCTATGATGTCCTGACGGTCTCCGATGTCCGCGAATATGGAGGTAAAGAGAGCGGCCTCGCTGCCCTCCTCGGCGGGCACCGGTATGCCGGAAAGCGCCATTACGGTCAGCAGGCCGAGGGTCTTCAGGGCCACGGTCTTGCCGCCGGTGTTGGCCCCGGAGATTACGAGCACGGAACAGCCCTCCGGCATTATTATGTCTATGGGCACCACGCCGGGGCCGCCCTTCTTCTCCTTGGAGATAAGAAGCGGATGGCGGGCGCACTTCAAGCGCACCCTGCCGCCCTTCCTCACTATGGGCGCGACCGCCGCGGTCTCGTCAGCGAAGAGCGCGCGGGCCTGAAAGGAGTCGAGCGAGCCGATGATGGAGAGGTCCTCGGAAAGCGGCGCCCTCTGCTCCATGACCTCGCGAGACGCCTCCTTCAATATCGCTATCTCCTCGGCCTTCTCCTCCTTCTTGAGCACGGCGACACGGTTGTTCAGCTCCACGAGCTGCATGGGCTCCATGAAGTACGCCGCCCCGCTGCCCGAGCGCCCGTGAATGACGCCGTTGAAGGTGGTCTGCATGCCCGCCTTTACACACAGGACGTACCGGTCCTCCCTAATGGTTATGAAGTCTTCCTGAAGGAACTCCCCTGCCACATGCCTGTCCGAGACAAGCCCTTCGAGTATGGAGCGGGCCCTGTCCCTGCTCGAACGTATGGTGCGCCTTATGCGCAAGAGCTCGCTCGATGCCCCGTCCTTTATCTCGCCCTTCTCGTCGAGTATGCGGTCAAGGGAAGAGTACAGCCCGCCCTGTTCGGAGACGGCATCTATCAAGGCCGCGGTGCGGGGGTTCTGGCGGGCGAACACCGCGGTGCGCATGGCCCGAAGGGCCTTGCCTGCCTGAAGGTTGCCCTTGACGAGCATCAGGTCTTCGGGCAGCAGGTACGCCCCGGCGGGCTCGAGCCTGTTGAAGAGCGGGGTGATGTCGCTTGTGCCGCCAAGGGGCAGGCGGACGCCCGACCTTACGATCTCCCTGACCTCGAGGAAGCCGGCGAAGGCCGCGTCGATGGCAGCCCTGTCCGCAAGGGGGCGCAGGGCGAGCACGCTCGAGCGCCCCGGCGGGGTCATCGTAAAACCCGCCAGCTCGCCGAGCACCGCGGGGAACTCGAGTATCTCTAAAGTGGTTTCGTCCAAGGGTACTTCCATGCCGCCGATAAGGGCGGGTCTTTCGGTGGAACGTTCTGCGTGCCGTTGTCCAATTACGCCGGGGCGAAGGACTATGTCCTCGCTATCCTCCTGAAGCCGGAGGCGGCCACCACCTCGACGTCCCTGAGCACGTGGTCGAGCAAGAGGTTGATGCCGAGGGTGTCGCTCGGGATGTGGCCGGCTATCACGACGTTTATGTGGTTCTTGTTCGCCTCCTTGCGGTGGTCTTCGCTTATGTGCATGCCCACGACGGTGCCCACGCCGGCGTTCTTCAGGTTCTCGAAGGCCTTCTTCGAGCCGCCGGTGCCGCCGGTCATGTCCACGAAGACCTTCCCGGCCTTCCTCTTGCCCGAGCCGCAGAATATCTTCGGCCCGCCGGAGTCGGGTATCGCGCCCCCGTACTCAGGTACCTCGCGGAGCATATCGACTATATCGGAGACGTAGGCCGGCCTCTTCTCGTCGAAGAGCGTCTGGAGGTGGCCGGTAACGGCGTTGTCCGTGGGCGTGTGCACGCACATGATAGGTATATCGAGCAGGCGCGCCGCGTCCACCGCGCGGGTGTGGTTTATCGGGGAGAGCCTGCGCTCGACCTCCTTTATCCGCTCCTCCATTATATCCTCTGCCACGTTTATCGGCACGCCGTACTTAGCAAGTATTCCGGCCTGCATGCCCATGACGTCGTAGAGGTTCGCCATGGCGCTGCCCTCCGGGTGATGCGCGATGATGAGGTCTATGGGGCGGCCCTTCTCCGCGAGCCTGTCGGCGAGGAGCACCTCGCCTACCTCTATGTCTATGCCCACGAGGACCCTCTTGACCTCTTTTTCGGGGTCTCCGTAGAGCAGGCGGCTGTCCGGGTAAGGGTTCGTGAGCCTGACCCTGTCGTAGTACTTCTTGTCCTTCTCCCCCATGGCCTCGAAGTCCTTCTTCTCGCGCTCAAGCTCCACCTTTACCTCGTCGGCCCCGCGCGGGTCGAGCTCGATGCCCCTTTTTATCGCCTTTTCAAAGATATCCACTATCTTCATTTTCAGTCTCTTCCTTTGCGTTGAGGTGAAACGTCCATGGGGCCGGCCAAGGGCCGGCCCGTACATCCCGTGCGCCCCGAAGGGGCGCGTCTGTTTTTAAGAGGAATTCCGTTGCAGTTGCAGTTACGGCTTCGCGGCGGAGGCTGCGGCGGTAGGTTCGAGCGGGAGAGCCGGAGGGAGGGTCTTCCGGAAGCGTTGTCCTATGAGCCGAGCACTTCCCTCACCATGTCGCTGACCGCCTTGCCGTCGGCCTTGCCCTTTACGTGCGGCATGACGGCCTTCATGAGCTTGCCCATGTCCCTTGGGCCGCTGGCCCCTGTCTGCGCCACGGCCTTCGTAACGATCTCACGCAGCTCGCCGACGGAGAGCTGCGGCGGCATGTAGCCCCTGAGCACCTCTATCTCGGCCTCTTCCTTCTGCGCAAGCTCTACCCTGTTTCCCTTGCGGAACTGCTCCACCGAGTCCTGCCTCTGGCGTATGAGGGTGGCGACGACCTGCAGCGTCTCCTCATCCGTAAGCGGCCTTTTAAGGTCGACCTCCTTGTACTTGACCGCGCTCAGCAGCATCCTCAGCGTGGAAAGCCGGAGCTTCTCCCCGGCCTTTAGCGCGGCGGTAACGTCCTTTGCGACATCGTCTCTAAGGCTCAACTCCCTGCCTCCTCGTCTTGGTTATTATGATACGCGCCCCTTGCTCAGGAGCCTTTCTTGAGCTCTATGAGCACGAGCTTGACGACCGCCTTCAGGGTCTCGAAGACCCCGGCGCCCTGCGTGGCGACGGACTCGAAGTCCGGCACGCCATCGGTGTTTATGATCCTCTTGAGCTCGGAGGTGGGCACGACGTTGGGCAGGTCCCTCTTGTTGTACTGCACGACGTACGGCACCTGGGCGAGGTCGTATCCCTGCTCCTCGAGGTTCGTCTTCATGTTGTCGAAGCTCTCGATGTTGGCGTCCATGCGCTCGACCTGAGAGTCCGCGACGTAGACTATGCCGTCCACGCCCTTGAGGATGAGCTTGCGGGAGGCGTCGTAGAATATCTGCCCCGGCACGGTGTAGAGGTGGAAACGGGTCTTGAAGCCCTTGATGTCCCCGAGCGACAGCGGGAGGAAGTCGAAGAACAGGGTCCTCTCGGTCTCGGTCGCAAGGGTTATCATCTTGCCCTTGGCCTCGGGCCGCGTCTTGCGGTAGATGACCTGAAGGTTGGTGGTCTTCCCGCACAGGCCCGGCCCGTAATAGACTATCTTACAGTTTATCTCTCTTGAGGAATAGTTTATGAATGACATTTTTTACCGGCGGCCTGATCGAGTCCCGGGGTCTCCCGTTTACGAAACGCTTGACCGGCAGGACATACCATGCCCTGCCGGGGCCAATTCCCGCCCCTTCCCGTTTGATATTTTAAGATTGGTCTTATGATTTATCCCGCCCGTCTCCGACCGGGGCGGGCTACTGGAAGAGCCTTTCGATATCGTCGTCCGTTATCTCGTTCAAGAGGTTCTCCTTTTCCGTGCCCACGTTCATCCTGTCGATGAGCTTCTGTATGCTCACAGAAAGCGCCTCGCTCGCCTTCCTGACCCTCAGGCGCACGAGACCGAGCGAAGAACGCCTGTCGAAGATCACCACGAGGATGACCCTCTGGCCGACGACCGAGATATGGAGGTTGTCCTTCTCACCCTCGTGAAAGAGTATGGAGAACTCCTTTTCCCCGATGAGCTTGGCAAGCCCCCCGGTGGCCGCGATGTTGCCCGCCGTGAGGGAGGCAAGGGATGTGGAGTCGATGTCCTGCGTATCCCCGCTCGATGTGATGAGCTGGCCGTCCTTGTCTACGAGATATACGCACTTGGCGTTCGATTCCCTCAGGAGCTTCTCTACCGCCGCGCTTATCTCGCGGTACTCCTCGTCGTACATAACAAAAGACTTCTGCGGCATGGGGACGTCACCTCTCTGCTTCGAAACGCCGGGCCAGGCGCGCTACGGGCCGGGCATGGTGTCCATTGGGCCCGCCGGAGAAGCCGGCGGGCGACATTGCTCTATTATATGCGCTTTCCGTCCAGTTCAAGAAGCCTCTGCCACTCGAAGTCCACCCGCGCCTGGAACTTCTCGAGCAGGTGGGCGTTCTCCGGCTTGAAGAGGTGCTTGAACCTGCCCTGCGGCTTGAGCCACTCGGCCAGAGGCTTCTTCTCCCTGGGCTTGTAGGTTACCTTGAGCACACCGTCCTCCACCTCGTAGAGCGGCCAGTAGCAGGTATCCACGGAGAGCTTCGCCCACTTTATGGAGTCCTCGCTCTTTGTATACCAGCCGAGCGGACAGGGGCTCATGACGTTGAGGAAGGTCGGGCCTTCTATGTTCATGGCCTTCTCGGCCTTCTTCACAAGGTCGTTCCAGTTGTGCGGGCTCGCCTGCGCCGCGTACGGCACGTTGTGCGCGGCGACTATGCGCGTGAGGTCTTTTCTCCACTCCTGCTTGCCGGGTATCACCGTGCCGGCCGGGCTCGTGGTGGTATTGCCGAAGTACGGCGTAGCGCTCGAACGCTGGATGCCGGTGTTCATGTACGCGCCGTTGTCGTAACAGACGTAGAGGAAGTTGTGTCCCCTCTCGAGGGCGCCGGACAGGGCCTGCAAGCCTATGTCGTAGGTCCCTCCGTCGCCTCCAAAGGCCACGAACTTGACGTCCTTGTCGCCTCCGGGCAGCCTGCCCTTCCTCTTCATGGCCCTGTAAGCCGATTCGATCCCGCTGATGGTGGCCGCGGCGTTCTCGAACGCCGAGTGTATCCACGGCACCCTCCACGCCGAGTACGGGTAGATGGTGGTGCCCACCTCGAGGCACCCGGTCGCCGTAGTGGCGACAACGGGCCCGCCCGCGGAGCGGAGCACGAGCCTCACGATGGGAGGTATGCCGCAGCCGGCGCACAACCTGTGGCCGCCGCTGAGAAGTTCTTCCCTTCCTGAAAGTTCCTTGAGTGTCGCCATGATATCGTCTTCCTCTTCTTAAAGGGCCGAAGCCCCTTTATTTGTTCTACCTGACGCCCCGAAGCAGGACAAAAAGCCTGCCGGGGCTCCCCGTCCCCCGGGGGCGGCCCCTTACTCCTCGAGGGTGATGTACTTGAGCAGGGTATCCACCCTGCCCGTGGAGGTTATCTTCGCCAGCTCATCGAACACCTCGACGGCGTCCTTCACCTTGTAGTCCCTTCCGCCGAGGCCGTATATCCTGCTCATCACCTTCGGGCGGGCGTCGAGGTCGTAGAGCGAGGAGCGCACCTCGTTGAAGACCGGGCCGCCGAAGCCGTTCATCGAGTCGGAGCGGTCGAGCACGGCGACGGATTTGGCGCCCTTGAGCGCTTCGGCTATCTCGGTGTAAGGCAGGGGCCTGAAGAGCCTGGGCCTGAGCATGCCTACCTTCCTGCCCGCCTTACGGAGCTCGTCCACGGCCACCCGGGTGGTCCCGGCGGCGGAGTTGAGCACTACCACCACCTCATCCGCGTCCTCGAGCATGTAGGTGTCTATGAGGCCGTACTCGCGGCCAAACTTCGAGGCGAACTCCTTTGCCACCTCAACGGCTACTTCCTTCGCGCCGGCCATCGCCTGGGACTGCTGGTGCTTGAAGTTTATGTAGGTGTCGGCAAGCGAGAGAGCGCCGTATGTAACCGGGTTGTCGGTATCGAGAAGCGGGTGAGCCGCCCTGTACTCCCCGATGAACCGCCTGACCTCCTCATCCTCGAGAAGCGTTATGTTCTCGATGGCGTGGCTGGTGATGAAGCCGTCAAGGCAGACCATCACCGGCAGGAGCACCCTCTTGTCCTCGGCGATCCTTACGGCCTGAATAAGATTGTCATACGCCTCCTGCACCGTTTCGGAGTAGAGCTGTATACAGCCGGAGTCCCTGGCGCCCATGGAGTCCGAGTGGTCGCAGTGGATGTTTATCGGCGCGGAGAGCGCCCTGTTCACATCGGTAAGGATTATCGGCAGCCTCAGGCCCGAGGCTATGTAGAGCATCTCCCACATAAGCGCGAGCCCCTGCGAGGATGTCGCCGTCATTACGCGCGCCCCGGCGGCCGAAGCGCCCACGCAGGCGCTCATGGCCGAGTGCTCGCTCTCGACGGTTATAAGCTCCGTGTCCACGGCTCCGTCGGCGACGAAACTGGAGAACTCCTCGATTACCCCTGTGGACGGCGTTATCGGGTAGGCCGCGCACACGTCCGGGTTTACCTGCCTCATGCCATAGGCGATTGCCGTGTTCCCCGTCAGACCCGCCTGCCCCTTTGTCATCGTGATAGCCATCAGTCTTCGGCCTCCTCTACCATCTTTATTGCCTTCACCTTATCAGGGCACTCTGCCGCGCATATGCCGCAACCCTTGCAGTGCTCCATGTCAAAGCCTATCATCTTGCCGTCCTCGACGATTACCGCCGAGTCCGGGCACATGACCCAACAGATAAGACAATTTATGCATTTGTCCTTATCGAGTCCCGGCTTCAATTTGCGCCAGCCGCCGGTGGAGTAGTCATGGGCGGTGCCGCCACGGGGTATGACCCCGCCGAGCGGGAACTCGTTCTTCTTCTCAGTCATCGTAGCCTCCCCTTTCGAAGTATCCTGTATGGCAGGGGCCTGTGAAACGGCCCGCCTTGTTTTCATCGTAAAAGGCCCAGCTGAAAAGGACCCTTCAACACCACCCCGAAGTCCCCTGTCCCCCGGCGCCCCATTGTCCCTTTGCCCCTTGTGCCCCCTATTCCCCGTTGCCCCGGTGCGGGCCCTCAGGCTTCGGCTACCTCGGCAAAGCCCCTCTTCATGGCCTCGACGTTACCCGCGATGACCTTTGCGCTGAACTTCTTGGCGTAGTTCTCCTTGAAGTTGTCGACGAGGGCGTCGAGCGGGATGAACTCGGTCACCTTTGCGAGCGCGCCGAGCATCGGCGTATTCGGCATCACCCTGCCTATGGTCTCGAGGGAGATCTTCGCGGCATCGAGCGTATACACCTTCGCGGGGCTCTTGTCGAGACCGAGGGCCGCCCTCAGCTCCGAGGGGCCCTTGTGCGTATTGACTATGAAGACCGCGTTCTCGGGGGTGCCGTCGGTAACACCGACGGTGCCTATGAGCGTAGGGTCGGCTATGAGGACGTACCTCGGCTGCGTCACCTGGCAGTGCAACCTTATGGGGTTCTCGGAGACCCTGTTATAGGCCCTGACGGGCGCGCCCATCCTTTCGGGTCCGAACTCCGGAAAGGCCTGAACGTATTTGCCCGACCTGAGGCATGCCTCACCGAGCACCTTTGCGGCTGTCACGATGCCCTGCTGCGCCCTGCCGTGCCACCTTACTTCGATATCGGTTTCCATGGTATCTCTCTTCCTTCCTTATATTTATCCGCCGCAAGGCCGGCACGCCCGGCGGCCTGTTCTCCTTCCAAGACAAGAGGGCCCGTCAAGAGACCTCTCGACGCCCCTCCATGGCCCTGCCGAGGGTGGCCCCGTCCATGTACTCGACGAAGCTGCCGACGGGCACGCCGGAGGCGAGGCGCGTTATC
This sequence comes from Thermodesulfobacteriota bacterium, assembly GCA_046757705.1. Taxonomy (GTDB): domain Bacteria; phylum Desulfobacterota; class GWC2-55-46; order GWC2-55-46; family GWC2-55-46; genus JBHHYT01. Next base: position 9,381 of record JBHHYT010000022.1, read on the forward strand.
TTCACCCCGGAGGGCTTGAGCATCCTTGCGAGGTACGCCGAGGTGGCCTCCCCCTCGGAGTCGAAGCCCGTGGCGAGTATCACCTCGCTTATGCCCCCGGCGGATACGCGGGAGGCAAGCTCGCCTATCCTCAGCTCATCGGGGCCCACGCCCTTTAGCGGGGCGAGACTGCCGTGGAGGATGTGATAGGTGCCGGAGTACCCGCCCATGGTCTCGAGGGCCGCCATGTCCTTGTAGTCCGAGACGACGCATATTACCGACGAGTCCCTCGATGAGCCGGAGCAGATGCCGCACGGGTCGGTGTCCGAAAAGGTCATGCAGACCGAGCAGAGCGCCACCTTCTCCTTGACGCCCACAAGGTTCGCGGCAAGCTCGTCCACGTAATCCCTCTTCGCGTTGAGGATGTAAAGGGCGAGCCTGGTCGCCGTCTTCTCGCCGATGCCCGGGAGCCTGGATATAGCCTTGATGAGGCTGTCTATGGGTTCGGCGTATTGCATCTTATTCCGAGGGGCCTGTTTCGCACTTTTTCCTTAAGGGCGGGGTCATCCCCCGCCCATGGTTGTCTTTACTATCGACTATCGGACCGGGCGGCTAAAAGAGCCCCGGCATACCGCCGCCGGGCAGCCCGAGCCCCGAGGTGAGCTTGCCCATCTCGTCGGAGACCATCTGCTTGGACCTGCGCACGCCCTCGTTCACGGCAGCGACCACGAGGTCCTGGAGCATATCCAGGTCTTCGGGGTCCACGACCGAAGGGTCTATCTTCAGGGAGACAAGCTCCTGGCTGCCGTTTACCGTGGCGGTGACCATCCCCCCGCCCGCGGACGCCTCGCAGGTCTTCGTGGCAAGCTCCTTCTGCAACTCGGCCATCTTCTCCTGCATCTTCTGGGCCTGCCTCATGATGTTACCCAATTGCTTAGACATTGGTCCTCCTCCGGTCCTCAATGACCTTGCCCCCGAGGATGCGCACGGCATCCTTTACAAGGGGGTCGGCGTCTTTTGTTTTTTTCTCCGCCGCGGCCGACTGCGTGACGCCGCCGGTGCGGATGCTGACCCTCATCCTTTTATTGAAATACTCGGAACAGAGCTCAGCGAGGAGCCCTTTCTTTATGTTCAAAAAGTTCACGAACTCCGCGCCCGCCGTTATCTCCACCGCGTCCGGGCCTTCGTCTATTGACGCGCCCTTGAGCGGCCCCGCGAGCAGCCTGCTCTTGCGCGCCATGAAATCAAGAAGCCCGCCGGTACTCCCCTTGCCCGGGGAGGGCCGGGGGGCAGAGTAATCGGCCGCGGCCTCCGAGGCCATCGGGGCCTGCGCGGCCACCGGGGCGGCGGCGTCTTCGCCCTCGCCGGCCTTCTTGCCGTGGCCCGCCGTGGCCCTTTCGCCAGATGGACCGGCCCCAAAGGAAGGCCGCTGCCTGCCCGGTGCGCCCGGCCTCTGCGCCGGTGCGCTCCTCAGGGACGCGCCGGGGGCGCCGAGCATGGCCTTGCCGATGCTCTCGAGCCTTTCCATGAGCGCGGCGACCGGCTCCGCCTCTTCGCAATGGGCGGCCCTCAAGAGGGCCATCTCAAACGCATACCTCGGGGTTGCGCTCCTTGAGACCTCCTCGTAGCCCTTCGATATTATGCCGAAGAGCATATGGAGCCTTTCGACCCCAACGCCGCCGGAGATCGTCTGCAGGCGCTCGAGCTCGCTGTCCGGCAGGTCGAGCAGCCGGGTATCCTTCGTGACCTTTACTACCGTAAGGTCCCGTATATGTTCGAGCAGATCGCTTAAGGCCCTCTTTAAATCATACCCAAAATCATATATCTTTTCAACAACATTAAGACACGCCGGGCCGTCGCCGGAGATCATCGCCCCCGATAGCTCGAAGAGCGCCTCGCGGTCCATGAGGCCGAGCGCCTCGGCGACGTCGGCGTCCTTGAGGTCGCCGCCACCGAAGGCGAGCGCCTGCTCGAGGAGGCTCTGCCCGTCGCGCAGGCTCCCGTCGGCCTCTCTGGCAAGCGTGTAGACCGCCTTGTCCTCGAACCCGATGCCCTCCGCGGCAAGGATCTTCCCGAGGTGCTTGTAGATGTCCCTGAAGGGGATGCGCTTGAAGTCGAAGCGCTGGCACCTCGAGAGTATGGTAAGGGGTATCTTGTGGACCTCTGTGGTGGCGAAGATGAAGGCGGCGTGCGGGGGCGGCTCCTCGAGCGTCTTGAGCAACGCGTTGAAGGCCGCGTTCGAGAGCATGTGCACCTCGTCTATGATGTAGACCTTGTACTTGCCATGCGTCGGAACGTACCTGACGCTATCACGAAGCTCCCTTACGTTGTCGACGCTGTTGTTCGACGCGCCGTCTATCTCGAAGACGTCGACCGAAGAGCCGGAGGCGATGGACCTGCAGGACTCGCACTCGTTGCACGGAGTGGGCGTGGGGCCCTCGACGCAGTTTAGGCACTTGGCGAGTATCCGTGCCGCCGTCGTCTTGCCTACGCCCCGCGGCCCGGAAAACAGGTAGGCGTGAGCGACCCTGCCGGAAGAGACCGCGTTGCTGAGCGTGCGTGTCACGTGCGCCTGCCCCACTATCTCCTCGAAGAGGGACGGCCTCCATTTTCTTGCTATGACGAGATAAGAAGACATTGGTCTGAGGGCACCAGTGTATCTTTGGGGTTCCAAGGGTTTAATTAAAGGCGATAGGATTGTGGCTTGCGGGCGCTATTGATAGCCAGGCACCCTTGCGGCACATGGAAAAAACTGCTACCGTTGCTTCCTTCCGGACCTGGCGGGATTTACAGTCCACCATTGCGCAAGACCCGGCTATCAATAGCGCCCGCAAACTCTTTTACGGAAGGTCCGAATAAATCAGACCTCCCTTATTGCTATTGCTCTCTTCAAAGGCAGGGACTTCAGGCCGCTTCCTGCGGCCTACCCCTCGCATCCGCTCGGCGTTCAGACGGTTTCGAATCCCCTCCGGGCCCTGTAATTATTTATGGCGCAGAGAGGGATTCCCTTCGCTTCTTCCGCCATCCTGGCTCCATCGCTCAGGTCCGCCGCCTTCTCTTCCGGCCGCTTCCTGCGGCCTACCCCTCGCATCCGCTCGGCGTTCAGACGGTTTCGAATCCCCTCCGGGCCCTGTAGTTATTTATGGCGGAGAGAGAGGGATTCGAACCCTCGGTACATTTCTGTACATACGATTTCCAGTCGTACCCCTTCGGCCACTCGGGCATCTCTCCTGAATACCAGGTCCATCTAAAGACATGTGCACCCCCAGGGAGCAGCCTCCCGGGACTTGCGGTACTGTGAAGAGTAATCTTACACAATTAAAGAGGGTTTGTCAGCATCTTTTTTGAGAAATACCGCTTTCGACCGTGACGACGAAGGGCGGTCCGGAAGGGGTTGCGTACAGGGAAAACTCTTTGAGGATGCGGGCAAAAAAATGGCGGAGAGAGAGGGATTCGAACCCCCGGTTCCGTTACCGGAACAGCTGTTTTCGAGACAGCCCCCTTCAGCCTCTCGGGCATCTCTCCATGAAATTTAAATCGTCTTCCGGGGCCTCCGGACCTTTCGGCCCCGCGCCCGGAAGATATTCTAAATTAAGCATACTTCCCCGGGTAAGTCAAAAGTTTTAAGCCCCGCTTCAGCCCCCCGGTCTGTCCGGATGACCCCGGGCAAGGGGTGGTGAGCAGACGCAAAAGGCCTCCGGGCGAAGCCCGGAGGCCTTTTCTTTTGCTTGAAAACTCCTGGCGCGGGCCTCTTACTCGCCCGTGCCGGGCTCCACGAGCACTATCGGGTACCTCTGGTCGATGTACGAGTTGAACTCGGGGAAGTCCTTGAAGACCCAGCCCCTGGCCACACTCTTGTCGCCATCGAGCAGCTCGACGAGCACCGCCGGGTTATTGGCCTCGTTGGACCTCGACTCTATCTTGTTCTCGCTTATCGCGTAGTCCGGCACCACGACCTCGAGCTTGAGCTTCAATCCCGCGTCGTTGAGCTGCACGGCGGAGCCCACCTTTATCACTATCGTCTCGGACTTCTTCGCCGAGGCGTCGGTTATCTCCAGCTTCGCCTCTTTCCACTTCTTCATGACCTCGGGAGAGAGCACCACCTCCTTGCTGGTCTTTATGCTGGCATGAGAGATCTTCGCCATCTCGTTCATGCCCTGGTCCGCGATCTTGGGGTGCCCCTCGGGCATGGCCTTGCCTTCGGCCGGGGCCGCTGCCGGTGCGGCCTCCTGCTTGGGCGCGGGCGCCTTTTTCTCGCCGCCGCAGCCGGCGAATACGAGCAACATGAGGCTCGCGAGGACTAAAAGGTAGTTCCTTGAGATCTTTTTAAGAGTCATGATATGAATTCCCCTCCCTGATTGGTTTTAAAGTATTGTTCATGGAACCTCCGAATAATTCCTCCTCGAATTATTCAGGGACGGAAAAGAAAAAGTGCGATCTTTCTTTTCCTTACATTTTTAACAACCTACCGTTGTCAAAAATAGCGGCGCGTCCATATGCCGCCGGAAGGTCTGAATAAATCAACCTCCTTTATAACACACAAGACCCGTTTTTAAAAGGCGTTTTCGCCCCCGGCCTCCCGCGGATCAACGCCTTGCGAGGTACCGTATCCAGCTCCTTTCAAGGTCGTCGTACGGGATGTAGAGCGCGTCCTGCACGGCCTCCTCCATCGTCATGCCCTTACCGACATCCACGAGCACCTTCCTTACGGAGAAGGTGCCGAACTCCCTGACCATGTACTCCGTGGCCGAGAGGCTCAACAGGTACGCCACCTGCGCCTGCTCGGCGCCGAGGCCCATGAATGAGCCCTCCAGCGGCTTGAGGTCTATCTTGCCGGTCCGGGCGAGCTCGCCCAGGTAATCGGCGTACTCCCCGGACCTCCTCCCCTCCTCGTACATGGCGATGCCCTCGTTGAGCCACACGGGGGCCCTGCCGTTGGCCAGCCTGTGCACCACTGCGTGGGTATACTCATGGAATATGACCCTCTCGAGCTCGGCCGTCTTGCCGGTCACCCCCCCTGCCGGGAGCTTTATCCTGCCGTCGTAGATGCCGCCGGACCACGCCGGGCTGCGGGTTATGTCCCTGAACCTCTCCTTCGAGTACAGGAGCGCGGTTATCGTATCCCCCGGGTAGAAGTTCAGGTCCGAGCCGACCTTTATGTACGCCTCCTCGAGGAGCAGGCCGATCAGGTGGCCCGCGGCGGCGTTCTCGCCCCCCTCGTACTTTACGAGGAAGTGGCGGCCGTCCTTTGAGGTCATCCGCAGCTCGGCGCTCCTCTCCTTATCGAGCCGTTCGATGACATTCTTTAATACTTTATCGTCCGGGTCGAAGGCCGCCGCCTTTTCGTAGTTCTCGGCGGCCGATACCACGTCGCCCCTGATGGAGGCCTCGTTGCCGAGCGTTATGTAGATGCTCTTTAGAAGGGGGTGCATCAGGGGGTCGCCCTCGAACGGCGCGAGCAGAGCGGCGGCGCCCTTCATGTCGACGAGCTTTATCTTCACCGCGGCGAGGTTCTTCCTGATGTTATCCTCGTCCGAACCCCTCAGCGCCTCTTCGAGGAGCTCCTGCGCCCTGGCGTAGTTCCCTGAGGCGAACTCCTTCAAGGCCTCCTCGTTCAGCTCCGAGGCCCTGTCCGGCGCTCCCCCCCTCCCGGCGGGCCCGGCGGGCTGTAAGCCGGGCGCTTCGACCTTGAGAGGGATGGGCTCAAGGGGTATGGGGGCCTCCCTGACCTCCACGGGCGGGGCCGAAGGCACGGCGGGAACGGACGCAGGCGCGTCCTGCGCGGTGCGTATGTCTTTCTGGATGCTCCGGCGGTAATAGAGGAGGACGGCGACGGCGGCGAGGAAGAGGATGAAGACGGCCGTAAAGGCCGACAGGCCTCTTTCGGAGCGCAGCGGGCTCCCGGCGCGTCCGGCGCCTGGCCCGGCGGACATCAGTGGCTCTTCCTCATCTTTACCGCGCCGAGTATCAGGTTCGCCACGACACCGATGAAGGCTATCTCATCATCGCTGAACTCGCGGCTGACGACGGTCTGCGCGTTGAGGACGCCGAAGGGCTCGTCGCCGGAGAATATCGGGTACGAGTACATGGTCTTTATCCTATACTGCTCTTCCTTCGTCTCCGGGAAGTACCTGTAACGCTCGTCTGTGGATATGTCGCCGATGAGCAGGGGCTTTTTCTGCTCCACGGCGGAGCCGGTTATGCCCTCGCCTATCTTCAGGCGCGCCTTTCCCACGGCCTCCGGAGAGAGCCCGTGGGAGGCGCGCAGCACGAGGTACTCTCCGTCCCAGAGATATATGGAGCAGATGTCCACGCCGAGCCTTCTGGCGGTCTTTACGGCAACGCCCTGCAGGACCTCGTCGAGGTCGTAGTCCGAGGAGGCGAGCATGCTTATCTCCTCGAGCGTTATTATCTCTTTCTGCTCCCTGTCCGCCTGCTGATGGACGAAGAAGGTGCCGCTTACGTCGATGGTCACGGGCAGGAGGCTCTCCCTGGAGAAGTGGGGGTTTATGGCCTTGCTCGCCACCGGGGCGGTCCTGAACTCGGAAAAACCGCAAGTACAGGAGAACTTTATCCTGTAATCGTCGACGCGAGTGGAGCCCATCTTCTTACCGCATTTTCTGCACCTGATTATCGATTCCATCGAGAAATCTCCCTTTTCTGGTTATTGAAGCTCTTCACGCCGACCGCGCTACTGTACCTGATCGCCGGCAGGGGGCTGGACGGGCGCCGTCGTTGCCCCGGGCGCGCCGTCTCCGTCCTTGCCGGCCTCCGTGGTCTGGGCCGCCCCCTCCGGGTCCGCAACCGGCTTCTGCCCGGGAGCGGGCTTGAGCGCCTCGGGCCCTGCCGGGCCTGCGGGCTCCTGCACCTGAACGGGCTCCGAGGCGGCAGGCGCCTCAGGGGCGGCCTTTTCTACCTGGGCCGGGGCTGGCCCTTCCTCGGCCTCCGGCTCAACAGTCGGGGCCTCTGCGGGCGGGGGCCCTTCTACCGCCGCATCTTCGAGGGCGGGGGAGGCGGGTTTGACGGGGGCGGGTTTGGGCCTGGCGAGCACCTTCACCTTGCCGCCGGGCAGGGAAAGGCTTACCACGTAGCCGGGCTCGCCCACAGGGGCAAGCGGTTTGCCGTCGAAGGCAAGCTCCACCCCTCCGGCGTTGCCTATCTTCAGCACAAGCCCGTCGACCGCCTTCCAGACGACCTTCTCCCCCGGCTTGAGCGTAACGTCAAAAGGTTCCTTGCCGTCTATTACGGCCTGCACCCAGACGGTGTCCGTGGCCTTCACCACGAGGGAGTGGCGGGGCTTGGCCTGCTCCGCAACGGCGGGAGCGGCCGGCTTTTTCTCGGCCGGGACGGGCCTGGCGGCCTTCCGGGGAGCGGGCTTCTTCTCAACGGCCGGGGCCCTCTCGGGGGCCGCCTCCGGCGCTGTCCCGGGTACGGCCCTCTCCTCGACGGTCTGCGCCACCGGCACCGGGGCGGGGCCCTTTCTCGGGATGAAGATGGAGGCTATGATGATGATAATCAGCACGGCCGCGCCTGCGGCGGCCAACACCACGTTGCGCTTGGACCTCCAGAACTCACCGAGCAGCGGGGGCTCCTTGACGCTCTTCGGCACCGGGGTCCGTGACTCCGCCTTTGCGTCCCCTGCCTTGAGGCTCTTCTCCCTCAGGTATATCTCGTAACGGAGAACGGCGTCGGTCTCGTCCACGCCGAGCACCTTGCAGTACGCCTTTATGTACCCCTTTACAAAGGTGGGGTGCGGCATCGAGTCGTATTCGTCCGCCTCGAGCGCCTCGAGGCTCTTCTTCGGCACACGCGTCGCCTCGAAGACCTCGGAGAGCTTGATGCCCCTTATCTCCCTTTCCCTTTTAAGGTATTCTCCGGGACTTTCCATCTTACGCCACCTGACTGCCCGCCGGCGCGGGTTATCTGTAATGTTCCGGGGCTCCGCAAGAACAGTCCCCGGGGTATACGACGGCCCCCTGGGCGTTCATGGGAAGGGGGGAAGGGGCCGTAAAGCAATCGCTCCCCCCTTTGAATTGAAGGCGGCTACCTTATGAGCCCGATATACTCCGCCGCGCTCTTTCCCTTGTCGCTTGCGGGGGCTAACTCCACGACCTTCTCGAAGGCCTTGAGCGCCCCGGCCTTGTCCTTCTCCTTGACGAGCGCCAGCCCGAGGCTGAAGTACGCGTCCGCGTACCCGGGGGCCACCTCCGTGGCGTTCCTGTAGACCTCGACCGCCTCGGCCGTCCGTTTCATCTTCTCTAACGCGTCTCCCATGGCGAGGTACGCGGGTACGTAGCCCCTGTTCATCTCCACGGCCTTTTTGTAGCTCTCCACCGCCGCCCTGTAGTCGCCCTTCCCGGTGTACGCCTGCCCCATGTTGTACCACGCGTACTCCTGCGTCCTGTAGAATATGTTCTTCAGCGCCTCGCGAGACTCGGCTATCACGTCATCCCACCTGTGCTCGACCATGTACACGGCGGAGAGCGAGACGTGCGCCTCGGAGAGGTCTGGCTTCAATTCTATCGCCTTTTTCATCTCCGCCTTCGCCTCCGCGTTCATGCCGCGCGCGAAGTACGCCAGCCCGAGCGCGTTGTGGTAGTCCGGGTCGTCCGGGTAGATGCCTATGGCGGTGGTCAGCTCCTTGAGCGCCCCGGTGATATCGCCCTCGTTGAGGTGCACCACCCCGAGCCTGTAGTGGATGTCGCTCTCGTCTTTTTTCTGCGCGGTCGTGCTGGACGCGCAGGAGACGAGCATAAAGAACATGGAAAGGAGGAGAAGGGTAGCCGGTAATTTTTTCATTGATAGATGATTTTCCGTTCCCCCCGGCGAGCGGGCCGGCGGCCCGGGAAATGAACAAAAGGGTGATATACGTCCTCGGGAAAGGCCCTCACTTCACCCTGCCCGCCGAAGCCCTTTTTCTGCAAGTCTTTGAATTATATCATATATCTTCAAAATGGGTCAACCGCTTAAACTCGGAGAAACGGGCCTTTATCTCGTCCTTGCCCAGCGAGTTGAGGCGTTCGAGGCTGAAGGCCTCGACGTTGAAAGAGGCCATGACGCTGCCGAAGATGATGGCCTTCCTCAGGTTCTCCTCGCTTACGTCGCCGGTGTTCGCCAGGTACCCCATCATGCCGCCGGCGAAGCTGTCTCCGGCGCCCGTGGGGTCGAATATGTTCTCAAGCGGATATGCGGGGGCGGAGAAGACCGAGCCGCCGTTGAACATCAGCGCGCCGTACTCCCCCCTCTTGACTATCAGCGCCCTGGGCCCCTCGGCCAGGATCATCCTGGCGGCCTTTACCAGACTCGCCTCCCCGGAGAACTCGCGCGCCTCCCCCTCGTTTATGACGAAGAGGTCCACGTGCTTCAGGAGCTTTTTGAGCGCGTCCGGCTTGCCCTCTATCCAGAAGTTCATGGTGTCGCAGGCGACGAACTTGGGCTTTTCCACCTGCTGCAGGACCTCGAGCTGAAGCTCCGGGTCGATGTTGGCGAGAAAGACGAACGGAGAGTTCCTATAGTCCTCGGGTATCTCCGGCTTGAAGGTGCTGAAGACGTTAAGGTGCGTCTCCAGGGTGTGCGCCTGATTGAGATCGTAGTCGTATCTCCCCTTCCACCGGAAGGTCTTGCCGGGCACCTTCCTCAGGCCCGCCGTATCCACGCCGTGCCCTTGAAGCTTCGTTATGTGCTCGTCCGGGAAGTCGTCTCCCACCACGGCCACGAGCCTTACGCCCGAGAAGTAGCTCGCCGAGGTCGAAAAATATGTGGCGGAGCCGCCGAGGACCTCGTCGGCCTTGCCGAAGGGCGTCTGCACCGAATCGAACGCCACTGAACCTACTACAAGAATACTCATAACAATCTATCTCCTTGCCCCCCGCTTGAGCGGGGGCCTCTTATGGTATTGCCCTTACAGGTACTTGCCGAGTATCAGCGAAAGGTCCTTCTTCGCCTGCTCGGGGATGGCCTTCCTGTCGGTGATGGTGGCGAACTTCATCGCCGAAGCGCACCCGCAGCGCCTCTGGGCGGCGATCCTGGGCGCCGCCTCCCTGATTATCGCCCTGGCGGTGGATACGTTCTTCTTGAGCGTCTCTATTATCATCTCCACGGTCACCGACTCCTCGGTTGTGTGCCAGCAGTCGTAGTCGGTCGAGAGGGCGAGCGTTGCGTAGCATATCTCCGCCTCCCTGGCGAGCTTCGCCTCCGGGATGTTCGTCATGCCGATGACGTCAACGCCCCACTTCCTGTAGATATTCGACTCGGCGCGCGTGGAGAACTGGGGGCCCTCTATGCAGATGTAGGTGCCGCCCTTGTGGATGGTCGCGCCCGCGCGCTTGCCCGCCTCAAAGAGCACGTCGCTCAATGCGCCGCAGACAGGGTCCGCGAACTCGACGTGGCCGACTATGCCGCCCCCGAAGAAACTGCATGCCCTGCCCTTGGTCCTGTCGAAGAACTGGTCGACCACGACTATGTGGCCGGGCTTTATCTCCTCTCTCATGGAGCCAACGGCGGATACCGATATTATCCACTCCACGCCGAGCTTCTTCATGCCGTAGATGTTCGCCCGGTAGTTGACCTCAGATGGGGTGAGCCTGTGGCCCCTGCCGTGCCTCGGGAGGAATACCATCCTCACGTCACCGAGCGTGCCCGTCATATACTCGTCCGACGGCTCTCCGAAGGGGGTCTCCACCTTCACCGAGCTGACGTCCGTAAGGCCCTCCATCTCGTAGAGCCCGCTGCCGCCTATCACACCGACTGTCCTCATCTGTCCCTCTTTTCCTTAGGCTTTTTTTGATCAACGCGCCCCCCCTTGGGGGGGCCGCCCGAAGCTGCGCGGCATCTCCTGAAACTCCCCCTCCCTTCATGGAAGACGGGAAGCAGGTCCTGTAAGGAGGCCCGCAGGCTACGGGGGATTACCGGCTGAATCAGGATTAAAAGATATCAAGCGTAACGATATTTTTTATCATTACGCCCCCTCCGGGTCAACCCCTTTTTGACGGCTTTCGGGCCCGGAAAAGCGGGCTACGAGTAGCGGGCCCTGAGCTGGCCGCAGGCCGCCCCTATCTCCGCCCCCTTGCTGAAACGTATGAGCACCGTGTACCCGGCGTCCTTGACCACCTGCCAGAAGGCGTTCATGCTCCGCTCGTCCGGGGGCCTGAACCCTGTGCCGGGGAAGGGGTTGAATACGATGAGGTTTACCTTGCACCGTATGCCGCGCAGCATCCTTACGAGCCTGTGGGCGTCCTCGACGCTGTCGTTTACGTCCTTTATGAGCACGTACTCTATCGTTATGTGCCCGCGCTTGCCCAGCGGGTACTCCCTCAAGGCCGAGAGCAGCTCGGCGATGGGGTGCTTCCTGTTTACCGGCATGAGCCTTCCTCTGACCTCGTCGGTGGTGGCGTTCAGGGAGACCGCGATATTCACCTTGCCCTCGCGGGCGAACCTCCTGAGCTCGTGGACGAGCCCGGCCGTGGAGAGCGTTATCTTGTTGTGGGAGAAGCCGAATGCCTTGCCGTCGGCGAGCACCCCGGTGAAGCTCAATACGTTGTCGTAGTTCGCGAACGGCTCGCCCATGCCCATGAGCACCACGTTCGTTATCTTCTCGCCCTCCTTGAGGAGCGCGGCGGCGGAGAAAACCTGCCCGTTGAGCTCCGCAAGGGTCAGGTTGCGCATCAGCCCGCCGGCAGCGGTCATGCAGAACCTGCACCCGAGCGCGCAGCCCGCCTGCGAGGAGACGCAAAGCGTAAGGCGCCCCTCTTCGGGAATGAGCACCGACTCTATCCTGTTGCCGTCGGAGAGCTCGGTCAAGAACTTCCTCGTGCCGTCCGGGGCCTCAAGCACCTCCACGACCTTGTCGCCGCCTATGCGGCACCCCTCCTTGAGCCTCTCTCGAAGCGCCTTGGAGATGTCCGTCATCTCGTCTATGGAGGCCGCCTGCCTGCGGTAGACCCACGCGTAGAGCTGCTCCGCCCTGTAGGGCTTCTCGCCCATGGCCTCTACCAGCTCTATCAGACCGGCGTAGGTAAGGCCCCTCAAGTCCTTCTTCTCTGTCATTGCCATTTCATGCTTTCCTTAAAAAAAGCGCCCCGGCTGCCGGGGCGCTTCGTTATAGCGTTCGTCTGGACGTCCCGGCTGCTCACTTGTCCACCTTCGCGACGAGCCAGTAGACCACGCCGAGCACGGCCACGGCCACGACAAGGGAGAGCTGCGCCTCGACGGCGTCATGCCTGAGGCTGGTTACCAGTATCTTACGTATCATCGCCACGAGCGCCACGCTTATGAAGACCTTGATGGCGAACTTGCCGCCCTTGAGGTGCTTTATCTCCGTGTCCATCAGCTCTATGACGACCCAGAGCATCAGAAGGCTTCCGAGCGTGGAGAGCAGGCCCTTCTCCAGGCCGCCGTCCATTATGTGGGCCAGGTCGTAGACGAAAAGCCCCATGACCATGAAGCCGAGCACCACGAGCCCGAGCACGAGGGTGATGTTCAGCCCGTGCGTGAAGCGGTTGGCCATGTTCACGAGGAACGACTCGACCTTGTGCGAGAGGAAGAGGTTCTTCTCCTCCTCGATGTACGAGCCGGTGAAGACGTCGAGGTTTATGTCGAGTATCTTCGCCACCGACTTTTCGAGGTACGTCCGTTCCTCGGGCTTGTCCACCTCCACGACGAGGACGTCATGGACGAAGTCCCTGACGAAGTGGAAGGCGGCGTTGACGTAGTGGGCGGGCAGGTTTATCTTCACGTGAACCATGCCGACCTTCTCGAGCTCGTTCATGTACTTGTGGCCGTACTCGCCGCAGAACAGGTTCATGAACCAGACCTTGAGCGCGTCCTGGTGCCTCTTTATGACCGTCTCGTCCTTGAGGTACTTGTGCGCGTTCTCGAAGTTCTTGACATAGTTGTAGAACTCGACTACGAAGTCGCCCGTGTGCTTCTCCATCAGGGGCTTGAGGTACGCAAGGTTCTTGACGTCCCCGGAGGTGAAGTTGTAGTGGACCTTTATCTTATCTATGGACTCCATCGACGGCCGTCCCCTACCTCTTTATCTCAAGGGCGTTGAAGAAGTACCCTATCTCGAAGGCGGCCGTATCGGGGCCGTCCGAGCCGTGGACTATGTTCGACTCTATGGAGTCGGCGAAGTCCTTCCTTATGGTGCCGGGCTCGGCATTTGCCGGGTCCGTTGCGCCCATCAGCTCCCTGTTCTTCTGTATCGCGCCCTCTCCTGAGAGGACCATCAGCACGACGGGGCCGCTCGTCATGAACTCCGTGAGCGAGCCGAAGAACGGCCTCTCGCGGTGCACGGCGTAGAAGCCCTCGGCCTCGCTCTTCGTAAGTGTCGCCATCTTTATGGCCGACACCGTAAGCCCATTCTTCTCGAACCTCGCGATGACCTCGCCTATGATATTCTTCCTCACCCCGTCGGGCTTGATGATTGAAAGCGTTCTCTCCATACCTGTTCCCAGTCCTCCTCCCAGAAGTTTTGAGGCTGAACCACCAAGCCCCATTCGATTGTGGTTAAGTTAAGCATGAAAAACAGAATCTCTTTTTCGTTTTTTTATGGAAGGTCCGATCTATTCAGACCTTTGGCGGCGCACGGATGTGCCGCCATTTCCTATGGCTGCAGGCCGTCGGGAATGCAAACGGATTATCCAGAGGTTCCCTGTCTGGGGGCCGGCAGACCTGCCGGCCTCGAGCATCAAACCCCTCAGGTGCCGCCGAAGCCGACGTTCACCATGCCGCCCTCGACTATCACGGGGACGTTGCGCGCCCCCTTGCTCACAACGAGCATCTGCTGCATGTTCTCCGTGGACGCATTGACGTCCACGTACTCGACGTCATAGCCTTTTTTCGCGTAATCCTCACGGGCCGCGTTCGTGTACGGACAGGTGTCCTTTCCGTAGATGATGACCTTCTCGCGCATGGCAAAACCTCCTTTTCTAAAGGTTCGGCGCCGTAGCTCAGGTACATACCCGGTATTATAGCATTATTTCGATGGAAGCCGACTATTCCAAGCGTTAAACAGATATATTATCACTTACGGGGCTTTTTTTACAAGCCTTATCTTCGGCTTCCGACCCCGGCCTTTTCGCACCAGGCCGAGAGCCTGCAGCAGCCGCAGAAGGGGGATATCGGCCTACAGACGTTCTGCCCGAAGGCCACCAGCAGGTCGTTTATCTCTATCCAGTACCTCTTCGGGAGCCTTTCGCGCAGCGCAAGCTCGGTCTTATCCGGCGTGGCCGTGGTTACGAAGCCCCAGCGGTTGGTAATGCGGTGGACATGGGTGTCCACGCATATGCCCGGCTTGCCGTATGCGAAGGTGACGACGAGGTTGGCGGTCTTGCGGCCGACGCCCCTCAGCTTCAAAAGCTCCTCTATGGTGTCCGGGACCCTCGACGAGTACTTCTGCGCAAGCTCCCCCGATATCTCTATGATGGTGCGCGCCTTGTTGCGGTAGAAGCCCGCCGGGTATATGGCCTTTTCAATTACAGAAGGCGCCAGCGCGGCCATCTCAACGGGCGTGGAGGCGAGGCGAAAGAGCCTCTCGGAGGCCTCCCGCGTGGTCTCGTCCTTGGTCCGCAGGCTCAGTATGCATGAGATGAGCACCTTGAAGGGGTCTCTCCTCTTTGCGGCGGCGACCTCGGTCACGTACGGGGTCTTGAACCTCCTGTACTCCTGCCTGAGTACCTTTATGGCCTTGGGTATGTCCTCTTCGCGCATGGGGGGATGATATGATTTCCGGGCGGGGATTTAAAGGGGATTTGTCATGATTTAAGGAATTTTTTCACCCCCGCCCCAACCCTCCCCCATCGAAGGGGAGGAGGCAAAAAAATTCCCCTTTCCCAAAGGGGGCCGGAGGGGGATTTATGATTGTCATTGCGGGGAAGCGGAGATAACGCGGAGAGCTCTTTTTTGCCTCCCCTTCGGGGAGAGAAACCGCGTGGGGTCCTTTCATCTCAGTTTGCGCCCCTGCGCGCGGGGCGCTTCCGGTGATTAGGCTCGCTCAGCTGGGCCTCCTCAGCCCCGTTCGCGCACCCCGCTCAAGGGCGCTACGCGCCCTGAGGACCACCCCGGCGCGCTCGCCCGCCTCTTCCCAAAGCGACGCTCGCTTTAATCACCCGGTGTTTTTTAAAACAGAAACACAGCATGTGCGGGATAGGGCAAAAAAATCCCCCTTTCCCAAAGGGGGAGGTTGGTCTGTCATTCTGAGGGAGCGGAGCGACCGAAGAATCTCGGGGCCGATTACCGGCAAAAAAGCAAGATTCTTCGCGTTGCTCGGAATGACAACACTCTTAACGGGTTAAAGGGTCCACACTCATTCAAAAATTGCCGGGTTGCGCTCCGCTGACCCGACAGACCAACCTGCCGGGCTGTTTTTAAAAAAGCTGAGCTCCATCAGGCCGGGAATCGCGCCGGGCTGGCGGGGAGAGACATCTGTACGGTCTGTTCCCGATCCATGATTCCGTCCATCCCGCGCTCACTCGGTTGAAGAGCGGGCATCCAATTCATGAAAGTAGGGAGCGACAAACCCTTCATATTCATTTTTTCTCCCATCCGGCAAATCTTTCCAGCCGGTAATTCTACCACGGCACTTCTCCGAGCCGCATATGCACTCTTTCGGGAAGTAAGCGACACCGTAATTTCTCATGGCGTAATCGAAGGTCACCTCTTCGTCAACAATAATGTCTCTTATGGCCACAAAGTCGTGGGCGCCTGTCTCATTTACTCTGATACCACAATTAGGGTCGCAACAATGATTGACCTTACTTATTGACCCGGCGTGTAGCACATACTCATTTTCGCCTACCTGTGAAGCATGGGAATGATTCTTCTCCAGTACTTTTTCGATTATACCGACCATCACGGTCTCACCGGCATTAAATGACCTCGTCGCAAAGATGCCTTCTCCCTTCCCGGCAGAACCTCTTAACTCAAACCCATCTCTTGAAAACCCCTTTTCCATTTGATTTCCCATTCCTCTCGTTTTATAGGATGTGCTTGGCTCCTGAATACATGACAAAAACGGGACATTCATGTAAGTATTTGATATTATTGACCAAAGCCTGCCCGATGTCAAGGTGCAAAAGAGGGTTGCACCTGGTGTAGAGGGGCTCTCCGTGTTGTGAAAGTGGAAGTATATGACAAGGGACCGGCCCTCTGCCACGGCCCCGCAGCCCTTAGCGCCCCACATCCAGCGTCGTCGCGACCGCACAACCTGCGCGCTTTGGACGGTATGCGGGGTTATGACGCCCCGCGCACAAAAAAACGGGGGCGGCCGTACGGCCGCCCCCGTGGGCTTTCCGTATTTCTCGGTGAAAAGGGGGAGAACCCCTCTTACATCATTCCGCCCATTCCACCCATGCCGCCCATGCCGCCCATGCCGCTCATATCGGGCATGCCGCCGCCCTTATCTTCCTTGGGCTTTTCGGCTATCATGCACTCGGTCGTGAGCATGAGCGCGGAGATGGAGCTGGCGTTCTGCAGCGCGATCCTCGAGACCTTCGTCGGGTCTATGACACCGGCCTTTACGAGGTCCTCGTAGGTCTCCGTGGCGGCGTTGAAGCCGAAGGAGCCCTTGCCGTTCTTTACCTTCTCCACGACGATGGAGCCTTCGAGCCCCGCGTTCGCGGATATCTGGCGGATCGGCTCCTCGAGCGCCCTCTTTACGAGCCTCGCGCCGAACTTCTGGTCGCCTTCGAGGGCGAGCTTCTCGACCGTGGCAAGCGTCCTCATGTAGGCGACTCCGCCTCCGGGTACCACGCCTTCCTCAACGGCGGCCCTTGTGGCGTGCAGGGCGTCCTCGACCCTCGCCTTCTTCTCCTTCATCTCGGTCTCGGTGGCCGCGCCGACGTTGATCACGGCAACGCCGCCGGCGAGCTTGGCGAGCCTCTCCTGGAGCTTCTCCCTGTCGTAGTCGGAGGTCGTCTCCTCTATCTGCGCCCTTATCAGCTTGATGCGGGTGTTGATGTCGTCCTTCTTGCCCGCGCCGTCGACGATGGTGGTGTTCTCCTTGTCTATGACGATCCTCTTGGCCCTTCCGAGGTCCTTGAGCTCGAGCGTTTCGAGCTTTATGCCAAGCTCCTCGGCGATGAGCCTGCCGCCGGAGAGGACGGCTATGTCATCGAGCATCGCCTTCCTTCTGTCCCCGAAGCCAGGGGCCTTTACGGCGGCGGCCTGAAGCGTGCCGCGCAGCTTGTTGACGACGAGTGTGGCAAGGGCCTCGCCCTCCACGTCCTCGGCGACGATGAGAAGCGGCTTGCCCATCTTGGCTATCTTCTCGAGTATGGGAAGCAGGTCCCTCATGTTCGATATCTTCTTCTCGTGGATGAGTATGTATGCGTCCTCGAGCACGCACTCCATCCTCTCCGCGTCTGTCACGAAGTACGGGGAGAGATAGCCCCTGTCGAACTGCATGCCCTCGACCACTTCGAGCTGGGTCTCCATGCCCTTTGCCTCTTCGACGGTGATAACGCCCTCCTTGCCGACCTTCTCCATCGCCTCGGCGATTATCTCGCCGATGGTGACGTCCCCGTTGGCGGAGATGATGCCGACCTGCGCTATCTCCTTCTTCTCCTTGACGATCTTGGAGAGCCTCTTGAGCTCGCCTATCGCGGTCTCCACGGCCTTCTCGATGCCCCTCTTGAGTTCCATCGGATTGTGGCCGGCGGCCACGAGCTTGCTGCCTTCCCTGAATATGGCCTGCGCGAGCACGGTGGCGGTGGTGGTGCCGTCCCCGGCCACGTCGGAGGTCTTGCTGGCGACCTC
>JBHHYT010000023.1:0-26395 GCA_046757705.1 Thermodesulfobacteriota bacterium
AGGTGCGGGGCATACAGTCGACGCATCTCGACGCGGACACGGCGTACAACGGCCAGAGGGCGGCGCTCAACATAAGCGGCGTGGGCCACCGGGAGATAGAGCGCGGGTACGTGGTCACCTGCCCGGAGCTTGCGCCCTTTTCGAAGGCGCGCGGCAGGGCGCGCGCGGTCGACTGCCTCTTTGATTTTACGGCGCTCTTCCCCGGGAGCAGGAAGATAAGGAACCGGCTCCTCAAGGTGCACCACCTGACCGACGAGGCGCTTGCCGTGGTGAGGCTCGCGGGAGGGGAGGCGGGGCCGGGAGGCAGGGCGTGGGGCAGGCTGCTGCTTAGAAAGCCCATGCTCATGCTCAATGGCGACCGCTTCATCGTGCGTGACCCGTCGATCAACGCGACCATTGGGGGCGGCACGGTCTTCGTGCCCTACCTCTCAAGGGACGCTGCCTGCGGTGTCACGAGGACGGCGTGGCCGGCATCCGGGTCCACCACGGCGGCCGACGCCATCGTGACTCTCCTTGCCGGCAGGGCGGGATTCGACGTAGCGACATTGGGGCTGATGCTGAACCTGCGTCCCTCGGAGCTTCAAGGGCTTGTGGCTGCGTGCGGCATCGCTTCATTCCTGGGTGAGTACGTGGTGAACGTTGAAAAAGTCCGCGCCATTGAGCAGGCCGTAAAGGGCGCGCTCGCGGCCTTCCACTCCGGGAGACCGGGTGAGGCCGGGATGGGCGAGGACGCGCTTTACGCGGTCGTGAGGCACCTGCTTGCGGGCATGCCTAAGGCGGCGTCCGCAGGGCTTTTCAGGGAGGTCCTTTCGGGGCTCGCCGCCGGCGGCGCCGTCAAGAGGCAGGGCCGGCTCTACGGGCTCGCGGCGCACCGTCCGGCCCTTGCCGGGGCAGACGCCCGGATAGAGCGGGCGTTGATGGCCCTCTTCTCGGACGGGTTGAGGGCCCCGGCGCGTGACGAGATAAGCGGGCTCGGCTTCCCGAAAGGGGATGTGGCGCGCGTGATGGCGTACCTCCAGCGCACGGGGGCTGTTGTGAGGATAAGGGAGGGGACGTACCTGCCGGGAGGTGTCGTGGAGGAGGCGCGGGTGAAGCTCGAGGCCTACATAAAGGCCAACGGCGGGATAAAGGCCGCCCGGTTCAGGGACCTTATCGGGTGCGGCAGGAAGCTTGCGATAGAGATTCTCGAGTACTTCGATTCCGCGCGCGTAACGCTGAGGAGCGGGGACGTGCGCACTCTCAGGTAGAGCCGGGGGTTTTTTTTTGAGGGCGTTAAAGCTCATAAAGGCTTTCTGTTATTCGTTTGCGGCAACGGGGTTGTTCTTCATATACACCCCGGCGGCGAACTGGATGGCCAGGCCGCTGGTGATGGAGCCGCACCTCAGGAAGGCCGATCTCATCGTGGTGCTTGGAGGAGGGGCCTATGAGGACGGGAGCCTGTCAGGGGCGTCCAACGAGAGGTTGCTGCGCGGCCTGCTCCTGTACAGGGAGGGGTACGCCTCGCGCGTGATATTCTCCGGCGGGACCATCCCCGACGCAGGGTCCAAGCTCATACACACGTTGGCCGGCTCCACGACCTCTGTCATGGGCGTGGTCGAGTCCGCGGTGATGGAGCGCACGGCCGTCGGCCTCGGCATGCCCGCCTCCGACATGGCCGCAGACGTCGCTTCCACCAACACATACGAGAACATGGTGGACGTGAAGGAGTACATGGTGAAGAACGGCCTTGGCAGCTGCCTGCTCGTCACATCCGCCACGCACATGCTCCGGGCCTCCCTGGTAGCGAAAAAGCTCGGGGTTGACTGTTCTCCGGCACCGGTCCCGGACTACTCCCGATACAGGAAGAACGGGCTTGAGAGGCTGGCACTTGCGCGCGAGGCGGCGCACGAGTACATGGGCATCCTGCTGTACAGGCTCTACGGCTACATATAGTTTTTTACGGAGGGGGCTTCATTGAACGAGGGCAAGAAGATAAAGCTGACGGCGTGGGCAAGCTGCGCCGGTTGAGCGGCCAAGCTCGGGCAGGACGCCCTGGCGCAGGTCCTGCGCCAGCTACCGAAGACCGTCGATAAAGACCTTCTTGTAGGCATCGAGAACGCCGACGACGCAGGGGTCTATCGAATCTCAGCCGACCGGGCGGTCATAACCACGTTGGATTTTTTTCCGCCGATAGTCGACGACCCGTACACCTTCGGCCAGATAGCCGCGGCCAACGCGCTGAGCGACGTCTACGCCATGGGCGGGGAGCCGAGGCTCGCGACCAATATCGTCTGTTTCCCGAAGGCGCTTCCCGTGGAGGTCTTGAACGAGATACTGCGAGGCAGCATGGACAAGCTTACGGAGGCCGGCGTGCTCCTTATCGGAGGCCACTCGGTCGAGGACGCGGAGGTGAAGTACGGGCTTTCGGTCATAGGGTTTGCCGACCCGTCGCGGATAGTGACCAACAGCGGGGCGCGAGCAGGCGACGTGCTCGTCCTTACCAAGCCCATCGGCGTCGGCGTGGTGACGAGCGCGCTCAAGGCCGGGAAGATGGGGCCGGAGGAGGCCACCGCCGCCATAGGGTCGATGAAGGCGCTCAACAAGGGGGCGTCCGAGGTCATGGCCGGGGCCGGGGTCAACGCCTGTACCGACATCACCGGCTACGGTCTTGTGGGCCACGCCATGGAGATGGCGAAGGGCTCGGATGTAAACCTCGTCATCCGCTCCTCTCTCGTCAAGACCTTCCCGCGCGCGGCCGAGCTTGTCCGGAAGAAGGGCCTGAGGCCGAGGACGCTTCTTTCAAACCGCGCGTACCTCGCCCCTGACGTGCGCACCGCGCAGATGGAAACGGGGGTGGAGCTTCTGCTCTACGACCCGCAGACCTCCGGCGGGCTCCTTATCTCCGTGCCCGAGCAGAGGGCCGCCATGCTCATGGAGGGGCTCCGGGGCAGGGGGGTGGCCCCATTCGTCGTCGGCTCGGTCTGCGAGAGGGAGGAGGGCTGGAGGATAAGGGTGGATTAGCGGGCGGCGCGTCTTGCCTGATGTTGCGCCCTTCGGGCTGGAATCCCCTCTCCCCCGATGGGCCGTTGCCAGGAGCGGGGGCGGCGAAGCGGTCCCGTTGACAGCCCCTACATTATCCACAACAGAAGTATCGGCGTGGTCACCACGCTCAGGAGCGTGCTCATTGCCACGGTGGAGGCCACCAGCTCGCTGTCGAGCCTGTAGCGGTGGCTTACTACGAAGTTTATCACCGCCGCCGGCATGCTCGACGAGAGCAGTATTATCTGCCTGTTGAGCCCCTCTATGCCGAAGACCTGCACCACCGCCAGCGCTATCGCGAACCCCCCGACTATCCTTATCAGAGAGCCCGCTATCGACATCCCCGGCATCGAGAGGCGCGCGGAGAAGAGCCTGTAGCCGAGGCTTATCTGCATCAGCGGGATGGTGGCCTCCCCGAGCATGTCGAAGGTGGTAAGGAGCGGGGAGGGGAGCGTGTGGCCGGTAAGGTTGAGAGAGACGCCTATCGCCGCCGCGTAGATGAGCGGAAGCTTGAATATCTCTGTAAAACCGCCCTTGCCCTTGGCTATGTATATGCCGAGCGAGTAGACGAGCAGGCCGATGGAGACGTAGTAGATCACCGCGACGGCAAGCCCCTCCGGGCCGAAGGCCAGAAACGCCAGGGGAAATGCCATGTTCCCTGAGTTCATGAACATGGTGGGCAGGTAGAAGCCCCGCATCCGCCTCTTCCCCGCAAGGCGCAGGTACGCCATGCTCAAGAGCCCGGTGCCGAGCACCACGAGGAGCGCGCTGCCGGAGACGGCGAAGAGGTCCTTGGTTACTATCTCTTTCTCAAGCAGGGAAGAGATTACGAGAGCGGGGATGGTGAGGTAGAGGAGCACCTCTATTATCGGTTCGAGGCTTATCCTCCTGAACCGGGCGAAGGCGTAGCCGATGCCTATTATGCTGAAAACGGGGAATACGACTGCGAGCACTTTTAGTATTGGCATGGCGCCGGACGTTAAAAAGGAGCGGTGGTTCGTGCCGCCCCTTTTCTTGTTTTATGGTGAAGGTGGCGCGCGGCGGCCGTGCCGCCGGGGGGCGCCCCTATTGCCCTGGCTCTATCTCTATGAGCGTCTCGTCCGGGTTGACGGCATCTCCTATCTTTACGAGTATCTTCTTTACCGTGCCTTTTACCGGGGTGTGAACCTCGTTCTCCATCTTCATGGCCTCCACGGTAAGCAGCGTGTCCCCTTCCGATACCTTCGCGCCCACGGTGACCTTGATGGAGGTGACCTTGCCGGGTATCGGGGTCGTCACGTCGCCTTCCTTCTTGGCCTTGGGCCTGAACGACTGCGCGGTGGACGAGCTCTCTATCTCTCCGGCCGTGGTGGGGATGACCTCGGTAAGGGACTCTATCATCACCTCTTCGAGGCGGTTGTCCACGGTGATGAAGAACGGCCTCTTGTTGGCCTCCTTGTGGCCCGCCCCGGATACCTTTATCTTGTAGGTCTCGCCGTGTACCGTGACGTTGAACTCGCTCGGCGCAAGGTGCGGGACCATGTGCCCGTCTACAGGCTCTTCGAACTGCTCCTCGAGAGGCTCCGGCTCGAGCGTCCCCGAGTCCCTCTGCTCGAAGAACTCGAGCGATATGATCGGGAACAGGGCATAGGAGAGGACGTCTTCGATGGACTTGGCCTTGCCGTCTATCTCGCGCATCACCTTGTCGAGCTCGGGCTCGAGCAGGTCCGCCGGACGCCGTGTGATAGGCTTTTCATCCCCGATGGCCTGTTTTCTCGCCGCCTCGTCGACCGTGCCGGGAGGCGTTCCATACAGGCCCTTGAAGTAGTTCCGGGTCTCGCTGGTGATTACCCTGTATCTCTCGCCCATGAGCACGTTGAGCGTAGCCTGTGTGCCTACGACCTGGCTCGTGGGGGTGACCAGCGGCGGGTACCCCATGTCTTTCCTGACCCTCGGTATCTCCTCGAGCACATCGCTCATCTTGTCCAGGGCGTTCTGTTCCTTGAGCTGGTTGGCGAGGTTTGATATCATCCCTCCCGGTATCTGCACCACGAGCGTCTTGGTGTTTATCTGCGTGTACTCGCTCTCGAACTTCTTGTACCTCTTCCTTACGTGCCTGAAGTGGTCGGCTATGTCAGAGAGGAGGGCGAGGTCGAGCCCGGTGTCGTAAGGGGTGTCGCGCAGGGCCGCCACCATGCTCTCGGTGGGCGGCTGCGAGGTGCCGGAGGCGAGGCTCGAAATCGCGGTGTCCACTATGTCCGCTCCGGCCTCTATGGCCTTCAGGTAGCTCATGGAGGCGAGGCCCGAGGAGTCGTGCGAGTGCATGTGCACGGGAAGGCCGACCTGTGACTTTATCTTCTTGACGAGGTCGTATGCGGCCGTGGGCGTCAGCAGCCCTGCCATGTCCTTTATGCAGATGGTGTCCGCGCCCATCTCGGCGAGCCTCTGGGCCATATCCGCGAAACCCTCGTGCGTGTGCACAGGGCTGGTGGTGTAGCAGATGGTGGCCTCCACGGTGGCCTTGGCCTCGCGAGCGGTCTTTATGGCGACCTCGAGGTTGCGTATGTCGTTGAGGGCGTCGAATATCCTGAATACGTTTATGCCGTTCTTCGCGGCGCGCATGACGAACTTCTTGACCACGTCGTCGGGGTAGTGCCTGTAGCCGACGAGGTTCTGGCCCCTCAACAGCATCTGGAGCGGGGTGTTAGGTATCGCCTTCCTTATCTTCCGGAGCCTCTCCCACGGGTCTTCCTTCAGGAAGCGCAGGCAGGCGTCGAAGGTGGCCCCGCCCCAGACCTCCAAAGACCAGTAGCCGACCTTGTCCAGAAGCGGCCCCATCTCGAGCATGTCCTCCGTCCTCATGCGTGTGGCCAGGAGGGACTGGTGCGAGTCCCTGAGGATGGTATCCGTGATGAGGGTGCGCCTTTTGACCGGCGCCTGCCCGGCCTTGTCGTTGTCTCTGGTCTTGTTTGGCATTGGTCGTGGCCTCCGTAAAGAAACTTTTTAGAACCCGTGGTGCGCCGCTATGGCGGCGGCGATGGCCGCCACTATGTCGGTGGGCTCGCCGTACTCGTCGTAGTCCATGAGCTCGGGTTTTCTGTCAATGTAGCCGGTGTCGAAGTTGCCGGCTATGAAGTCGGGGTCCTTCATGATCTTCTTGAGGAACATGATGGTCGTCTTCACGCCGCGTATGACGAACTCGTCGAGGCAGCGGTAACCCCGGCTCACCGTCTCCTCCCACGTGGAGCCCGTAACCACGAGCTTGACGACGAGCGAGTCGTAGTAGCTCGGGATGACGAAGTCCTTGTATATGGCGCTGTCGATCCTGACGCCTATGCCGCCGGGCGAGTAGTAGGCGGTAATCTTGCCGAAGCTCGGGAAGAAGCTGTTCTTCGGGTCCTCGGCGCATATGCGGCACTCCATGGCGTACCCGTTGAGCTTGACGTCCTCCTGTGAAAAGCCCAGCTCCTTGCCCGCAGCGATCTCTATCTGCTTCTTGACGAGGTCTATGCCCGTCACCTCTTCGGTTATGGGGTGCTCGACCTGTATCCTCGTGTTCATCTCCAGGAAGTAGAAGTTCTTCTCGCCGTCCACGAGGAACTCGATGGTGCCGGCGTTGGTGTAACCCACGGCGCGCGCGGCCTTTACGGCCATCGCTCCCATCTTTTCCCGAAGCTCCGGGTCGAGCATGAGCGAAGGCGTTATCTCGATGAGCTTCTGGTGCCTCCTCTGTATGGAGCAGTCCCTCTCGCCGAGGTGCACCACGTTGCCGTGGTTGTCGGCGAGTATCTGGAACTCTATGTGGTGGGGCCTGTCGAGGTACTTCTCCAAAAAGACCTCCGAGACCCCGAAGGCCGCCGCGCTCTCCTTCTGCGCGGTGGTCATCGCCTCCACGAGCTCTTTTTCCTCCCACGCCACGCGCAGGCCCCTGCCGCCCCCGCCCCCCGAGGCCTTTATCATCACCGGGTAGCCTATCTTTCTGGCCTCCTCGATGGCCTCTTCCACGCTGCCCACGGAGCCCTCGGTGCCGGGCAGGATGGGCACGCCCGCCTTCTTCATCATCCTGCGGGCCATGACCTTGTCCCCCATCTCGGAGATGGTCTTGCTCGAAGGTCCGATGAAGGTTATCCCCTTCTTCTCGCACAGGAGAGGGAACCTCGGGTTCTCGGAGAGGAAGCCGTAGCCCGGGTGTATGGCGTCCACCCCTATCTTGGTGGCGAGGTCAACGAGCCTGTATATATTCAGATACCCCTGAATGGGGCCGGGGCCGACCATGTACGCTTCATCGGCCTTCTTGACGTACAGGGACGTGGCGTCCTCTTCGGAGTAGATGGCGGCGGTGGGTATGTCGAGCTCCTTGCAGGCCCTCACTATCCTGGTCGCTATCTCTCCACGGTTGGCTACCAGCACTTTTTTAAACATGGGTTTCCCTTGTCGCTTGGTCTTCTTCTGCTTTTCGTAAACGGATATTTAGCCAAGAATGGCGCAAAAAGTCAAGGAAATAACTGGAGTCCGGGCGCCGCGGCCGTCCCCGTCACTCGCCCACGGCTGCGGCCGCGCGTTCCGCCGCAGCCCTCAGGCGCTCTATCGTCTTCTCCCTGCCGAGCGCCTCCATGGTCTCGAAGATGCCGGGGCTTACGGTCCCTCCACACAGCGCCACGCGCACGGGCTGGGCAAGCTTTCCAAGCTTCAAGCCCTTCTCCTCGAGGATGGAGTTGAAGACACCTTCTATCACGGCCTCGTCGAACTCCGCAAGCCCCGAGAGCCTCTCCTCGAGCAGGCCGAACAGCCCGGTCCTCTCCGGCGTCAGGAACTTGGCGGCGGCCTTCGGGTCGTACTCCACGGCATCCCTGAAGTAAAAGGCCGCGCCCTCGGCCATCTCCTTCAACGTCCTTGAGCGCTCCTGGAGCGTCCTTATTATCATGAACATGCGGGGGCCGCCTTCCGGACGGAGCCCCATCTCCTCGAGGAAAGGGGTGAGCAGGGGGGCGAGGTCCTCGGCCTTCGCCTCCTTGATGTAGTGGGCGTTGAGCCATATGAGCTTCTCCGGGTTGAATACGCCGGACGACTTGCCCACGCTCTCGAGCGAGAACTTCTCCACGAGCTCTTCGAGCGAGAATATCTCCTGGTCCCCGTGCGACCAGCCGAGGCGGGCGAGGTAGTTCACCAGCGCGTGCGGCAGTATGCCCATCTCCTTGTACGCCATCACCGATGTGGCCCCGTGGCGCTTGCTCAGGCGCGTCTTGTCCGGGCCGAGTATCATGGGCAGGTGGGCGAAGACCGGCAGGTCGTAGCCAAGGGCCCTGTACAGGAGTATCTGCTTGGGCGTGTTGTTTATGTGGTCGTCGCCCCTGATTACGTGGGTGACGGCCATGGTGGCGTCGTCCACGACCACGCAGAAGTTGTAGGTCGGGGTGCTGTCGCTCCTCAGTATTATCAGGTCTTCGATGGTCGAGTTCTCGAAGCTTATCTCGCCCTTTATCTCGTCCAAGAAGGAGGTCGTTCCCTCGGGCACGCGGAACCTCAGGGCGTAGGGCTTGTCCTGAGCCTTTGCGTCCCTGCACCTGCCGTCGTACTTGGGCGGGCGGCCCTCCTTGAGCGCCGCTTCCCTGCGCTCGGCCAGCTCCTCCGGGGTGCAGTAGCAGCGGTAGACCAGCCCCTTTTCAAGGAGCCTCTGCGCGTGCTCCCTGTATACGTCGAACATCCGGCTCTGGTAGAAAGGCCCTTCGTCCCAGAAGAGGCCGAGCCACTCCATGCCGTCGAGTATCGCCTGGATCGACTCCTTCGTGGAGCGCGCTACATCCGTGTCCTCGATCCTCAAGGCGAACTTGCCGCCGTTGTGCCGGGCGTAGAGCCAGTTGAAAAGCGCGGTCCTCGCACCACCTATGTGCAGAAAACCCGTGGGGCTCGGGGCAAAGCGTGTCCTTACACTCAAAACCATACCTCCTGTGTTCCAATAGATTTGCCGGCGGCCGAGAGAGCCCCCATGGGGTCTCTTCCAACAGTGCGGTTATCTTATCGCTATTCCGGCGTAGCCCACGACGTGGTCGTAGTCGCCGCTTGTCTCGCCGGAGGTAGCGTATCTTACAAGCCGTGCCTCTTTCGCTCCGAGCGAGAGCGCGGCGTTGATGGCTATGGCAGCGGGGACGACGCCGCACATGGAGATATCCCGCTCGGCGGTCACATCGAGGAGCCTGCCCGGGTCGAGCGCGAGCACGGCGTCTATGGCGAGCCTGTCCTTGGCCCGCGTCTCTTTATCCCCCTCGTAGTGGTTCATGTCCGAGCTGACGACGATGAGCACGTCCTTGCCCCATCGCCTTATGGCCCGCGCCACCGCCGCGCCCATGGCGGCGCATTTCTTCTCGTCCGCGCGCATGATGGTGATGGGCACGATGGAGGCGTTCCCGTTCATCCGCTGGATGAACGGGAGCTGCACCTCGAGGGAGTGTTCGCTCAGGTGCGCGTCAACGTCGTCGGTAAAGCCCGCCCCGTGCTCGATCAGGAGGCGGGCAAGCGCGGTGTTGACCGGTACGCTGCCGAGCGGTGTCTCCCATCGCCCTTCGCCCATGAGGGATGCAGGGGCGCCGAGGCCGGTATGGTTCGGCCCGATGAGTATTATGTCGTCGGGTATTACCGTGGCGGCGTAGACCGCCCCCGCCACGGCCCCGGAGTAGACGTACCCGGCGTGCGGGACGATAATGGCAATGGCCTTCTCAGGCTTGCCCGGGGGGGCGAGAAAACCTCGCACCTCCGTATCGAGGCTCTCGGGGCGGCCCGGGTAGAACTGCCCGGCCACACATGGTCTGCGTGTCGTCAATTGGCTCATTCAGGTCCCTTGAAGGGTGCAACAGGTTAGAAATATTATCAAATGCCGGTTGAATTGTAAAGGGCGGTAAAAAACGCGAGCGCGGAAGGGGGCTTATCGGCTGCGCGGGCAAAAAAAGACGCGGAAAGCAATGAAGAACCTTTCGCGTCTATCCGGGTTGTCTACGACCAGGCCGACGCCTTTTTCGTCCAGTCGCGGGCGGGGTACCTCTTGTGCATGGCCTCCCATGTCCTTTCGAGGTGCTCCGGGTCGCCGGACTCCTTGTACATGGCCACCCCCATGTAGTATCGCGCCTCCGGGGCCACCTCCGCGTCCGGGTGGTTGTCGATTATCCACTCGAATGCGGCCCCTGCCTCGCTGAACCTGTTCATGTGGAACTCCGCGAGCCCTTCGGCAAGGTATATCTGGGCGATAAAGTCCCTCGGCGGCAGGTATCCGACCCAGCGCTCGAGCTCATGGCCTTTCTCGTCGGCGATGATGAACGTGGGCGTCCATTCCACGTTGAACCTTGCGGTCAGCTCCTGGTCTTCGGTGACGAGCAGCGAGACGGAGGAGTAATTGGAGTTTATGCACTCCATGACCTCCGGGTCCGTGAACGTGGTGCTCATCGTCTTTCTGCACCCTCCGCATTCCGGGTGGTGGAAGAACAGGAACAGGAGCCTGTCCGTCCCGCGTATGTCCTTCAATGCGTTCTCGAAGCTCTGCGCCCAATTGATGGTTGACATGATGCCCACCTCCTCGCTGATAAAAAACGCCGTCCTTACTTAGATTATAGCCCAATCAGCCTTTTTTTGCCATCGGTTGCGGAGTTGTCCCGGCGCGCGGCGGACCAGGCGAAAAGACCCGCGGGAAACCGTCCGTTCTGTGCTATAATGCGTGGTCTGAAACCGACGGAGAAGGGGCTTATGGTAAAGAAGATAACCGGGACAGAGCTTATCGTATTCGACCTCGACGGCACGCTCGTCGATTCGAGGGCGGATATAGCGTGGTCTGCCAACGAGACGTTGAAGGCGTGCGGACACCCCCCGAAGGCTCCGGACGAGATAGTGGACGCCATCGGGTGGGGTGTGACGATGCTCCTGGAACAGTTGATGCCCGGGGAGGACGCGGGGGGTATAATGAGGGCGCGCCGGAGGTTCCTTGAAATCTACGGTGGCCACCTCGTCGTGGAGACCGCCGTCTACCCCGGCGTCATGGAGACCATCGGGCACTTCAGGGAGGCAGACAAGAAGATGGCCGTTGTGACGAACAAGCCCGAGGGGCTGGCGCGCAGGGTAATGGAGGAGCTCGGCATGGACGGGTTCTTCGGTATGGTCCTCGGAGGGGACTCCCTGCCGGAGAGGAAGCCGGACCCGGGGCCGCTTCTCAGGGTCATGAGCGAGATGGGGGCCGGGCCCGCGGCCACGGTCATGGTCGGCGACAGCCCGATAGACTGCGAGACCGGGAACAAGGCCGGGGTGCGCACCATAGGCGCTACCTACGGCTTCAGGGGCAGGGAAGAGCTTGCCGGGGCCGGGTGCTGCGTGCTGATAGACAGCTTCGGAGAGCTGAAGGGGCTGCTGGGTTAGCGCGCGCCCCTTCAGGCGACCGTCTTCTTACGCTTCCGTTGCTTGATGAGATTGAGCATCCCGCCGGCCGCCACGCTCTTCCTCTCGCGTCCGCTCAGGCCTATCACGAGGGGTATCCTCCTGCCGTCGCCAACGCGCACCGCCTCGGTCTCGGCGGCACCCCGCCTTATCGCCTTCCCGATGGAGGCGAGCAGGAGGCGGTCGCCCTGCTTGACGGCGTCGTAGTCGCCGGGGTCCTTGAAGGTAAGCGGCACGATGCCGAAGTTGATGAGGTTTGTTCTGTGGATGCGGGCGAAGCTTTTCGCTATCTTGGCCCTTATGCCGAGGTACCTCGGGGCGATGGCCGCGTGCTCGCGCGAGGAGCCCTGCCCGTAGTTCTCCCCGCCGACTATTATCCCGCCCCCGGCCTCCCTGCACCTGCGGCCGAAACCCTTCTCCATCCTCTCGAAGAGGTGCTCGCTTATGGCGGGTATGTTCGAGCGCAGCGGCAGCACCTCGTTCCCGGCGGGCATTATCGAGTCGGTCGAGATGTTGTCCCCGGTCTTGATGAGCACCTCCCCCTCGTAGCTCTCCGGGAGCGCGCCGAAGGCGGGGAAGGGGGTTATGTTCGGCCCGCGTATGACCGAGACCTCCCTGCGCCTTGCGGCCGTCATGGGCTTGCGGATGATCTCCTCGTTGTAGACGTACCTCTTCGGCTCCGTGAGCCTCGGGAAGCTGCCGAGCTTGCGCGGGTCGGTGATGGACCCGTAGATGGCGGCCGCCACGGCGGTCTCCGGGCTGCAGAGGTATACCCGGTCGCCCTCGGTCCCGCTGCGGCCGGGGAAGTTCCTCGGGAACGTGCGCACCGAGACCGTGCCCGTGGGAGGGGCCTGCCCCATGCCTATGCAGCCGAGGCAGCCCGACTGGTGGATACGGGCCCCGGCGTGGTTGAGCATCACGGTGCCCCCGGCCCGCTCTACGTTCTCGAGGACCGTGCGGCTGCCGGGGTTTATCTCGAAGCTTACGCCCGGCGCGACCGACCTGCCCTTTATGGCCCTTGCCGCGACCATCAGGTCCCTGTACGAGAAGTTCACGGAAGAGCCTATGATGACCTGTGCTACAGGGGTGCCCTCGACCTCTGTCACCGGCCTTACGTTGTCCGGGGAGCTCGGGCAGGCGATGAGCGGCACCAACTTTGAGAGGTCTATCTCGTCGGTCTCGTCGTACTGCGCCCCCCTGTCCGCGGCAAGCGGCGCCCACCCGGAGGCGCGCCCGTGGCTACGCATGAAC
Organism: Thermodesulfobacteriota bacterium; assembly: GCA_046757705.1. Lineage (GTDB taxonomy): Bacteria > Desulfobacterota > GWC2-55-46 > GWC2-55-46 > GWC2-55-46 > JBHHYT01. The sequence continues at coordinate 12,661 of JBHHYT010000023.1, forward strand.
TCCCGTGTCCGCTCGTCGGATGGGAATATCGAGGTGGTCGCCCCGAGTTCCGCGCCCATGTTGGTTATGGTGGCCCTGTCGGTGGCGGAGAGCGTCCTGACCCCCGGCCCCCAATACTCGATTATCCTGCCGACCCCGCCCTTTACCGTGTGGCGCCGCAGCATCTCGAGTATCACGTCCTTTGCCGAGACCCATTTTTTCAGCCTTCCGGCCAGGCGCACGCCGAGTATCCCCGGCACTGCGAGGTGGAAAGGCTCTCCGGCCATGGCCAGGCCCACGTCGAGCCCGCCCGCGCCGATGGCTATCATGCCGAGCGCCCCCGCGGTGGAGGTGTGGCTGTCGGAGCCGAGCAGCGTCTTGCCCGGCACGCCGAACCTCTCCATGTGCACCGGGTGAGATACGCCGTTTCCGGGCGGCGAGTAGTAGGACCCGTACTTCATGGCGGATGTGTAGAGGAAACGGTGGTCGTCGGCGTTCTTGAAGTCCGTCTGCAGGAGGTTGTGGTCGACGTAGCTCACGGAAAGCTCGGTCCTTACCGAGGGTAGCCCAAGGGCCTCGAACTCGAGGTACGCGACGGTGCCCGTGGCGTCCTGTGTCAGTGTCTGGTCTATCCTTATCGCTATCTCTTCGCCCGGCGCCCACCTGCCGGAGACCATGTGGGCCTCGAGTATCTTGCGCGCGAGGCTCTTTTTTCCCATCGCTCGTTCCCCCGGCTGCGGCGCCCTCGGGCTTGGGCGGCCTGCGGCCCTTTGGATGCGTTTTGCCCCGGCGTGCCCTAAGCCTCCGGCCGATGCCTCCGGCCGAGACCCCGGCCGGCATGGAAAAACATACCCTTTCATTATGCAATTAAAGCAGGATTCCAGGTCTTGTCAACATGGCCCGGGCCTTTCGGCACGGTCCATGCGCGCGCTCGCGGGTAATCGGCGGGCCCCGCCAAAAAAGCATGGGACTGTGACAAACCGGCGATTTTGAGGTATAATAACCAACGTCATCAGAGCCTGTATGCCGTTCCGCAGCGGGCCCGGGGGCTTGAAGGCCCGGGCCTTTCATGCCCGTGAGCGGGCCGATGAATGCTTGCGCACGCCGTGCAAAGCCGATAGAATAGTGCACGTTCAAAATCAAATACGGAGGTGGGCAGATGTCACTTGGCGAAGAGACCAGAAAGAAGATCATCGATGCGTTGAACGTTGACAGGTCGTTCGAGCTGGCGGCGATAGGCCAGTACATGGGCCATCACTACGAGGCGGACGGGCCTGAGAGCTTCTCGGTCGTGGATATATTCAAGTCCACCTCCATCGACGAGATGAAGCACGCCGAGAAGCTTGCCGAGAGGATAGTCTACCTCGGGGGGGTGCCGGTTCAAAAGCCCGCCGCCATCAAGAGGGGCGGCGAGGTGAAGGCCATGGTCGGCGACGACCTCGAGGCCGAGCTCGGCGCCATAGAACGCTACAGGGAGCATATCAAGCTCTGCGACGAGCTCGGGGACACCACAACGAGGCTCATGCTCGAGGAGATACTCGCGCAGGAGGAGGGCCACGCGGACACGTGGGAGACCTACCTCAAGATAAAGAAGTAGGCATGGCCGAAAAGAGACGGAAGGTGGGCTTATGGTGAAAAAATGGAGGTGCGTCGAGTGCGGCTATCTCTTCGAGGGGGAGGACCCCCCGGACGTATGCCCGGTATGTCTGGCGCCCCGAGACGCCTTTGTGGAGGTCGCCAGCGCATGATGGCGCATCCGGAAGGCCGTTGAACAGATGCAGACCGATGATCTCTCAAGAGGGCCGGCGGCTGAGGTCGCCGGCGGCATAAAAGGGGGCGGCCCCATCACCTTCGCCGAATTCATGGACATCGTCCTGTACGGCGAGGGGGGGTACTACACCTCGGGCAAGGGGTCGTGGGGCGCACACGGCGACTATATCACGAGCCTCGACGTAAGCCCCGTCTTCGCCAGGCTGCTCGCAAGGCAGGTCTCCCAGATCTGGGACGCGCTGGGCAGGCCCGCCGAGTTCGGCCTCATGGAGGCCGGGGCCGGCAGGGGGTGGCTTACAAGGGGCATCGTCGATACCATCCGCTCCGAGAACCCGGGGCTTTCCCGCGCCTTGCGGGCGACGCTCGTGGAAAAGGGGCCGGGGCCGCCTCAGCCGCAGGACGACGACGGTGGCGAAGGCCAGGGGCTTGCGTGGTGTGGCGACATCTCCGAGGCGGGCGTGCACGCCGCAGGGTGCGTCCTGTCGAACGAGCTTATCGACAGCTTTCCCGTGCACAGGGTCTTGATGGAAGAGGGCGGCCTCAAGGAGCTTTACGTCGGTCTCGAAGGTTCATCCTTCGTGGACGTGCCGGGCCCGCTCTCCACCCCCGAGCTTGCGGGGTACTTCGAGAGCGCCGGAGTTACGCTCGTACACGGGCAGAAGGCCGAGGTCAACCTCGAGGCCGGAAGGTGGCTGCGTTCGGCCGCGGCCCGATTCACGTGCGGCTTCGTCATCACGATAGATTACGGGCTGCCCGCCAGGGAGCTGTACGCCCCCGAAAGGAGGGAGGGCACGCTCCATTGCCATTACCGCCACACACTCAACGACAACCCTTATATAAACATCGGCTCGCAGGACATAACCACGCAGGTCGACTTCTCGGCGCTCGTAACCTCCGGGCGCGCCTCGGGGCTCGAGCTTACGGGCTTCGCCACGCAGAAGAACTTCCTGCTCGGCCTCGGGATATGCGACGAGCTCTCCGAGGCGGACGGGGGCGCCCTCGCCGAGGCCGAGAGGATAGCCTACAACAGGGAGCTTGCCCGGCTCATAGCCCCCGGCGGCATGGGGGACACCTTCAAGGTGCTCATCCAGCACAAGGGGGTTGAAAGGCCCCTGCTCTCCGGGTTTTCCTTCAAGGACCAGTCCCGTTTCCTCCCGTAGAGGGCGGGAGCCGGAAAATTGCGTCCCCGCCCCCGCTTTTGTTTGTGTTATCCTTTTTTTTATGGTAATTGTTAAGCAAATCAACCCCATGAAGCTTATGACAAGCAAGGGCCTCATCCAAAAACTACCACAGGGGGAACCATGGCGGAGAACGAACAAGAGAAAAAAGAGCAGGAGAAAAAGCACGTCTGCTCTATCTGCGGCAGGCCTTCCGACACCACCATCTGCCACGCCTGCGAGGACAAGATAAGGGGCGAGGCGCTCGAGAAGAAGCACGATGTGGACAAGGCGGGCAGGACGGACTCCGGAAGGCGGTAGGCGGCGCGCGCCCTGCCGGGCAGGTTCATCCGGGGAGGTGCGGGAAAGGGGGTTTTCGGCCCGTCCCGCGCCAGGCAAACCATCTTTAAACCGGGAGGTCTCATGCCAGATATGAAGATGATAGAAGAGCTTGGTATGGCGTACAAGACCGAGATAAAAGGCTATGCCTTCTACACGGCTGCCTCCACGATAGTCAGCCAGGAGAGGGGCAAGAACGTATTCTTCCATCTGGCGAAGGAAGAGCTCGACCACATACGGGCCATCTCCCGCATAGCCGAGTCGCTCAAGAGCGGGGAGGGCTGGATAGGGTACGAGGAGGCGGTCAGGAACGCCACGTCGCGCGGCGAGGGGCTGCCCATATTCCAGGAGGAGAACGAACTCATAAAAAGGCTCAACCACGACCCGAGCGACACGAACGCCTTGAATATAGCCCTCGAGAACGAAGAGGCCGCGGTCGCGTTCTACTCGAGGCTCCTCGGCGAGGCGACCGGCCCGGAGCAGAAGGTATTCCTCACCAGCCTCCTCGAGATGGAGAAGGGGCACCTGAAGATACTCCGGTGGGAGAGGGAGTCCCTTCTCAAGAACGGCTTCTGGGGGGATACGATAGAATTCAGCGTTGAAAAGGAGACCGACTGAGAGATGTATGACGCTATAGTTGTCGGGCTCGGACCGGCCGGCTCCACGGCCGCGCGTGAGCTCGCGGGCGGGGGGCTGAAGGTCCTCGGCCTCGACAAGGCGCGGTTCCCGAGGTACAAGTCCTGCGGGGGCTGCATTTCTACGAAGATAGAGCGCATTCTGGACTTCGACATCTCGGAGGTCGTCGAGGATACGGTCTACGGCGCGACCTTTACCTACAAGTCGGGGCGTCCCGTGGACATCCTCTCCGACCGTCCCGTGGGATACAACGTCATGCGCGACAGGTTCGACAACCTCCTCGTGGACAAGGCCCGCGAGGCAGGCGCCGAGGTGGTCGACGGATGCCGGGTCCGCTCCGTAGTGGACAACGGCACTTCGGTTACGGTCACCACCGCATCCGGCGAAGATTACTCCGCAAAAGTCGTCGTCGGCGCGGACGGCGCCTCAGGCTTCATAGGAAGGGAACACTTCGGGCTGGACCCGAAGGAGGCGGCGGTCTCCATAACCGCCGAGGTCCCATACGACAGGGAGGCCGCCGGCGTCGAGGGCCGCCTCTTTATAGACTTCGGCGGCGTGCCCTTCGGCTACGCCTGGATATTCCCCAAGGAGAAGTACCTCTCCGTGGGCGCGGCCGGGGATGCCGTCAAGGTGAAGAGCGGCATAAAGGACTGCTTCAACACCTTCGTCAGCACACACGGCGCGCTCAAGGGCCTTTCCGTGGACGATAGGTGCGGCTGGATAGTGCCCATATTCTACAGCGGCGGCTCCACGATGGTAAAGGGCAACATCCTCCTTACCGGGGACACCGGCCACCTCGTCGACCCCTTCCTCGGGGAGGGCATATACTACGCGATAAGGACCGCCAAGGGAGCGGCCTCTGCCATAATCGACAGCATGGGCTCCGGGACCATCGACCTTTCGGCCTACCAGGGCTGGCTGGAGAGCGTGATATACCCGGAGTTCAAGTCGGCCCAGAGGCTCTCGGACCTCGTCTACAACCACCCGAGGCTCTGGTACAGCATCATAGAGAAGGACCCCGGCATAATGGTGCGTTACTACGACGTCATAAGGGGCGAGGAGAGTTGTGACAGCTTCTACTCCTGGGTCTACGCAAAGATACGCTCCAAACCGTGGAAGGTCCTTAGAAGGTGGGTGGAGAGCCGCTTCATGCAGCCCTGACCGGGGTCTCAGGAGCGGTCTCTCAGTCTACCTCAAGCAAAAGGGGTGCATGATGAAAGATCCGGGAAGAGTAGCTCTAAGCATCCTGATACTCGCGTTGTTTCTCCTGTCCGTTCCGGCCGCCGGTGCGCGGGGCGGCGAGCCTTTGCCCGGCAAGGCCTGGCTCGGCGTGACCGTCGAGGACGCCCCGTATGGACGGGGGCAGGGCGCCACCGAATCCGCCGGAGGCGTGGTCGTGGCAGACGTCATAAAGGGCGGCCCCGCCGAGCAGGCCGGCCTCAACCCCGGGGACAGGGTCGTGGGCGTCAACGGCCAGGAGGTCTACGGGGTCTCCGATTTCGTCACCTTGATCCAGTCCATGAGCGCGGGTACGCCCGCCATCATCGAGGTGGACAGGGACGGACAGATAAAGACCGTGGACGTCGTGCTCACCGGAAGGCCGGCCGGGCTCTTCGCCCACGGGGGCTACTATACCGGGGCGGTTAGAAAAGGGTGCGACGGCGCGGGGGCCTACGACACGTACGGGGTCTTCACGGGGGGGCGTCCGGGGATGAAAGACGGCGGTAAGTATGGTAAAATGTATTTTATGGGGATGCTCCACACTCTCGGGCTCACCCCGGAACAGGAGAAGAAGGCTGGGGCGCTGGAGAGAGGGTATCTGAAAAAAAGCATAAAGGCCGAGGCCGACATAATGGTGGCCGAGGTAGAGCTTGACGAGCTCGCCTCTGCACAAAAGGTGGACCTGAAGAAGGTAAAGGCCAAGATAGACGAGATAGCCGGGAAAAAGGCCGCCCTCCGGTTCTTCAGGTTCCAGAGCCTCGAGGCGTTCAAGAAGATACTGACACCCGGGCAGATGAAAAAGATGGATAAGATGCGTCTGATGAGCGGCGACAGGACGATGGCCCCTGCCGGGCATGGGGGCTACGAGGTCTACGGGAAGAAACGCTGCTCCGGACACAAACATTAGAGCGGGCTTATGCACGGAGGCATGACCGGCGGGGGTGGGTACACAGGGGGCAATGGGGCAATAGGGCGAGGGGGCGGCATGACCCGGGAACCGGCACAGGCGAGACAGGCGCCGTGCCCTGTACGCATCCACACGGATGCCTTGAAGTGAAAGAGAAAGGGGGAAGGACAATGAAGCGTTTCTTTATCCCGAGGCTGGCCCATTGCAGTGAGGGCTGCCGAACAAAGTCCCGGGCATGACGTTAAACTGCCCGTGGATATTCCTCTCCCGCCTGCGTCCTCCGGGACGCCTCTCATCACGACCCTCAAGGCTTTTATGGTTTACATCCGTCCCCATGTCGCGTAGAATAAATGTTATCGATAGTTTAACTCAAGACGCCGGAAGGATTTTTTATGTCTATAGAATGGAGCAGCGGCCTCTCCACAGGGGTCGAATGGCAGGACAGACAGCACAAGGAGCTCTTCAGGAGGATAAACAGCCTGCTCGATGCCATGAGCATCGGGCTCGGCAAGGATGAGGTCTTAAAGCTCTTCAGGTTCCTCGACGAGTACTTCGTCGTCCACTTCGAGGCCGAGGAGCAGGCGATGAACAGGTATAAATTCCCCGCCCTCATCACCCATCTCTCCGAGCACATGGACTTCATCGAAAGGGTCTTCGTCCTCGAGAAGGAGTGCGCGGAGAAGTTGACGACCAGTACGGTGATAAAGGTGCAGAGGACGGTCGTCGACTGGCTCGTCCATCACATCGGCACCGTGGACCAGACGCTCGGCAGGTTCATCCTCGAAGCGGAGAAGGATGCGGAGGCCGTCAAAGAGAAGGCGTGACCCGTCCCCTCTCCCATGCCGCATCAAACCGCCAGTACCCGCTTTATATGCCTCCCTTGGGCCTTCCCTTTCCCGTGGATATGACGAGCACACCCGCTATTACCAGAGCCATGCCGGCCGTCTGCACCGCGTCCAACCTCTCGCCGAGCACCGCGTAGGCGAGCACGGCGGTGGAGACAGGCCCCACGAAGCTTACAAGGGCGCTCCTTGCCGCCCCTATCCGTTTTATGGCGAGCGCCAGCGTCAGCACCGGGATGAAGGTGGAGACCACCGCCATGACCACGAGCAGCCCCCATGCGCCCGCCCCCTGCGGCATCGTGCGGCCGTGCCATACTGCGATAAAGCCCGCGCCGGCGGCTGTGGCCGTGTACGCGGAGATCTTGACCCCGGCCACCCTCTTGCCGAGCACCTCGGTTATTATGTAGTTGAACGAATATATCAGCGCAGAAAAGAAGATGAGCCCGGCGCCGAGGAGGTCGGGCCGCAGCCCCCCGCTCAAGAGCCGGAGCGTGGCCGCAAGCCCGACGTACGTCAGCGCTATGGAGACGACCTTCCTGCCGTCGAGCCTCTCCCCGAAGAAAAGGGCCGTCCACAACACCACTATCGCCGGGTAGGTGTAGATGATGACCCTCTCAAGGGACGCGTCTATGTAAAGCAGACCGTAGAAATCGGCGTAAGCCGCGCCGCAGAAGCCGAAAAGCCCGATCAGCATCAGAACGGCCGCGTCCCTCCTGCCGACCCTCGACGAAGGGAAGAGGTAGACCGCGAGCCAGAACAACGGCAACGCGATGGCGAACCTCACGGCAAGGAGAGTGGACGGGTCAACGCCCCGGGCGTAAAGGAGCTTCGCCAAAACACCCTTTATCGAAAAGGTGATAGCGGAAGTCGCCGCCAAAGCGTAACCCGCCATCTGCCTGCCGTCCTTCATCCCCGCTGCCTCCACCTGAAATGATAAAAGGCCGTGGACCCCATTGTCACAGCCTCCCGCCGTAAGGTTGGTGCAATATGATAGAGTGTTGAGGTGTCTTGGGGAGACTTTCTACAGAAAGTTTCCCCCAGAAAACCCCGGCACCCTGTTAATATACTCAAAACCTCTCGGTTGAGTCAATTGTTGATTGGTATTGCCACGGGGCCTTCGGGGCGTTAGAATTGGGTGTGTCTTCCAACCTTTTCTGTTGAGGGGGTTATATGCGGGTATTTATTCGTGTACTGGCATTGTTCTTTGTCATGGCCGTGCCTGCGGCCGGGGCGGGCGGTCTCGGGCCGGGCGGGCCGTCTTTCTGGATAGGCAGGCTGGGCGCCCCGGACTCGGTGGTCCTGGGCCCGGGGGAGATAGAGGAGCTTAACAGCAGGATAACCGGGCGCATCGATCAGATGGCCGACGTGGCCGGGATGCCGGACGAGGTCCCGGGCGGGCGGTTGCTGGAGTGGCTTTTGTTCGACCCGGTGCCCGGCCCGGATGAGCCGCGCTTTGACGCGGATGGGGAGCCGCTCGGAGAGGGTTTTTTTGAGGGTATCGTGCGCAACATGGCGCTCGACAGGGTGGCTTCGGCGAACACCGTGCGCTTCGGCGTGGTGGTAGGACGCGCGGACGTGAGGGCGTTCCCGTCGGACGCAAAGGTGATAAAGAGGCCGGGCGGCTTTGATACGTTGCAGTATTCGGCAATCTTCCCCACGGAGCCGGTCGCGCTCCTGCACACGAGCAGGGACGGCGGGTGGGGCTTTTTCCAGACCAGGTTCGTAAGGGGCTGGATAAGGCTTGAGAGCGTCGCCATGACGGATCGCTCCGGCCTGAGGGCAGGGGACGGCAGGTTCATCGTGGTGACCGGTTCGAGCGTGCCGGTCTACTCGGACGCTTCGTCCGGGCGGGAGGTGATGCGCCTTCCGATGGGCACGGTACTCTACGTCCCGGAGGATGGCGTCGAAGGGGAGGGCGTGATACCCGTGTGGCTGCCCCGGGGGTCGGCCAAGGGGCTCATCTGGAAGACCGGCTATGTGGCCAGGAGGGCGGACGTGAGCGAGGGGTACCTTCCGTACACCCGGGCCAGCGTCATAAGTCAGGCGTTCAAGATGTTTGGCGAGGAGTACGGCTGGGGCGGCGATGGCGGGCTCCGGGACTGCTCGGCCTACGTACGGGACGTCTTCGCCTCGGTCGGGGTGCGCCTTCCGAGGAACTCACGCCAGCAGGGTGCCGTCGGGCAGATAGTCCTGGGGCGTGAGCGTGCCGGTACGCCGGGGGAGATAGGCCGTGCGCTCGCGGAGGCTGACCCGGGGGTGACGCTCCTGGGTCTTGACGGGCACATCATGCTATACCTCGGCGTTCTGGAGGAGAAACCCTACGTCATCCACCAGATATGGGGCTATATGGACGGTTCGGCGCTAAAGGAGATAGGGAAGGTTGCGGTAACCGGGCTCGAGCTCGGGGCTGGAACCGAGGCGGGGTCGCTGAGGGAGAGGATAAAGAGCGTCTCGGAGGTGCGGCTTCCGCCCCGTTTCGCCGGGCAAAGACCGGCAGAGGGCCTCTGAGCGGACCTGAAAAGCAAAAAGCCCCCCTCCGGAGAATTTTTTCAAGATATTTCATTTCCGCTAACTATCTGTTTTTCCTGTTAAAATCCCCTGATACGCAAGCTTTTCACCTCCCCGGACGAAAAAAAGAGGTCCTTCTAATAATACTTTAATCTTTGAAGAGTATACTTTTACCTGTAGGCAACGAGTTTGCGCATTACCGGCTTTTCCATGAGAGGCCGTTCTTATCAAGCATCATCCATCCTCATTTTTTACCCGCTAAAGCCCGCTTTCCGGGGAGGTCTGGCAAACAGGCCTCCCCACCTTCCATTTCCCCCTTTGCTTGCTCCTCTTGACTTCCAAAACCATTTGTAATATTCTAATTTAAATAGGTATTTCTTTTTTAAACGGCCTTTTTTCCAAAATAGCTACCGTCGCCAATGCCCGTAAACGTACCCTTTCTTCCCCAACAGGAAGGCGCAGACTGACAGATGAATATAGGCGGCAAACTAATACTCTCCTTTCTGATCGTAACACTCGTCCCTACCGTTTTTCTGGCCTTTCTCACCACAGCGCTCATAAGCCACAGCAAGCAGGCCGACTCGCAGGAGACCATCAACAACAACCTGAAGGCCGCCTGGATGCAGTATTACGCGCGCGCGCACCAGATGCAGTACGGCATGCTGCAGGCCTCGACCGAGACCTACATCCAGGAGGCCATAGAGCAGGGCGACAGCGAGTTCCTCAGGGGGCAGATCAAGAAGTGGAAGAAGATGAGGCCTTACGTCGACCTCTGGGCCATCGTTGACAACACCGAGCGCACCATCGCCTCCAACAACACCCCGTGGACAGGCTACAGGCTCTCCTTCAACGGTTTCGTGGAGAAGGCCATGCGCAAGAAGACCTCTTTCATCTCGACCGAGGTGGTCCCGCGCTCGATACTGGTGCGCGAGAGGCTCGTTAAAGCCGCAAGGGTGCCTCTCGAGAAGAAGGGGGACAAGGAGCCGGGCAAGATAGAGGACGGCATGATGCTCCTTGTCATCACCCCGGTGATGAACGGACAGGGGCGCGTCATAGGCGCGATACTCACAGGGGACCTCATAAACAACGACACCTTCGTCTCCGACTCGCTTGCCGGCAGCATACCCGGCTCGCTGGTGACCATAGCCATGGGCGAGGTGCAGATAGCCACGAACGTGGTCAACGAGGCGGGCGTGCGGACCGTGGGCCACCTCATCCCCACGGAGGTCATAGAGGAGATAAAGGCCAACAAGGGCTTCAGGGGCGAGGCGTCCATAGACAAGAAGGACTACATCACCGCCTTCGACCCGATAGTCAACCACGAGGGGAAGATAATCGGCTCGCTCTTCGTCGGCGTGCCCAAGGACAGGTTCGTCGCCCTCCAGTACCAGAACATAAAGGCCGTCTCCGGCATCGCGTTCGTCGGCCTGATACTCGCCTCCGTCGTCGGCTACTTCATTACCTACAGGATAACCAAGCCGATAAAGGCGATTACGAAGAAGGCCCAGCTCGTCGCCTCCGGCGACCTCGACGTGCTTACAGGCGCGCGCAGGGATGGCAGCGACGAGATAGCCGACCTCGGCAGGGCGTTCGACAAGATGGTCTTGAACCTGCGGGACAATGAACAGAGCATACTCGTAAGCCAGGACAAGCTCCGCCAGCAGAAGAACCTGGTCGAGTCCATAGTAAACAGCATGCCGTACTGCCTCTACGTGCTCGAGAGGAACCAGGGCATAGCCGCGTGGAACAGGCACGCCCTCGAGCCGTGCCCCATCTGCGAGTGCAACCCTGACGAGGACTGCTACAACCTGAACTTCATCGCGCACCTGAAGAACCCGTCCCTCAAAAAGGGTCTGTACAATGTCATAAGCAGCGTCTTCGAGACCGGGACTCCGCGCCAGCTCGAGCAGAAGATAACGCGCCCGGACGGAAAGGACCTGATAGTCAGGATGAGCATATTCCCCATACTCGCGGACAGGGGCAGGACGGCCGACTACGTCGTCTGGATGGCCGAGGACATAACGAAGAAAAAGGAGATAGAGGCGTCCATCCTCTCGAGCGAGAAGCTCGCCGCCGTGGGCCAGCTCGCCGCCGGTATAGCCCACGAGGTGAACAACCCCATCGGCGGCATCCTCAACTGCTTCTACAACTTCAGGCACAAGAAGCTCACCGAGGAGCGCAAGGCAGAGTACCTCGACTTCATGGAGGACGGGATAAAGCGGGTGCAGAACATCGTGCGCCAGCTCCTCGACTTTTCACAGCAGCACACCCCGGAGCTCAGGCTCACCGACATAAACAACCTCATAGAGGGCGTGGTGCCTCTGTTCATCCACTCCGTAAGGGGCAAGGACGTAAGGCTGGTAAGGAACCTTGGCCAGGGGCTGCCGCCGATACTCGTGGACAAGCACCAGATAGAGCAGATACTCGTCAACCTGATACTCAACGCCATACAGGCTGTGGACGGGGAAGGCGTCATAGAGGTGGCCACGCGTTTCGAGAACGAGTGGTTCTGCATCATCGTCTCCGATACCGGCTGCGGCATCCCTGCGGAGAACATCCCCCGGATCTTCGACCCGTTCTTCACCACAAAGGGCGTGGGCAAGGGCACGGGCCTTGGGCTTTCGGTGAGCCGTGGTATAATAGAGCGGCACAAGGGCCGGATAGACGTGGAGAGCCAGGTGGGCAGGGGAGCCGTATTCAAGATACGCCTGCCCATACACATTGAGGAGGCATAGCGTTGGACAGGACTCCGAGGATACTGATAATAGACGATGAGCCCCTTATGAGGATGTCCATAGGCGACGCGCTCAGGGAGGACGGCTACGAGGTCGAGGAGACCGGGCTCGGCAAGGAGGGGATAACCGCATTCCGGGAGAGGAACTTCGACGTCGTGATAACCGACCTGCGCCTGCCGGACCTCAACGGCATCGAGGTGCTTAAGGCGTGCAAGCGGTACTCCCCCGAGACCATGGTCGTGCTCATCACCGCCCACGGCTCCGTGGATAGCGCCGTGGAGGCCATGAAGTTCGGCGCTTTCGACTACGTCACCAAGCCCTTTCCCATGGACGAGCTTCTGCTCGTCGTCTCCCGCCTGCTGAGGTTCATGGGCCTGGAAGAGGAGAACCGTTTCCTCAAGGAGCAGGTCGAGGGCAAGTACAACTTCAGCGGCATCATCGCCAAGAGCGAGAAGATGAAGGCGATACTCGAGAAGATACAGATAGTATCGCAGACCGACTCCACCGTGCTCATCATGGGGGAGAGCGGCACGGGCAAGGAGCTGGTGGCCGACGCCATACACCACAACAGCCTGCGCAAGGACGAGCCGTTCATAAAGCTCAGCTGCGCGGCGCTCCCCGAAACGCTCCTCGAGGCCGAGCTCTTCGGCTACGAAAAGGGGGCGTTCACGGGGGCGGTGAAGCAGAAGAAGGGCAGGTTCGAGCTCGCGGACAGGGGCACGCTTTTTCTCGACGAGATAGGCGAGATGAGCCCGGCCACACAGGTCAAGCTGCTGCGCGTGCTTCAGGAGAGGACCTTCGACCGGCTCGGGGGCACGGAGACCCTCGGCGTGGACGTCAGGATTATCTGCGCCACGCAGCGCGACCTGAAGAAAGAGGTCAGGAAAGGCTCGTTCAGGGAGGACCTCTACTACAGGCTGAACGTGCTGCCGATAACGCTGCCGCCCCTGCGCGAGAGAAGGGGCGATGTCATGCTGCTCGCCAACCACTTCCTGAACTACTTCGCCGGTCTGCACAAGAAGAAGATCACCGGATTTTCCGTCGAGGCGATGGAGATGCTCTTGAAGTACCCGTTCCCCGGCAACGTGCGCGAGCTGGAGAACGCCGTGGAGAGGGCGGTGGTCATGGGCAGGGGCGAGGAGGTTCAGCAGTGGGACCTGCCCGAGGAGATGAGCACCGAGGCCTTCAAGGTGATGAAGGAGATAGAGAACTACGAGAACTACGAGAACCTCTCCAAGGCGATAAAGGACTTCGAGAGGCAGTACATCACGAAGGTGCTCGAAGAGACGAAGGGAAACAAGGGCCTTGCGGCGAAGCTCCTCGGCGTGTCGAGAAAGACGCTGTGGGAGAAGTGCAAGGTGCTGGAGATATTGAAGAACTGAGGCGGGAAAACCTCCCCCTTTTCCAGAGGGGAAGGGGGATTCTTGATTTTGTCATTCAGGGGCTGGCCGTTGGCCATGCAAGACCGGTCTTTTTTTTCAGCGCCGTTTGCGCCCCTGCGGGACGCTTCCGGTGATTAGGCTCGCTCAGCTGGGCCTCCTCTTCCTCGTTCGCGCACCCCTTAAGAACGCTACGCGCCCTGAGTTCCACCCCGGCGCGCTCACCCGCCTCTTCCCAAAGCGCCGCTCGCTCTAATCACCC
>JBHHYT010000024.1:0-26241 GCA_046757705.1 Thermodesulfobacteriota bacterium
AGACAAAAACTTTTTATGCCATTGCGAGGGAGCGGAGCGGCCGAAGGATCCCGGCAATCCAGAGATTCTTCACCTCGTTCAGAATGACACTTTTCGGCGTTCGAACCCGTTCATATCTTCCCCCTCCCCTTTGACGGGGGAGGGAGGGGGTGTATGAATACTCCCACCATGCCATCAAGGAAGGGGAGCCCCCTCTACCGGCAAGGAAAAACTTTCCTTCTCAAAGAAATCCCCCTTTGGAAAAGGGGGATAAAGGGGGATAAAGGGGGATTTGAGGTCTCCCTGGCCGCGCGAACGGAGCGAAGCAATCCCGTCCTACGCGCTCTCTATGAATATCCTTCCGGGGTCTTCGAGGTAGCCCTTGACCTTGTTGAGGAACTGGGCGGCCTCCGCCCCGTCTATGACCCTGTGGTCGAAGGTCAGGGAAAGGGGGAGGACCTTCCTTATGAGGATGCTGCCGCCCTTTACCCACGGCCTGTCGGCGACCCTGCCGGTGCCGAGTATGGCGACGTCCGGGGAGTTTATTATGGGGGTGGCGTAGGTGCCGCCGAATGAGCCGTAGTTGCTTATGGTAAAGGTCGAGCCCTTCAGCTCCTCGAGCGTTATCTTCCTTTCGCGCGCCTTCTTGCTGAGCCCCTGAAGCTCTGTGGCGAGCTCGAGGATGGTCTTCTTGTCCACGTCCCTTACCACGGAGACCATCAGCCCGTCGGGCGTCATCACCGCGACGCCGATGTTGTAGTACTTCTTTACGACTATCTCGCCCCGCTCGTCGTCCATCGATGCGTTGAGCATCGGGTGGGAGGTGAGCGCGTGCTGGATGGCCTTCATGAAAAACGGCATGAGGGTCAGGTGTATGCCCTTCTCCCTGGCGACCCTGCGCTCGCGCGCGCGCAGCTCCCACAGCTCCGTTACGTCGGCGTCGTCCATGCCGGTCACGAAGGCCGCGCTCTTCTGGGAGGCCATCAGGTTCCTGGCTATGGACCTCCTTATGCCCTTCAACGGCACCCTCTCGACGGGGCCCCACTTCTCTGGCTTTGGCGGGGCGGCCGCCGGGGTAGCCGGGGCCGCTTGCGCCGGCATCTGCTCTTGCCCGGGCGACGCCTTGCCAACGGAAGCGGCTTGCACGTCCGCCTCGGTTATGAAGCCGCCGGGGCCCGTGCCCTTCACGCCTGAGAGGTCCACGCCGAGCTTTCTGGCCAGGGCGCGAGCCTTGGGGGCGGCCATCACCTCCTGCGTCTGGGGCACCTTTCCCACTATCGAGAAAGACTCCTCCTCTACGGGCTCCTTTTCTTCGGGAGCCTCCGGGGCCTCTTCGGGGTGGACCACCGGCGCAGCGGCCTCGGCGGTGTCTATCTCAAGCAGGGTCTCGCCGACGTTTACGACGTCGCCCTCCTTCTTGTTCAGCTTCGCTACCCTGCCCTTTTTGGGAGACGGCACCTCCACGATGGCCTTGTCCGTCTCGAGGTCGAGCAGCACCTGATGCTCCTCCACCTGCTCCCCCTGCGCGACCTTCCACTTTACGACCTCGCCCTCGGTAATCCCCTCCCCGAGGTCCGGAAGCTTGAACTCGAAAGCCATCTTCTTATCTCCCATGAAAAAGGTTTCTGGAAAACCCGGCGCGCCGTGCGTCAATACTTCATGACCGTCTCGTACGCCCTGCGTATCCTCTCCTTGGAGGGGATGTAGTGGTCCTCCAAGCGCGCCATGGGCACGGACGCATCCGGGCCCGTAACCCTGAGCACAGGGGCCTTGATGTACCCTATCGCCTCCTCGGCCACGAGCGCCGCTATCTCAGCGCCCAGCCCGCAGGTGGACGGCGCCTCGTGCACTATGACCAGCCTGCCGGTCTTCCTGACCGAGGCTATCACCGCCTCCTCGTCGAAGGGGCGCAGGGTCTGCAGGTCTATTATCTCGCAGTCGAAGTCCTCGGAGGCCTCGGCGGCGCGGTGGAGCATGGTGCCCCACGCGACGACCGTAATGTCCGCCCCCTCCTGATAGACGGAGGCCTTGCCCAGAGGTATCGCGTACTCCTCATCCGGCACGTCTGACTTTACCGAGCGGTACAGCCTCGAAGGCTCCATGAATATGACCGGGCCGGGGTCCCTTATGGCGGATACCAGAAGCCCCTTTGCGTTGTACGGGGCGGAGGGCACGACCACCTTTACGCCCGGCATGTGGCAGAAGAGCGCCTCCGGGGACTCCGA
The DNA here is from genome assembly GCA_046757705.1 of Thermodesulfobacteriota bacterium. Classification (GTDB taxonomy): domain Bacteria; phylum Desulfobacterota; class GWC2-55-46; order GWC2-55-46; family GWC2-55-46; genus JBHHYT01. The sequence continues at coordinate 2,205 of JBHHYT010000024.1, forward strand.
GTGAAGCTCCGGCGGCTTTATGCCGATGCCGTAAGGCGTGCGAATGACCATGGGCACGGTGTAGCGCCCCCTCGAGCGCGAGCGGATGCGCGCCGCGTGCGAGAATACCTGCTCGAACCCGGCATAGAGAAAAGCGATGAACTGTATCTCCGCCACGGGCTTGAGGCCGTATACGGCCATGCCCACGGCCGTGCCCACGATGCCGAGCTCCGCCAGCGGGGTATCTATAACGCGCGAGGGGCCGAACCTGTCCTGAAGCCCTTCGGTCACCCTGAAGACCCCGCCGTCCACCCCCACGTCCTCTCCGAGCACGACGACGGAGCCGTCCCTCTCCATCTCGTCGGCGAGGGCCCGGTTTATGGCCTTTACGATGTTTACTTTTTCCATCCGAGCGCCTCCATCTCCTTGCGCTGCCTGCGGGTGGGCTCGGCGTAGGTATAGGTGATGATGTCGGACGGCTCGGGCGGCGGGTACTCCTCCGCCTTCTTTATCTCGGCGTCAACGAGCGCCTCGGCCTTTTTCGTCACACCGGCCTCGTACTCCTCGCTCCACAACCCCTTGCCCTCCAGGTAGAGGCGCAGCCTTATCAGCGGCTCCCTCTGCTTCCACCGCTCCACCTCCTCCTTCGAGCGGTACCTCGATGCGTCGTCCGCAGTGGTATGGTCGTCGAGCCTGTAGGTGTAGCACTCTATGAGGGTCGGCCCATCACCCCTCTTCGCCTTGTCCACGGCGTCCTTCGTGGCCTTGTAGACGGCGACGGCGTCGTTGCCGTCCACCTGTATGCCCTCGAAGCCGTAGGCGGGACCCCTCTGCGCTATGGTCTTCGCCGCGGTCTGGGAGGCGCGGGGCACGGAGATGGCCCACTGGTTGTTCTGGCAGAGGAAGACCACCGGGACCTTGAAGACCCCGGCGAAGTTCAGGGCCTCGTGGAAGTCCCCCTTCGAGGAGCCGCCGTCGCCGAAGTAGACCCCGGCGGCCCTGTCGTCGCCCTTGAGCTTCATGGCCCAAGCCGCGCCCGTGGCGTGCGGCAGGTGCGTGCCCACAGGCACGCTCATCGGGAATATGTTCGAGCCCTCTGGCGCCTTGCACCCCCGCTCATCCCCCATCCAGTACCTGTATATCATCCACATAGGGTAGGCCCGCGCCACCAGCACGCCGGACTCCCTGAAGGAAGGGAAGAGCCAGTCGTCGCCGGCGAAGGCCGCGGCGCTGGCGACCTGAGAGGCCTCCTGCCCGAAGATCGAGGCGTAGGTGCCGATACGCCCCTCCCTCTGGAGGCTCAGGGCCCTGTGGTTGAAGGTGCGCGCCAGTACTATCGCCTCGAAGAAGCCCTTTATCCTCTCGTCGGGGATATCATCGAGGAGCCCGGCGTCGGCCTCGCCCTTCTCGTCTATTATCTGGAGATACTCTACTTTTATGGTCCCTACGGTCTTATATGGCATAATCGCAGTCTACCAGCTTAAACAAAGACCGTCAAGAAAGGCGCCCTGCATCGGAAGGGCGCCTCCGGAGCCCCTTGCACCGGGCTTAAAAAAATTGACAACCCGGTGCGTGTTATTATATTCTCAACCTCTGCGCGGAGCTGCCTTGCGCCGCGCCGAAAGGGGCCCGCATTGGATTTTCCGGAGATAAAGTTCAACGAAAAGGGGCTCGTGCCCGCCATAGCGCAGGATGCGCGCACGCGCGAGGTGCTGATGCTCGCGTGGATGAACGAGGAGTCGCTGCGCCTTACGCTCTCCACCGGCAAGGCGCACTACTACAGCCGCTCGCGGGGCAAGCTCTGGCTCAAGGGCGAGACCTCCGGCAACGTCCAGGAGGTACGGGGCGTATACTACGACTGCGACAGTGACACCATCCTTCTGCTTGTCGAGCCCAGGGGGCCCGCCTGCCACACGGGGAACAGGACCTGCTTTTACAGGGAGCTTACCGAAGATGGCGGCAAGGCGCGGGCCGACGGGGGGCCGCGCGGCGCGCAGGTGATAAAGGAGCTTTACAACGTCGTGGTGGAGCGGAAGGGGTCGTCGCCGGAGAAGTCCTACGTCGCCTCCCTGTACTCCAAGGGGCTTGCGAAGATACTCGAAAAGGTCGAGGAGGAGTCGGGAGAGCTCCTCGAGGCCGCGCGCGAGAAGGGAAGGGCAGAGGTCATATACGAGCTGTGCGACCTGTGGTTTCACACGCTCGTGCTTCTGGCCGACCGGTCCATAGACGTCGATGAGATATTCGCCGAGCTCTCCAGAAGGTTCGGCCTCTCCGGCATAGAGGAGAAGAAGAGCAGGGGCAAGAAGGAGCAGGGATAACCGGCTTGGTGTTTAAACCTTGAAAAGGGGACGCATCGAATGGACTGCATATTCTGCAAGATTGCCGCGGGCAAGATACCCGCCGAGGTCGTCACGGAGAACAACGACCTTATCGTCATAAAGGACATCAGCCCGCAGGCGCCCGTCCACCTGCTCGTCATACCGAAGGAGCACCACGCCTCGATACTCGACTGCGCCGATGACAGGGGGCTCCTTGGCGAGATGTGCGCCGCGGCGGTCGAGGCGGCGAAGAAGGCGGGCGTGGACGAAAAGGGCTTCCGCATCGCGATAAACACCAACGACGAGGGCGGCCAGACGGTATCCCACCTGCACATGCACGTGCTCGGCGGCAGACAGCTCACGGGCAGGCTCGGGTAAGGGCGGCCCTCACGACGCGCCTTGAACGGGCAGTCTTTCCTGTTCTTAAAACACACCGGGTGATCAGAGCGAGCGGCGCTTCGGGAAGAGCGGGTGAGCGAGCCTTATCACCGGAAGCGTCCCGCAGGGGCGCAAACGCCCAAGAAAAACCCCCCGCGCCTCTTCTCCCCGAAGGGGAGATATACGCATTAACGATCCCGGAGATTCTTCGGTTCGCTCATAATGACAGACCGAAGAAAGGTTGCCTCGCAGGGGGATGCAAAAAGTCCCCCTTTTCCAAAGGGGGACATAGGGGGATTTGATCGTCATCGCAAGAAAACGAAGGGCGGCGCAGCACCCCTTACTTCATCCGTTGTTACTCCCCACCTCGTAGCCTTCCCCGGAGAGCGCCTTTAAGACCCTGCCAGCGTGTTGCTCGCCCTCTACCTCGATAATCACATCTATCCTTATCCTGCTCACCGGCACGTCGACGGCCTCCCTCTGGTGGACCACGTGCAGGATGTTCGCCTTCTGCCCGGCTATGGCCGAGGTCAGGCGCGCAAGCTCTCCGGGCCTGTCGTCGAGCACGGTCGATACCTTCACCACGCGCCCCTCCCTTATGAGCCCGAGCCTTATGACCTTGTCGAGCGCGGTGACGTCGATGTTGCCGCCGCTGATGACAAAGACCGTCCTGCCGTCGAGAGGGAGCCTGCCCTCCATGGCCGCGGCCACGGACACCGCACCGGCGCCCTCGGCTATGAGCTTTTTCCTCTCCAGCAGCTTCAGTATGGCGGCGGCGATGGTCTTCTCCTCCACGTCCACGACGTGGTCGACGAACTCACGTATTATCGGCCACGTCTTGTCCCCGATGCGCTTTACGGCTATGCCGTCGGCTATGGTCGGCGCGCTCGGCACCTCTACGGGGCGCCCCTCCTTGAAGGACGCGATGCACGAGCTCGACGCCGCGGCCTCCACGCCGTAGACCTTCACCGCCGGCTTTATGGACTTGACCGCCGTGGCGATGCCGGAGATGAGCCCGCCTCCCCCGATGGGCACTACCACCGCGGTGACCTCGGGCAGCGCATCCATTATCTCGAGCCCGATGGTCCCCTGCCCGGCCATGACGAGCTCGTCGTCGAAGGGGGGGATGAAGGTCAGCCCCTTGTCGTCGGCGAGCGAAAGGGCGTGGGCGTAGGCCTCGGAGAAACCGCTGCCGTGGAAGACGACCTCTCCGCCGTAGCCCCGGGTGGCCATGTACTTCATGATCGGGGTGTTCTCCGGCATGACTATCGTCGAGCGCACGCCCAGAAGAGCGCCCGCCCACGCGACACCCTGCGCGTGGTTGCCCGAAGATGCGGTCACGACACCGGCGGCCCTCTCCCTGTCCGTAAGCGAGAGTATCCTGTTGTACGCGCCGCGCGCCTTGAACGAACCCGTCTTCTGGAGATTTTCGAGCTTGAAGTGGCACTCTGTGCCGAGGAGCCTCGAGAAGAACGAGGAGTGGATGAGGGGGGTGGCGTTTACGACGTTGCGCAGGTTCTTCGAGGCCTGCCTTATAAGTTCGATCATGAGACCTCCGGCTATCGTGTCATTCCGAGCAACGCGAAGAACCTCTGGATAGCCGGAGAGTCCTCCGGTCGCTTCCGCTCCCTGAATGACGATTAAAAAAACCCCCTCGTTTCCCCTTTTGGAGAGGGGAAGTCCACCCCTCTCCCCTTCCGGGAGAAGAAGGCATGTACGCTGTGGCAGCCTGCTTTTGACAGCCTGCCAATCACCCGGTGTTTTTTTAAAAACAAAAGGGCCTTACGTTTAGAGGGGCTACCCTGCCCTGAAAAGCCTCTGCCTTCTGGCCTCGAACATGGCCACCGCCCCGGCCTGGGCGGCGTTCATTGAATTTATACTGCCCGCCATCGGTATCGAGAGGCAGAAGTCGCAGCTCTCGCGCACAAGCCTTCTGATGCCCCTGCCCTCGCTCCCGACGACTATGGCGAGGTCCCTGTCGAGGTCGGCCTCGTAGATGGTCTGGCGGCTGTCCGCCTCGATGCCGGCCACCCAGACGTTCTCGCGCTTGAATCTCTCTATGGCGCGCACGAGGTTCACCTCCCTCGCTATGGGAGTATGCTCCGTGGCCCCGGCGCTGGCCTTTACGACCACCGGGGTCACCTCCGAGGCCCTGTCCTTCGGGATGACGATGCCGTGCACCCCGGCGGCGTGCGCGGTGCGCACGAGCGAGCCGAAGTTCTGCGGGTCCTGTATGGAGTCGAGCAGGAGGAAAAGGGCGCGCTCGCCGCTCGACCTCCACGCGGCTATCAGGTCCTCTATATCCGCGTACGCGAACTCCACGGACATGACCGCCACGACGCCCTGGTGCGCGGAGGTCCCCGCAAGGCGCGTAAGCTCGTCCCTGGACGCCCTGGCGACCTCGACCTTCCTTGCCCGCGCCGCCTCTATCACGTTGCGCGCGGCGCGGTCGGCCCTCTGTGATGCCACGACTACCCGCTCTACCCCCTTGCCCCTCAACGCCTCCGTAACGGGGTTGATGCCGTAGACTATCCTCATCCGCCCGCCGCCTGTCTCAAGGCCCTTATGCGCTCTTCTATGCGCACGGCCTTGTCTATCTCGCCCTTTACCCTGTAGAGGTCGACAAGGTGCGTGTATATCTCTATCCTGCCTTCCCTGTCCTTTGCCGGGGCACGGCGCGCCGCCTCGGTAAGCGACCTCTCCGCCCCGGCATAGTCCCTCCTGCGCGTCTGTATGACCCCGAGGGTGTCGAGGTAGACAAAACCCCTGGCCGGGTCGAGCCTCAGAGCCTCGCGCACCGAGGACTCGGCCTTGCCGAGCTCCCCCTTCTCCATGTAGAGCCAGCCGAGGTTGTTGCGGTACGCCCCGTTGGAAGGGTTTATCTTGACCGCCTTCAGGTAGTTCCGCTCCGCCTCCTTCAGGTTCCGGGCGCGCAGGTGGATGTTGCCGATGGCGAAGTACGCGTCCGCGTTCTCCTGCTCCTCGGCCACCCTGCCGTACTCGTGCAGCGCCAGATCGGTCTCTCCCTTCGACTCGTAGATGGCCGCGAGCGAGAGCCTCTCCTCGGTCGTCAGCACCTCCGGGGCGCGGCCCACGTGCGCGCACGAGACGCAAAAGAAGAGCAGGAAAAAGAAAGGCAGGATATGCTTTGGCTTCACGTTACCCCTGCGGCGCGCCCGGCGCCGCCTTTGGTCTTATTAACAGCGTGGAATGGCCGGTCTTCGACCAGGCCCTCTCGAGCTCTGCGTAGCCCATGACGCCCTCACCCTTCAGGCCCGAGTGCACGAGCACGGAGGCGAGAGGGTCGCTGTAGCCGACCACGACGACGTAATGTCCCACCGGAACTGAGCGGAGACCGAGGTTCAAAAATAGTATCAGCGGGAACCCGGCGAAGACCTTCTCCTTCAGGTCGTCCATGCCGCCGTTGTAGTAGGACGCGTCGAACCCCTGCTCCCTCGCGTAGATGAGCATGTCCATGGGCAGAGTGCCCTTGAGCCTCTCCACGTATACGTCTGAGGCTATCTCTTCGGGGTCCGCCCCCTCGCCCGACCAGTAGCTCACAACCGAGGCGAGTGCGGCCGGGCCGCACATGTGCCCCGTGCGGGGAAAGAAGGGTACGTCCTCTATATATGCGCCGGAGCCGGGCCTCTCCTCTACCGCCCGGATGAGCGCCCCGCGCTCTACCGTGGCGCACGAGGCCAGGGCCAGGAACAGGGAAAAGACGATGAAGGGTGAAAGTTTTCTGATGAATGGGGCCATGACTGACGGGGGCCGGACCCCGGTTGACCTGGTCTCAGGCGGCCTTTGCGGCCTTTTTGAAACGCCCTTCCGACCCCGGGAAAGAGGCCGGAAGGGCGTGGAGAAAGCGTCCTACCGTATTACTATCTTCCGGTCCGCGAGCTTCAGGATGACCATCACGAGTATTACGATGACGAGCAGGCCGATGAGCACCCCGAAGGCCTCTCCGCCGGGATAGAGGTTGTCGAGCCGGGAGGCGAACTGGTGAAGCTCGGAGTCGGAGAGCTTCTCCACGCGGGTCTCCACCTCCGTGGCGGTGAGCCCCACCGTCCGCAGCCTCTCGGAGACGAGCTTCGATTCGAGCACCCTCTGGAGCTTGGCCATGTCCTGCGCCCTCGAGACGCCTGTGACGGCCTTTGTGACCGGGTCTGCCCCGACGACGTACGCCATGCTCTTTGCGGGGATGCTCCCGATAATAAGCATGCTGAACACGACTACGAGTGCTACCTGCCTGAAGTACATCTTCTTGATGATGCCCATCAATAACCCCCTTTTCATGTAGTTTCAACCGATGGGAAGCAGTACGCGGGCCCCATGTCCACGGGACGTGGCGCGGCGGTGTCTGTGCCCTTCTTTTGCGGTGTAATCCGTATATTTATAGACCAAAAAACACCCGATGTCAACATCCTTGCAAAGACCCGTAAACTGTGCTAATTTCGAATAATCATGAGACTTACCAGAGAGCAGGTTGAAAAGATATCGAAGGCCGTACTCGGCAACCTCAAGGCCAGGGAGCTTCTCGTATTCAAGGCCGACGAGGCCCGCGTGCTCGAGAAGATAAAAGAGGTGGTGCTCGCTGACCTGCGCGCCGAGGACGCGCTCGACCGCGAGGTCGATGAGATCATACAGAGCCACTCCGGGGAGGACGCCGGGGCGCGGATAGACTACCGGAAGGTCTTCAACATGGTCAAAGGAAAGCTCGCGCGGGAAAGGGGGCTGGTGCTTTGAGGCTGTCCGAAGACAGGATATCGCACATAGCGCACCTCATCTCGGACGGCATCTGGAACGACGACCTCGTCGACTTCGTCGACGACAAAAAGGTCCTCGACGAGATAAAGCTCACGATAACGAAGTACCTGCATGTCGAGGACGAGGCGGACACCGCCGCGCGGGACAAGATACGCTCCCTTTCAAGGGACGTGCCCGAGGGCAGCCGCGAATGGGAGATCCTCTACAGGAAGTACTTCGAGGAGGAGCTCTCAAAGAAGAAGTTCCGCCCCTGACGGGCGGCCCCGGGGACCGGGGGGGCTGGCTTTGAACCGGCAGCCTGCGTCACGAACAACCGCCGCGGTCGGGCAGTCTTGCGCGGGCGGGGGCCTGCGCGGCCCGGCCGCAAGGCCACAACCCGGCGTTTCCCCCAATTCCGCAAAAAATTATCCCATCACACCTTACTCGGAGCTTCATTCTGATGGACTACAGGCTGCTAGTGCCCCCGGTTTTCGGCGCCGCCATAGGATGGCTCACCAACTACGTCGCCATAAAGCTTCTCTTCAAGCCGCACAGGCGGGTCGAGATATTGGGGTTCAACGTCCAGGGTGTCATCCCCAAGAGGCGCAAGGAGATCGCGCGCTCCATCGCCCACGCCATCGAAAAGGAGCTTCTCTCCTCCGAGGACCTCGCAAAGGCCCTTGCCGGGCTCGACTGGGAAGAGGAGATAGAGAAGACGGTGGAGGCGGCGGTCGAGCACAGGTTCAAGTCCAAGATAACCACCCTGCCTGTAATCGGGCTCGTCTCCGACAACCTCAAGGCACAGATAAAGCAGATCATCACCAGGGAGCTGCTCCGCCAGCTGGACAGGAAGAAGGGGAGCTTCGCCGAGAAGTTCAAGCGGAACATCGACATAAAGGAGCTTCTGGTCTCGAAGATAGACCAGCTCGACCTCAAGAGGTTCGAGGGGCTCCTGACCGACTTCATCTCGAGGGAGTTGAAGCACCTCGAATGGCTCGGCGGCGTGATGGGGCTTATCATAGGCATCGCACAGTCTTTTTTCATGTACTTCAACGGGTAGGCGGATGAGGACGTCACTCACCATAGCGGGGGCAGACCCCTCCGGGGGCGCCGGCCTCCAGTCCGACATAGCCACCTTCAGGGCCTTCGGGGTAAACGCCCTCTCCGTTGCGACCGCCCTGACCGCGCAAAACGGCGTAAGGGTGCGCGCCGTGCAGCCCGTCTCCCCCCGTTTCCTTACACGCCAGATAACCGTCCTGCTCGAAGAGTTCACCGTCGACTCCGTAAAGATAGGCATGCTCGCTACCGCCGCCAACGCGCTGGCGGTAGCGCGGCTCATAAAGGCCGGAAGGCTCGGGAACGTCGTCCTCGACACGGTGCTCCGCTCATCATCCGGACGCGCGCTCATCGACAAGGGCGGCGTGGAGGCCATAAGAAAGCTCATCCCCCTCTCAACCGTGGCCACCCCCAACCTCGCCGAGGCATCGGCGCTTACGGGCATCAGGGTCAGGGACGTCGAGGGGATGGAGGAGGCGGCAAGGGCGCTGGGCGCCCTGGGCGCACGGTACGTGCTGGTTACCGGCGGGCACCTCGAGGGCGCGCCCGTGGACGTGCTCTATGACGGGCGCAGGCTCACGAGGTTTACCGGCAGGAGGCTTGCAGGCGGCGCCGGACAGCTCCACGGCACCGGGTGCCTCCTGTCCGCGGCCATAGCCGCCGGGCTTGCCCGGGGCAGGGGCGCAAGGAGGTCCGTCGGGGACGCGCGCGCCTACGTGGAGGATACGCTGCGGCACAGAGGGGCGGGATAGGCGGGCGGGCCGCCGGGTCTCTTGTTTTTAAGGTTAAAAACCACTCCCCTGCGGGGAGAAAAAGGGATGTGGTGATTTCAACGCCGTTTGCGCCCCTGCGGGCGCTTCCGGTGATCAGGCTCGCTCAGCTGGGCCTCCCCGGCCTCGTTCGCGCGCCCCGCTTAAGGTCGCTTCGCGCCCTACGGCACTGGCCCCGGCGCGCTCTCCCGCCCCTTCCCAAAGCGCCGCTCGCTCTGATCACCCGGTGTTTGTTTAAGGACCAGAACTTCATCGCGGGCTCAGGATGCAATCCTGAACCCGCATATAATCCCCCTCAGTCCCCCTTTAGAAAAGGGGGAGGTTGGTCTGTCATTCTGAGGAGCCGGAGGCGACGAGGAATCCCGGGCTTGTCGAGCGGGATAAAAGACGGGATTCTTCACTCCGTCCAGAATGACGACCCTTTCCCGCTACCCGCCGAGCCAGCCGACCTCGCGGGCGCTGAAGTGCTCTGCGCCACCGGTTATAAGGTAGTCGTGGATGAGTATGTCTATGGTGGAGGCCGCCGCCTTGAGCGACTGCGCGAGCTTCCTGTCCCCGCCGGTGGGCGCGGCATCGCCTTCCGGATGGTTATGGACGAATATCACCGAGCGGGCGTTATACTTGAACGCCTTTTCAATCACCGCCCTCGGGGCCACCTCCATGCCCGAGATGGCGCCCTCGTGCAACACCTCCACCCCGAGTATCTCGTTCTTCGAATTGAGGAATATCGCCATGAAACTCTCGGCCTCCTCGCCGGCAAGGGTAGCGTCGAGGAAGTCGAGCACGTCCTTCGGGGACCTGATGGGGGGGTGCCTGGAGACCCTCCGGTCGAGGAGGTACGCGCCAGCGGCCTCCTTGAACAGCGAAAGGAGCACGGCCGTGCTCTCGCCTATGCCGCTTACCGAGCTCAATGCCTTCATATCGGCCTCGAAGAGGCCCTTCAATCCCCCGAACCTCTTTATGAGGGCCTTGGCTATGGGCTTTACGTCCCTTCTCGGGATGGCGAAGGTGAGCAGGAGCTCCACCACCTCGTAGTCGTGGAAACCATCGAGGGAGGTCCTCGAGAACCTGTCCTTAAGCCTCTTCCTGTGGCCTGAGTTGGAGGGTGTCGACGCCATTGGTAAATCCGATCGAGATGTTTTCGCGCACCGGTGCCGTGCCGGGCCTGCCGGTCCGCCCTATTCTCCCTGCTCCATCTTGAACGCCTTGAGGAAAGGCTTCACCAGGTCGATGGGCAGCGGGAAGAGTATCGTGGAGTTCTTCTCCGTGGCCACCTCCGTAAGCGTCTGGAGGTACCTGAGCTGCAGCGACACAGGGTTCTTGCTCAGAAGCTCTGCCGCCTCGAGTATCTTGGCCGAGGCGAGCATCTCTCCCTCGGCGTGTATTACCTTGGCCCTCTTCTCCCTCTCGGCCTCGGCCTGCTTCGCCATGGCGCGCTTCATCTCCTCTGGCAGGTCGATGGCCTTCACCTCGACTATGCCGACCTTTATGCCCCACGGGTCGCTGAGCCTGTCGAGTATCGACTGTATGTTCTTGTTTATCTTGTCCCGCTCGGTAAGCAGCTCGTCGAGCTCCGCCTGCCCGCATACGCTCCTTAGCGTAGTCTGCGAGAGCTGGCTGGTGGCGTAGAGGAAGTTCTCTATGGCGATTATCGCCTTCTCGGCGTTCACGACCCTGAAGTAGACGACGGCATTGACCCTCACCGAGACGTTGTCCCTCGTTATGACCTCCTGCGGGGGCACGTCCATGGCCACCGTCCTGAGGCTCACCCGCACCATCCTCTGCACCCCCGGTATGAGCAGTATGAGGCCGGGGCCCTTTACCGCCTGGAACCTGCCAAGGAAGAAGACAACGCCCCTTTCATACTCTGGCAGTATCTTTATGGCGCTCCACAGGAACATCAGCACTATTATGGCGAGCACAACCCCGCCCGTACCGACACCAAAGTTCATCGCTCCCCCCCTTCAAAAAGATTTTAATGCTGCTCCGCAATCGCCACTTCCAATACCAGCCGCCTCGCTCCTGGTAGCCTTATCCTCTCGACCGCCTCTTCATAGCTGCTCCGCAATCGCCACTTCCAATACCAGCCGCCTCGCTCCTGGTAACCTTATCCTCTCGACCGCCTCTTCATGGCTGCTCCGCCCTCGTCACCTCAAGCAGCAGGCCCTTCACCTTTACGACCCTGACCTTTTCGCCCTTCCTGACCGGCACATCGCTTACGGCCATCCAGTACTCTCCCCCGATGCTTATCGTGCCCCCCACGCCCGGGGCGAGGTCCCCGTCGGCCACCCCCGTCTCTCCTATGAACTGTTCGGACCCGCTTACGGGCTTGCGCCTGTACAGGCTCACGGCGTAGTACATGGCCCAGAGGATGAAGGCCGTCATCAGCGCCACCGTCGGCAGTATCACCCATATCGAGAGCTGCATGAAAGGCAGCGGTGACTCGAAGAGCATCGTCGAACCGAGTATGAGAGAGATGATGCCCGCTATGGTAAGCAGGCCGTAGCTTATGACCCACACCTCCATCACAAAGAATATCACGGCGAGCGCTATGAGGATAAGGCCCGCGTAGTTCACCGGCAGCGTCTGGAACGAATAGAAGGCGAGCACGAGGCAGAGCGCGCCTATGACCCCCGGAAAGACCGCCCCCGGGTTCGACAGCTCGAAGTAGATGCCGAGCAACCCCACCATCATCAGTATGTAGGCGACGTTGGGGTTGCTTATGGCCGAGAGTATCCTGAACCTCCAGTTCATCTCGACCTCTTTTACCCGGGCCCCCTTCGTGTGGAGCACCCTCTCCCCGAAAGCGAGCTCCACCTTCCTCCCGTCGAGCTTCCCGATAAGCTCGTCCCTGTCGGCCGCCACGATGTTTATGACCTTCTTCTTCAGCGCCTCCCCGGCCGTTATGTTGACGCTCTTCCTTACGGCCTGCTCGGCCCAGTCGGCGTTCCTGCCCCTCTTCGCGGCTATGCCCCTTATGTACGCGACCGAGTCGTTCTCGACCTTCTTCTTCATCTCCTCGTCCATCTTGCCGCCGCCCATGGCCACGGGGTGCGCCGAGCCGATGTTCGTTCCGGGGGCCATGGCCGCTATGTCCGCGGCGTATGTGATGAAGACCCCGGCGGAGGCGGCCCTGGAGCCGGCGGGGGCCACGTAGACCACCACCGGGACCTCGGAGGAGAGCATCTCTTTTATGATGTCCCGCATCGAGAGGTCGAGTCCCCCGGGGGTATCGAGCTCTATTATGAACGCCTCCGCCTTCTCCTTGGCCGCCTCCCTGAGGTGTTTTATCAAATACTCGGCCATGACGGGGTTTATTATGCCCTCCGCCTTTACATAATAGACCTCGCCCGGCCCCGCGGCGGCCAGCCCTGTCGGTTTAATGGATGTGAATGAAAATATGGCAAAGAGGAAGAAGAGTAAAAACCATCTGCTGGTTCTCATGCAATAATTCTATCAGGGAAAAGGCAGGATTACAATAAAACGGGGGAAAGAAAAAGAAACCCTTTAAATGTGCCGTTAAAAGGGCGCTTTTTTATGGGCCGAGGGGGATCTTCCATCGTCATTGCGAGGAGCCGGAGGCGACGCGGCAATCCCTCTTTCAAGATGTCATTCTGAGGGTAGCGGAGCGAGCGGCGCTTCGGGCAGCGGGGGGCGGGGGGCGGGCTGGGCTGCAAAAAGACCGGATGCTCCACCGTTCCCGGAATGACAGGGCTACAAGTGTTGAATACCGGCCTACTTCAGCCTCTCGAGCACCTTCTTCATGTCCCGGTGGGTCTCTTCCCTTGGCCTCTGCTTTCCTATGATGGCGCCCGGGCTGTGCGTGGGCATGACGGGTATGCCGTTAAAATCGTGGAAACGCCCCTCTCCCCCCTCCACGTCCGGACCGGAGGCGAGCGCGGCGGCGGCGAGCGGGCCGAAGGCGACGATTACGCGCGGAGCGGCCGAGAGCACGCGAGCCTCGACCTCCCGGGGACAGCCCCGCGCCGGGGACTCCACCTCATCGCGCCAGCCGTCACCGGCCGAGAAACCATTTACGCCGAGCTCTTCGGCCATCCAGCGCGCTATCTTATCGAGCTGCTGGATGTGGGCCGGGGGGAAGGGATGGGCCATTCCCGAGCCGTCGGTGGCAACGCCCTCGACGAAGAGGACGTAATCGCCGAGAGGCCAGAACCTGAACTCGGCAAAGCCCGAGGCCGCGGCGTCCGCCTGCTCCCCGGCCTCGGCGTAGACCCCGTCCGCAGGGGCCTGCGGGCCCGCCTGCTCGGCCGGGCGCACCACGTCTATCCCCGCGTACTCGAGGAACTCAAGCCTGCGCGCCAGCGCGTCGATTACCCTTAAAAACTCCTCCTTCTGCTCCATACGGCCTCTTAACCCGGCGTTTTCATTGCCCCTTTGTCCCGGGGCCGGCTTTTTTCCCCTTTACAACGAGGGGGGCTTCGTTTAGCATATAGTATTATGCTACTAACCGCAATCCTGACTCTGGTCATCGTTCTCGTAGCGCCGGGTGTGGCTCATGCCTGGGGGCCTGCCACGCACCTCGAGCTCGCCCACACCATACTCAACAACACCACCCTGCTCAGCGCTCCGGTGAAGGCCCTCATAGAGGCCTTCCCGTACGACTTTCTCTACGGCAACATAAGCGCGGACATCGTGGTGGGCAAGAACCTCGTCAAGGAGCTGAAGCACTGCCACAACTGGAAGATAGGCTTCAAGCTGCTCGCAAAGACGCAGACCGATTCCCAGAAGGCCTTCGCCTACGGGTACCTCTCGCATCTGGCCGCCGACACCATCGCGCATAACCACTTCATCCCGGAGATGATGGTACGCTCCTTCTCCGCCCGCACCCATCGCCACATCTACTGGGAGCTCCGCTTCGACGCGCTGGCGGACAAGAAGGTATGGCAGCTGCCGAAGAAGATAAAGCGGCAGGTCCACAGGGACAACGACAGGCTGCTCGACTCGACCATCGAGGACACGCCCCTCTCCTTCAGGACGAACAAGACGATATTCTCGAGCATCATGAACCTGAACAAGTTCGAGCAGTGGCACAGGATGCTCAACCTGCTCTCCACGTCGTCGAGGTGGACGCTCGAAGAGGAGGTGAAGACGAGGTACTTCGTCGCATCCCTCGACGCCATAACGGACCTCCTGTCGAACTCCCGGAAGGCGGATTGCCTGAAGAAAGACCCCACCGGCAAGCACAACCTGAACACGGCGAAGCTCTTGAGGAAGAAACTCGTCACCATCAAAAGGCGAGGAAGGGACTGGGAGGCCGCGCGGGACAACGCGCTGACTCTGGTGAAGCTTTAGGCGGCGCTCGGCGCATACCACCCCGGCGCCCACCCGCAAACCCCCCTCTGCCCCGGAGGCGCCCCCGTAACACCACGGCTCGACCATCCGCCCCATCCGGCCCATCCGGCCCGGCGGGGGGTATCAGCCCCGGAGCCTTACGACCTTGTCGAGTATCCTGTCCGCGACCTCGTCCTTGCGCAGCGGCGCCAGCGTCTCCACGTACCCTTCCACGCTCAGTATAGTCACCTGGTTCATGGGGCTGTCGAGCCCGGCGGGGTCGTTGGCGACGACGAGGTCGAGCTTCTTGTCGTTGAGCTTCTTGCGGGCGTTCTCTTCGAGGTCCTCTGTTTCGAGCGCGAAGCCCACGAGGAGCTGGCCGTCCTTCTTCTCCTGGCCCATGTATTTAAGGACGTCTGTGGTCCTCTCCATCTCGATGTTCAGCGCCTTCGCGTCCTTCTTGACCTTCCTGGAGAAGCTCTTTACCGGCCTGTAGTCGGCCACCGCCGCCGCCATCACCACTATGGTGGACTGCGGGTAGTACTTTATGCACGCCTCGTTCATCTCTTCGGCCGTTACGACCGGCACGAAGTCGATGCCCGCGGGCTTGGGCAGATATGTGGGGCCGCTTACGAGCACCACCTCCGCCCCGCGCCTGCGCGCGGCCCTTGCCACGGCGTAGCCCATCCTGCCCGAAGAGGCGTTGGACACGTAGCGCACCGGGTCTATGGCCTCACGGGTCGGACCCGCTGTGACCAGCACCTTCTCGCCGCTGAGGTCCTTGGGCTGGAGCGCCTCCTCGGCCGCCTCCATGATATCCTCCACCGCGGAGAGCCTGCCCTTGCCCGCGTACCCGCAGGCGAGGTCCCCCTCGTCAGGCCCGATGAAGAGAAGGCCATGGGCCTTGAGCTTGGCGACGTTCCCGGCGACTATCGGGTTCTCCCACATCCGCGTGTTCATGGACGGGGCGATGAGCACCGGGGCGGCGGCCGCGGATACGATGGTCGTAAGGAGGTCGTCCGCGATGCCCCCGGCCGCCTTACCCATGAAGTTGGCCGTGGCCGGGGCGACTATGACGAGGTCGGCCTTCTGCGCCAGCTCTATATGGCTTATCCTCGAAGCGCCGGTAAGCTCGAAGAGGTCGGTGTAGACATCGTTGCGGGCGAGCGTGGAGAGGCTCAAGGCCGAGATGAACTCGGTAGCCGAGCGCGTCATTACCGGCCAGACCTCGGCCTCTTCCTTTACGAGCAGCCTGGCGAGCTCGAGGGACTTGTACGCGGATATCGCCCCGGTGACGCCGAGCACGACCTTTTTGCCTTTGATGACCACCTGCTTACGCTCCTTATTGATGTCCCCGTGATTATACCTGCCCGGTTATGAAAGGGTTCGAGGCCTTCTCCCTGCCTATGGTGGAGGACGGGCCGTGGCCCGGGTAGACCTTCACCGCGTCCCCGAGCGGGAGCACCTTGCGCTTTATCGAGTCGATAAGGGCGTCGAACGAGCCGCCGGGAAAGTCCGTCCTGCCCACGGAGCCGGCGAACAGGGTATCCCCCGTAAACACAAGCCCCTCGGCCTGCTCGTAGAGGCAGACCCCGCCCTCGGTATGCCCCGGCGTGTGCAGGACGCGCAGGCGCAGCCCCCCCGCCTCAAGCACGGAGCCTTCGTCGAGCAGCTCGTCTGGCCGGGGCTGCGGGTCGAGCTCTGCGCCGAAGATGACCCCGTGGTCGTGCGCGTCCGCCAGAAGCGGCGCATCGAGCCGGTGTATGGCCAGCGCCGCGCCCTCGAACAGTTCCCGGAGCCTGCCGTCCGCGCCCACGTGGTCGAAGTGCCCGTGGGTGTTGACTATGTACCTGACCTTGAGCCCCTCCCCCTCTACCACGCGCCCTATGGCGTCGGCGTCCCCGCCCGGGTCGATGACGAAGGCGTCGCGCGTCTCCGGGTCCCAGAGTATGTAGCAGTTGACCTCGAGGGGGCCGACGGTGAGCGTCCTCATCATCTCTGCCACCCCCTTATTATATCGGTGTACTTGTCTATGAGCTTGCGGGCGGCCTCCTCGGTGGACGCCTCGGAGACGAGGTTGAAGTACGCCTGGTCCTGGCTCGGGTACGCCACTATCCAGTCGTGGTCGTAGAATATCTTTATGCCGTCGAGCAGCACCGTGCTCTTCTTTTGGGAGGCCTCGGCAAGCCGCCTCATTATCAGCCCCTTCTGCTCGAAGGAACACGAGACGCGCTCCTTCTCTATGATGGAGGGCGGCACCTCGCGCACCAGCCTGTGCAGGCGCGTACCCTGCATGGCGAGCATCTCCAGCACCTTCACTATGGCGTACATGCCGTCGAAGTTCGGCTGGAACTCCGGGAATATGAAGCCCCCGGTCTGCTCCCCTACGAAGAGCGTGCCCTGCTCCGTGGCCGCCTCCATGAGCCCGCGCGCCGTGGTCTTCGTCCTCTTCACCTTAAAGCCGTAGTTCCCGGCCATGGTGTCTATCGAGCTCGATGCGGTTATGGGCACGGCTATGGAGCCTTTCCTGCCCAGGCTCTTGTTGTGCTTGAAGTTAAGGAGCGCCATTATGGAAAGGGCGGCGTCCCCGTCGAGCACCTCGCCAGTATCGTCGCACAGGAAGACCTTCTCTCCGCCCGCGTCGAGATAAAAGCCCATGTCCGCGTTCAGAGTCCTGACGATGGAGGAGAGCTGGTCTATCCCCTTCTTGAACTCCTCGGCGGTCCTCGTGGCGCGGGTGCCGTCGAGGTTCGCGTTCAGCGCGATGACCTCGCAGTTCAGCTTTCCGAGTATCGCCGGGAATATCCGGGTGGGCGAGCCGTAGGAGTAGTCGAGCACTATCTTGAACTTCGCCTTCCTTATGGCCTCGGTGTCTATGGTGGACATGAAGCCGTTCTGGTAGTACTCGAAGCCGTGGATGGGGAAGACCATCTCCCCGGTATCGTCCATCGTCACCCTCTCGAAGTCCTCCCTGAAAAAGAGCTTCTCTATGGTCTTTTCATACCCGGAGTGGAGGTCGAGCCCCGTGTTGTCGAAGAACTTGAGGTCCAGGAGCTTAGGGTCGAACGGGGACCTCCTGGTGTGCACGCCGCCTACCTCGCTGCCCCCTCGCGCGAGGAACCGGCAGACCGGCAGGGGGGTTACGCCGTAGTCGTGGATATCCACCCCGGTGGAGAGTATGCCCGTCATGACCGCCCTGTTTATCATGCGCGATGTCTTGTGGGCGTCCCTGCTCGTGGAGACCGTGGAGCCCTTCTTCAGGGAAGCGCCGTAGGCCGCTCCGAGCTTCGCGGCGAACTCCGGGGAGAGCTCGATGTTGGCCAGCCCGGTAACCCCGTAGGTCGAGAATATGTGCCTGCCCCACCGCTCGCCCCAGATAAGGGAAGTGGAGAGCACGGCGTCGTCGTCGACCTCCTTGTGCGGCCAGACCTTGACGTTGGCCTTCAAGGTGGCGTTGCGCCCTATCTTGCAGTGGTCGCTTACTACGACCCCCTCCGAGAGGTGCGCCCTGCCGCATATTTCCGTATTCCCCGCTATGACGTTCTCGTGCGCGAAGGCGCCGCCGGCCACCTTTACGTTGTCCCAGAGCACGGAGTCCATTATGACCGCGCCCTCTTCGATGACCGCGTTCGAGCCGATAATGGAGTTGGATATCCGCGCGCCCGCCTCTATGCGGCAGTTCTCGCCTATTATCACGCCGCCTTCGAGGTTTGCGGTGTAGTCGATACGGGAGCCCTCGCCGACCCAGATATCCTTGCCATCCAGCCTGTTGCCGGCTATGTTCACCTGCACCCTGCCCTGGAGGATGTCCATGTTGGCGCCACGGTACTCCTCGAGGCTGCCCACGTCCTTCCAGTACCCCTCGGCGATGTAGCCGTACAGGGGCTTGCCGCTCTCAAGCAGCGCCGGGAACAATTCCTTGCTGAAGTCGAACTCCTCACCCTCGGGTATGAAATCGAGCACCTCTCTTTCGAGGATGTATATGCCTGTGTTGATGGTGTCGCTGAAGACCTCGCCCCAGGTCGGCTTCTCGAGGAACCTCACTATCCTGCCGCTCTTGTCGGTTATGACTATGCCGAAGGGCAGGGGGTTCTCGACGCGCGTGAGCACTATGGTGGCCGCCGCCTTCTTCTTGCGGTGAAACTCCACAGCGGCCTTTATGTCGAGGTCGGTAAGCACGTCCCCGCTTATGACGAGCGTGGCGCCGCCGCCCTTCCACTTCCTCATGGCGCTGCCCACCGACCCGGCGGTGCCGAGGTCGACGGTGGCGGTGAAGTAGTCGATCTTGACGCCGAAGGCGCTTCCGTCGCCGAGGTGGCCGGATATCATCTCCGGCTGGAAGTACAGGAGCGCGGTGAGGTCGACGATGGAGTTCTTCTTCAGAAGCTCGATGATGTGCTCCATTATCGGCCGGTTGGCCATGGGCACCATGGGCTTGGGAAGGTTGTTCGTAAGGGGCCTCAGTCTGGTGCCGAACCCTCCGGCCATGATAATGCTCTTCAAAGGTCGCCTCCTGGTAGATTTTTTCAATGGTCCTGTCCCCTGAGCCCCGGTATCCGGGTGGGGTCTATGGCGGGCTGCTCCTGAAAAGATTTTAAATTTTAGCAGTAAACCCGGCAATCGTCAAGACAAACGCGGCGCTGTAAAAGACCGCAAACGCGCCTTCTTGCGCCCCCGCACCCCTTTCCGGGGGCGGGCGGGGACGGGGCTGAGGCGGGGCGGCCCTTCCGGTGGCAAGCCCGCGCACACATGGACGCCTCAAAAAAACAATTTGACTTAAACCCGCCCCTGTGTTAATAAATCAGGAGTTTTGGCCACCCCTCTTCACATATACGCCGAAAAGGCGCCTTAATCGGAACAGGGGGCGGCTTATGCCCGGAAAAAACAAGAAAAAAGGGGATAAAGGGGGCACAGGGGGCACCAGGGGCACAGGGGGTAGCGGGGTTAACAAAGACGGCGGGGTTAACAAGGGCGGAGCGGGCGGCGAAGAGGAGAACGGGAAGGAGCAGGAGCCCGGCGTATTCAAGGGTCTGGCCATGCTCTCCTCGATGGGCATCGCGATGGTCGTATCCACCTTCATCGGCCTTCTCATCGGCATATACCTCGACAAGCTCTTCTCCACGAAGCCCTGGCTCACCATAATATTCCTGTTCTTCGGCATAGCCGCCGGGTTCAAGAACATATACGAGACGATCAAAAAATATGCTTCCTCAGACGGCTAAGACCACCGGGGCGGACACCGGGCTCGCCGGCGCGACGCTTGTCTGGCGCATCGGGGTCGCCAACCTTGCCGCCGGGATAATCGGCACCGGGGCCCTCGGATTCCTCAAGAGCGGGTTCGCACCGGGCTTCGCCCTCGGCTTCATCGTGGCGGTCATAAACGTATTCTGGCTGATGAGGGTCATACGCCGCGGGATGTCCCTGGCCTCCTCCGCGAAGGCCGCCCGCACCGTGGCACGGAGCTACTTCGTAAGGTTCGCCGCCACCGCGGTCGTCCTTACCCTGATCGTCTCGAAGGGGATATCGAGCCCGCTGCCCCTTCTCGTGGGGCTTACCGTATCGATTTTTACGACACTTGGTATTATGATATTTTCCGCTTTAGAGGAGGTTTCACAGGATGCATGAATCGATAGTTCTCCCGACGTTCGGGCTGCCCGTGCATACGGTGCTGATGATATACATCATCATAGGGCTGACCGTATTCTCGCTGCTGATACGCGGCACCTTCAAGCTCATACCTGGCCAGACCCAGGCGATACTCGAGCTGCTGGCCGACTCGTTCATGAAGATGGTCGATGAGAACATGGGGCGCAAGGGCAGGCCCTACTTTCCCTTCATCCTCACCCTCGCGGTCTTCATATTCATCTGCAACGCCATGGGGATGATACCGGGCCTCCTGCCGCCCACGGCCAACCTGAACGTAACCGCCGGGCTCGCCCTCGTGGTCTTCTTCATGACCCACATAATCGGCATCAAGGAGCACGGCATAAAATACGTAAAACACTTCATGGGCCCGGTCTGGTGGCTGGCGCCCCTTATGATAATCATCGAGATAATCGGGCACTTCGCAAGGCCCCTCTCCCTCTC
Source organism: Thermodesulfobacteriota bacterium (assembly GCA_046757705.1). Taxonomy (GTDB): domain Bacteria; phylum Desulfobacterota; class GWC2-55-46; order GWC2-55-46; family GWC2-55-46; genus JBHHYT01. The sequence continues at coordinate 22,831 of JBHHYT010000024.1, forward strand.
GCTCCGTCTCTTCGGCAACATGATGGGCCACGAGCAGATAGTCGGCGTCCTTCTGATCCTCATGCCCATAGCCTATCCGCTGCTCGCGGTCTCAACGGCGCTCGGCATACTCGTCATCTTCATCCAGTCCTTCATCTTCGCGCTCCTCTCGATGCTCTACCTCGGCGGGGCCCTCGAAGAGCCCCACTGACGAAGGGCGCCCCATCGCCTCGCACAGGCCCGGCCCCGAAGGGGGGCGGGCCGTTTTTTTTGGCGGGGGCGGGGGGCGCAGGCACTTCGCCCGTCGGCAGGAGCTGGCCACGGCGAGACAGCGCGAAGGGCCCTTCTGGAACCTCTTGATAACTCATCCTTGAATTATCAGCGGAAGGTCTGAACAGGTCAGGCCCTCCTTTTTATTGACAGATACATCAAAAGTTAATATAATATTAGCACTCTAAATTTTGACTGCCAAACACAGGAGGAGTTAAAGGATGGGTCTTCCGGTCGTATCCGACAATACCCTGCAGAGCTATCTCGCGGAGGTCAGCCGCTACCCGGTGCTCTCCCCAGAGGACGAGTTCACCATAGCGGAACGCTACTACAGGAACAAATCGATGGAGGACGCCCACAGGCTGGTGGTCTCCAACCTGCGCTACGTCATAAAGATAGCGCTCGAGTTCCGCCAGTACGGGTGCAGGCTCGCCGACCTCATTCAGGAGGGCAACATCGGGCTGATGGTGGCCGTAAAGAAGTTCAACCCCTACAAGGGCTTCCGCCTCATAACATACGCCACCTGGTGGATAAGGTCCTGCATGCAGGATTTCATCCTCAAGACCAGGGGGCTGGTCAAGCACAACGCCAAGGCCCTCAAGAGGAAGCTCTTCTACCGGAACGGGGGTGAAGCGACGCCCGGCGCGGGAAGCGCCGGGGAGGTCGAGTTCCCGCACGACCTCTCCCTGAACGCCGCGCTCGGTGACGACGGCGCAACGCATCTGGACATGCTCCAGGACGTGGACGCCGACCCCGTCGACGCCGTGGCCGAGAGCCAGGAGCGCGCCATCGTAAAGAGGGAGGTCACCGGCGCGCTGGCGCTGCTCAACGAAAAGGAGCGGATGGTCGTGGAGAAGAGGGTCATGAACGACGAGCCCGAGAGCCTACAGAAGATAGGTGACAGGCTCGGCCTTACGAGGGAGCGGGTAAGGCAGATCGAGTCGAGCGCGCTCAAAAAGCTGCAGCACGCGCTTTCGCGCGACAGGGACGCGCTGGCCACCGGCTGAGGCGTCCCGCACCAGGGTCTTACGCGAGGCCCGCGCCGAACAAGGCGCGGGCCTCTTTTTTGCCCCGTCCCCTTCCCGGACAGGCGGGCCGTACTTTGTGCCTGTCCGCTTTTTCACTTTACATACTCCCCCGAATGGTGCTATTAAGTATCTGTTAAACCTTGCGTTTTCTTCGTCCTTTCTCAAGGGGGTAACTTCCAATTGGAAAACAGGCCGACCTCCGCTATCATAGACATGGGGGCGCTTCGATTCAACTATAGACAGTTGAGGTCAAAGACCTCCGGGGCCACCCGGATGATGGCCGTCGTCAAGGCCAACGCCTACGGCCACGGAGACCTCGAGGTGGCCGGCCTGCTCGAAGGCCTCGGCTGCGAGTACCTCGGGGTCGCCATGCCCGAGGAGGGGGCGCGCCTGAGGGCCGGGGGCGTAAAGGCCCCGGTGGTGGTCCTCGGAGGCGTCTTCCCCGGCCAGACAGAGGGACTCTTCGAACACGACCTTACCCCCGTCATCTCGGACATCTCCACCGCCCGCCGCATAGACGGCTTCGCACGCGGCTCGGGGACGGTAAAAAAAATACACGTCAAGATAGACACCGGGATGGGACGCCTCGGGCTTCTGCCCGGCGACGTCGCTCCATTCTTCGATGAGCTCAGGAGGCTCGCGAACATCGAGGTCGAGGCCGTGCTCTCGCACTTCTCCGAGGCCGAGGCCCTGGACAGGAGCTTCACGCGGGCACAGCTCGCCCTGTTCCTGAAGGCCGTGGAGGAGATAAAAGGCAAAGGCATCGCCCCGGCGATAATCGACGTTGCCAACAGCGCGGCCACGGTCGACCTGCCGGGCTCCCGGCTCGACCTCGTAAGGCCCGGCATCATGCTCTACGGCTCGTACCCCGCACCTCACCTGAGGGACGCGGTGGAGCTTGCCCCGGTCATGAGCCTGAAAACGCGGATACTGCACCTGAAGACGCTGCCGGCGGGCTCGCCGGTGAGCTACGGTAGGAGCTTCGTAACGGCGAGAAAGAGCACCATCGCGATCCTCCCCATAGGCTACGGGGACGGGCTCCCCAGGCTCCTTTCCAACAGGGGCTCGGTGCTCGTGCGCGGGCGCAGGGCCCCGATAGCAGGGGCCGTGTGCATGGACCTTACGATGTGCGACGTAACCGATGTGCCCGGCGTAAGCGCCGGGGACGAGGCGGTCCTGATAGGCAGGCAAGGCAACGAGGCGATAACCGCCGAAGAGGTGGCCGGGCTGGCCGGCACCATCAGCTACGAGATATTCTGCGGCATATCGGCGCGGGTCCCGCGCGTATACGTATGAGGACATGAAAGAGTACCTTGAGAAGATCGGTAAGCTTACCGAAAAAATAATCAACTCCACGGGGCTGATGGCGCTGATGCTCGTCCATGCGGCCATGTACGCCGTCGTGCCCCCGATAAAGCTCCGGAACATCTTCAAGCAGATGGAGTTCGTGGGCGTCCAGAGCCTATTCGTCGTCATCCTCACCGGCTCGTTCACCGGCATGGTGCTCGCCCTCCAGAGCTACAACGCGCTGAAGAGGTTCGGCGCGGAGAGCCTGGTGGGCCCCACGGTCGCCCTCTCCATGGCAAGGGAGCTGGGCCCGGTGCTCACCGGCCTGATGGTGACCGGGCGCGCGGGCAGCGCCATGGCCACCGAGCTCGGCACCATGCGCGTCACCGAGCAGATAGACGCCCTGGTGACCATGGCCGTAAACCCGATAAAGTACCTGGTGACGCCGAGGGTCCTGGCGGGCATCTTCATGTTCCCGCTCCTGGCCGTCGTAACCGACTTCGTCGGCGTGCTCGGCGGCTACCTGATCGGGGTGAAGCTGCTCGGCATAAACCCCGGCGTCTACATAGGCAGGACGGTGGACTTCGTCACGCTCAACGACATATTCGCCGGGCTATCCAAGTCCGTTGTCTTCGGCCTCATAACCACGCTGGTGGCGAGCTACAACGGCTTCTACACCACGGGAGGGGCAGAGGGCGTCGGGAGGGCGGCCACCAACTCGGTGGTCACCGCCAGCGTCATGATACTCGTATCCGACTACATCATGAGCTCCTTCATGATATGAGACTCTTGCTTGATAGTGGGCGGCAAATATGATAAAAATTGTTAACTTAAAAAAGGCGTTCGG